>DASZEU010000517.1:0-6813 GCA_035940535.1 Candidatus Angelobacter sp.
ATGAGTCCCAATCTGCCGTTTGTCCATTTCAACCTGGGGCTGGCGTATTTTCGTACGGATGATTTTGATCATGCCAAGGAAGAGTTTCTCAAGGACATTGGAGTTGAGCCCGAAGTGGCTTTCAATTATGACCAATTGGGCGCTACCTGCTGGCATTTGCAGCAATATAAGGAAGCCGAGGAAAATTTTCGGGCAGCGCTGTCGCGTGATCCACGCCTGACTAGTTCGCGCTTTGGCCTAGCCCAAATCTATAACCAGGCAGGAAAATATCAGGCAGCCCTTGCGGAGCTAGACTTGGCCCTCAAGCTCGACCCACAGAACAATAGTCTGCATTATCTTCGCGGACGCGTCTTGCTGCGCCTGAATCGGACTCAGGAAGCTCAAGCCGAACTGACTGCGGCCGAGCGCATCATCAAAGAGCAGCGCGACAGCCGGCAAAAAGAGCTCTACGGGAATTTGCCTCACCCTGAATTAACCACTGTTCCTTGAAAACAGAGTTGCCACCAGGGGCAATGCGGAGCAAGCAGCGATCCACAGAAGTCTTGATCGCATTATCCACAGAATCCACAGAGGCAACGCAGGTTTAATCTTTTCTTAACGGAATATTCACATTTTCCTCATACCGACTGGGTAGGATTCCCGGTTCCTTAAATCCCCCGCGTCATAGAGGCTTCATGGCAGCTTGGGTATGGGCAAACTTCCGTGAATCACTTTGGTCCTTGCACAGGTTCCTCGAAGCCTCGATTGGAGTTGTGTATGAGAAAGTCTTGGTACTCAAGGTTCGCGATGCTATTGCTCGTGAATATGCTCTGTCTGATTCCATTTCAAGCGCAGGAACGCAAAGCTACAATTAGCGGCCATATCACAGACGCAGACCACGCTGTTTTGCAGGGAGCACGTGTGGAACTGCAACCCAATGGCTACAAGGCTGTGTCGGACTCCCAAGGCCAGTTCACAATTTCTGATCTGTCTCCCGGTCACTACACTCTTACGGTGTCTTATGTTGGATTCGCACCATTCTCCACTGAGCTGGATGTGACGGCAGGCCAGGTGGCAAAGGTCGATGCTACGCTTCAGATCGGCACTCATAGCGAAGTCGTCGAAGTTCGCGGAGAGCGCCAGCACGGCGAGATTGAAGCCCTGAACATTGAACGTACGGCCGATAACATCATCCAGGTTCTGCCGGCTGAGGTGATCACCAGCCTGCCCAATACCAACATTGCAGACGCCGTCGGCCGGCTGCCTAGCGTCTCGCTGGAGCGCGACGAGGGTGAAGGTAAGTACGTCCAGATTCGCGGCACCGAACCGCGTCTCAGCAACGTTACCGTGGATGGCGTACACCTGCCTTCCCCCGAAAACGTGCGCAACGTCAAGCTCGATGCCATTCCCGCAGATTTAGTCGAGATGGTCCAGGTCAGCAAAACGCTCTCTGCCAATCAGGAAGGCGATGCGATTGGCGGATCGGTCAACCTGGTCACAAAGAGCGCCAGCGACAAACCCTACATCAGTGCTCTGGGCATGGGCGGTTACACTCCGATTGCCGGCGGACGCTGGTTGAACCAATTCGATGGAACTGCCGGCAACCGCTTCGGCAAGAACAAACGTCTCGGAATCATGTTCGGCGGCAGCTTCGACTGGAACCAGCGCGGCATCGACGACGTAGAGCCTTCTGTAGGAACTACAGCGTTGAGCAACGGTGATTTTGCCCAAGGCGTTCCAGTAACCAATGGTATCGATCAGCGTGAATATTGGTACAACCGCACCCGCTACGGCTTCGGTGGCACTGTCGATTACAAATTAGGAGATTGGTCGAGCGCCTACATCCGGGGAATATTCTCCCGGTTTAAGGACTTTGGCGAGGACTGGATTTACTCACCTTCGGTGGGCAGTTTTCAGTCACAGAATCTGACAAATCCTGACGGAAGCGTCAGTTTTACCGATTTAACTCGCACCCCCGAGCAGAGGCTCTTTAGCGTGATAGCTGGCGCCCGGCACGACTTTGGGAAAACTGGATTGAACTATGAACTTTCACTAGGCCAAGCGCGCTTCACCGGCACTTTTCCAGCGGCCAACTTCGTCGCCGATCCAAACAACCCATCCAACCTGCTCAACGGCGGCGTGCAGTTTGCCATCGATACAACCAACCCTCATACTCCAAAACTTAATCCCGTCAACGTGCCTACTATTTTCGACCCAAATCTTTATGTTTTGGACCGGCTTTCGCAAGGAGATAACCACACCTTCGAACGAGATATTCATGGCGCTATTTCACTCACTCGCCAGTACAATGCCGGCCCGCATTTCAGCGTCTTCGAAATTGGCGTAAAGGTCCGGGATGCGGTCAAGTCTCAACTCAACAACCAGCAATTTTTTAATGCAGATGACACCCTCAAGATGAGCCAGGTCTTGCGGGGCTTCACGAACCCGAATTACTACCTCAATGCATATCCTAAGTTCGGTCCAACTACGGATTACAACAAGATTCTTGCGTTCTTCAATTCCAATCGAAACACCTTCACTCCCAATGCCTTCTTGAACAACCGGATAATTCCCGGCGACTTTAACGCCAGCGAGCAGGTTTATGCCGGTTATGCGATGAACACCATCAATATTGGCCATGCGCGCTTGCAGGCGGGAGTGCGCATTGAATCTACTTCGGCTTCGTTCCTGGGGCTGCACATTGTGAACAACGACCCGAATAGCGTCACGCGGGTGCCTGGAGATCAATCGTATACCGATGTTCTTCCAAGTGTTCAATTCCAGTATCAGTTTGGCCAAAACACGATTCTTCGGGCGGCCTACGGGATAGGGATCGCTCGTCCAAACTTCGCGGATCTTCCACCGAAGATTATTGAAGCAGACGGCCCAACTCGGAATAAGAGTTCGATATCAATTGGCAATCCCAATCTCAAACCAGAGCATGCACAAAATTTTGACCTTTTGATCGAACACTACCTGAAACCGGTAGGCGTAATCCAGGCCGGGGTCTTCTATAAATATCTGACAGATCCTATTTTCAATGTCCAAACGCGGCTGACCTCTGGGCCGTTCGCCCAATTCCTGCAATTCGGTCCTGTCAACGGACCCAGCGCACACCTTACCGGTTTTGAAATGGCATGGCAGCAGCATCTCACCTTCCTTCCCGGACTCCTAAACGGTGCGGGAGTGCGAGCCAACTATAGCTATACAACTTCGCAGGTTACTTTCGCTCCCGGCGCATTCGGGGGCCGTACGGACCATCCCGCGCTTCAGCGCCAGGCGCCCAATAACTGGAATTTCGATATGACCTACGACAAGAAGGGCATTTCGGCACGCATGGGCCTGAGCCACAACGACGCCAACATTTTCTTCTACAATTTCCAGAATGGCGCTGACGGCGGACTCAAGGGACCCAATGGAGATACGTACCTCTTTCCGCACACGCAAGTGGACGCACAGGTGAGCTACTGGATACCGCGAGGACACGGATTTCAGGCTATTGTCTCCATGCTCAACCTAAATAATGAAGTTTTTGGGTTCTATCAGGGCAGTGAGATCTATCCTATCCAGCGCGAATATTACAACCGAACCATCTCGGTTGGATTGCGTTGGACACCGTCTAGAGAAAAATAAGTCGGATAAACTTTCTAAAGGCCCGCCCGATCCGGCGGGCCTGTTTTATTCTTTACAAGTAATTCTGATATACATAAAGCTGATGAAAACAGGCCTCTTGTTTATGGTATTGGCAGCTAGCTTAGCCAGCTTTGGCCAGGTTAAGGCCGACGGTTCACCATCTGACGCTACTGCCTCCGAGCAAACGGTGATTGCTGCTGGCGACATCGTTGACTGCCCCAACTTCTCTGGCTCAGAAGCAACTGCCAAGTTGCTGGACAAGATACCTGGAACAATCTTGGCCCTCGGCGACTTGGCGTATCCCGATGGCACCCAGCAGAATTTCAATGAATGCTATGACAAAACCTGGGGCCGCCATAAATCACGCACGCGTCCAGCGTTGGGGAACCATGAATACCATACACCGGGCGCGGCAGGTTATTTCAACTATTTTGGAAAAATTGCCGAGGAGACAAGCCACGGATATTACAGCTTTAATCTAGGCTCATGGCACATCATCGCTCTCAACAGCCAATGTGGCGAGGTAGGCGGCTGCCAAAAAGGATCGCAGCAGGAACAATGGCTGCGCAATGATCTGCAGAAGAATTCCTCTAAATGCATTCTGGCTTACTGGCATAGTCCGCTTTTCAGTTCAGGAGACGAGCACGGCAATGACCTTGCGATGAAACCGTTTTGGGATGACCTCTATGAAGCTGGCGCCGACATCGTCCTGAACGGCCACGATCACGACTACGAACGTTTTGCGCCCCAAACTCCAAACGGTGTGGCCAACCCGAAGAAAGGCATACGAGAGTTCGTGGTTGGAACAGGTGGCAAGAATCAGCGCCGATTTAATCGGCCTTTGCCCACCACTGAAATCAGGAGCAACAAAACTTTTGGAGTTCTCAAACTGAGTTTGCACTCTGGCAGCTATGACTGGGAGTTCATTCCCGTCGCGGGCGGTCAGTTTACCGATTCGGGAAACGGCGCCTGTCATTCACAGAAGTGAGCTCTTGGCCGATGATTTAAGTTGAAAAAATCAAAACTTACCACTCATCTCCACAGATACCACTGATCAAGCACAGAGAGTTAGTGGCTTAGTTTCTGTGGATCGATTTTCCAGAGATCGCCTTTGCCATGATCTGAGACCCAAACTGCGCCAAAGCCGAAACGAATGGCGTCGGCGCCCTTATAGTTTCCGTATTGGTCCACCACTTTATTGGTCTTTGGATTGATTCTCATCAGCGGTGTTCCACTGGCAGCTACCCAGATATAACCTCCACCAGACGCGATATCTCCGCCCGCTCCGGGGACGTTAGCAGGAATATTGGCAATGACTTTGTTTGTTGCGGGATCAATGCGGGAGACGCTTCCGTCGGATTGGCTCAAGACCCACACGGACCGCTCGCCGATGGTAGTAAATCGAGGCGACGCTGGAACAGTGATGGTGGCGACGACTTTATGCTGTTTTGGATCAACCCGGTAGATCTTCCCTTCCCCGGTACTGGTAACCCAAATTGATCCGAAAGCCGAATTTACTACGGCCGAATCAGTGCCCACATTTACAGCCTCGGTAGTTTGGCCGTTGAGTTCGAGCAGGGTGCTGGAGTGTCCATCTTGATTGCTGACGTACCAGACAGCTTCTTTAACAACGGCGATTCCTCCTTCACCGTGCGGAGCGATCTGAACAGAATTAACTTGGTCCACGGTGTTGTCTTGTGGACGAATGCGTACGAGGTTTTGGCTCTTGCAATTCAAAACCCAGACATGACTCTCGCCGATGCCAATGCCATAACAAGGTTCCTCGCCGACTTTGATTCGGGCTTCAATTGCATTGGTCTTCGGATTGATCCGGACAACCTCATTGTTTTTTGGAACCGAGACCCATACCGAGTCGAATCCAATTCCCAGCCAATCGGGGTCGCCGCCAATATGGATTTTGGCAATAATCGGCAAGGCGGAAGCATCGAACCTCGCGATTTCAGACGTGTTGAGCGAAGTAGTGATCTTGCCAGTTTCCTGGCCGACTAACAACATGAGAGCAATAATTCCGGAAACCATTGATGCGCAGAGCGAGTTTTTGAGCATAGGATATCTTAAATACAACGAAAGTTTTACCGCTGACATTCGCTGATTGTTCGCAGCAAAACATCCGCATTTTATTGAGTTCGATCCTCCAACAAGCTGGCTACGTTGTTGACACAGCCGAAGATGGATTTGTCACCTTGCGCCGGATTCAACACGCATTGCCTGATTTGGTAATTACTGACCGACAGATGCCGAATATGAATGGATTTGAACTGCTGTCAGGGATCCGGACGCGCTTCCCCGAACTACCTGCCATCGCCATTAGGGGCGAGTTCGTTAGCGTACACGAAAGTCCGCTTGCGGATGCGTTCTTTCAAAAAGGCCATTATGAAGTTCCGAATTTCCTAACCACAGTTTCCGATTTGCTCAGCAGTTCGCGCAAAGACAGGCGTAAAGCCCAGGCCAATCCAATCTGGGCCCCCACCGGAGACGCGCCTATCATGCTGACGTGCGCAAAATGCCTGCATTCGTTCCCATTGATCCATCCGACGAGTCATATCAATCGAAGCAAACGGATTGCATTTTTTGCGGAGCACAGTTGGAAATCCATCTGCTTGCAATCGGCGTTGCCCAACCCGCGAGTACGTAGTAGTACAATTTCGCCGCTGATAGCACCTCTGCGGAAATCAACAGTGGGCGATCCTCGCAAGATTGATGAGAAGCAAGGAAAAAACGTAATAACAAGGGCTGGACTGCATCTTCTTCAAGCACAATTCGAACTGCCAACTCTGCCACAATCCAGCAACATTGTTGCGACTGCGGAGTCCGTGTTATAAATGAATATCCGCCGACTGCGCGCCCTTAGCTCAGCTGGATAGAGCGTCTGACTACGAATCAGAAGGCCGGGAGTTCGAATCTCTCAGGGCGCGCCAGCATTTTCAATCATTTACCTTCACTTAAGCCCGCACGGAAGCACTTTTGATTGGTATTGAAAATAGGCACTTTGGCGCACATGGTTCCACATGGTACGGCACACTTATGGCACACCGGAATGAAACGAATAATCAAGGAATCCGGTCTTGAAGAAGCTCGGCGATATTCCGCCTGCCATGAAGAACAGCCACAATTTCAAGCGGGGTTTTGGGTCGGTAGATGATCAGGTAAGAATAAGGCCGGACTCGGAAGAAGAGGACG
>DASZEU010000518.1:0-9293 GCA_035940535.1 Candidatus Angelobacter sp.
GACTTCGGTCAAATACCTCGGATTAGCAATTTAGAGTGAAACATTATCGGGGTCCTTCACTCCGCGCCGATCATAAACGTAGTTTGTGAGTTTTTTCACGCGCTACGTTCAGGATGACAGGGGGATAAGAGCATCGCAAAACGGACCATTTTCTAAAAGTAAGTGACATTAGGCTTTAGCCCCTGCAGACTCTCTTCCCCTGACGAATTGATTTTTTCCGCAGCCTGTTTAGCCCCGGTCGCATCACAGCTTTGGCTAATGGGCTAAGTACTAAAGGCTAAGTACAATAGGATGAACACAATGTCACGCCCACTCCCGATCACCCGATTCCTATGAGTCTCTTCCAGTCACTACCGGACCATCGCGACAACGACCAGCGCGATAAAGGCTCTCGCCCGCTCGCCGACCGCATGAGGCCCCGTACTCTCGATGAGTTCGTAGGACAGGAACAGATCCTCGCCCCCGGCAAGCCTCTGCGCTTGCAAATCGAGCACGACGATCCCGGCTCCATCATTTTTTGGGGACCGCCCGGAGTAGGCAAGACCACGCTGGCCCAAATCATTGCTCACATCACCAAGGCTGAATTCATCGAGTTTTCGGCGGTGCTCTCGGGGATCAAAGAAATCAAGCAGGTCATGGCCGAAGCAGAAAAGGCCCGTCAATACGGTACCCGTACCATCGTCTTTGTCGATGAGATTCACCGTTTCAACAAGGCGCAGCAGGATGCTTTTTTGCCTCACGTGGAAAAGGGCAACATCCGCTTGATTGGCGCGACTACCGAGAATCCTTCCTTTGAGATAATCGGCGCGCTGCTCTCCCGCTGCCGCGTCTACATTCTCCATCCGCTCACCGAAGACCAGATCATCGTATTACTGCGGCGCGCCATTCAAGACAATGAACGCGGCCTGGGCAAGATGAATGTTCGCGCCTCTGAAGAAATTCTCCGGCAAATCGCAGCGTATTCGAGCGGCGATGCTCGCTCCGCCTACAACGTGCTGGAAGTCGCTGTCGCCACCGCTGGGGAAAACGGCGAGATCACCGAGCAAATCCTCAAAGACACGCTGCAAAAACGAATCCTGCTCTACGACAAATCCGGCGAAGAGCACTACAACCTGATCTCAGCCCTGCACAAGTCGGTACGCAACAGCGATGTTGACGCCTCCCTCTACTGGCTGGGCCGGATGCTAGAGGCCGGCGAAGACCCGCTCTACATCGCGCGCCGGGTCGTGCGCATGGCCAGCGAAGATATCGGCCTGGCCGCTCCCGAAGCGCTCAACCTGTGCCTCTCGGCCAAAGACGCCATAGAATTCCTGGGCATGCCGGAAGCAGCGCTGGCCCTGGCCCAAGCCGTAGCTTATCTTGCGTTAGCGCCCAAATCCAATGCCCTATACACCGCCTACGGAGCCGTTTTAGAAGACGTGGAAAAAACCTCAGCAGAACCCGTCCCTTTGCACATTCGCAACGCCCCAACCAAACTAATGAAGCAGGTAGGCTACGGCAAAGGCTACCAATACGCCCACGACCTGGAAACCAAGGTAGCGGATATGGATTGCCTGCCTGACAATCTCCGAGGCCGACAGTACTACCATCCCACTTCAGAAGGCAGAGAAAAACTGTTGGCCCAGCGATTGGAAGAAATTCGGCGATTGCGGGATGAGATCAAAGCGGCAAGCACCAAGGCTCCCGAAAAAGATGTCTAGCCGCTGGCTGCTGGCATTCTTGGCTGGAACCCAAAGCAAAAACATTTCTTACCGCTGATTTGCGCTGATGAACACTGATCGGAAAACTGAGATCGAAAACCTACGAGCCTCACCTTGCTTGCCAGCATCACGAAGGTTTATGAACCTCGCACACCTATGAACCTCGCGCACCCCTGATTGCTGCCACCATTCACCAACCTGTCTGCCCCTGTCATTCTGAGAGGCGCTCTTTGCCTCGAAGAATCCCCGAGATGACAGTCAGCAAGTGGATGTTTGACGTTGCGAAGATGTTCTCTGCATGGGATGACGACAGCGTCCGCCAGCTCAGGCTATAAAGCCTGCGCCAGCCTTCGGCTAGCAGCCAGGAGCCAGCAGCTACTAGCTTTCTTAATTTCAAATTCTTCTTCACTTCGCCAGCAGTTCAGCTATCTCCGAAATTGTAACCAAGCGAAACACCCGCGCCGTCTTATCGTCGCTGGCGGTGAGGATGCGTTGGCCGTCGGGCGAGAACACCGCACTCCTAACAGAATCGGTGTGGCCTTGTAGGGCGGCCAGCAGTTGCCCGCTGCCCGCGTTCCACACCCGCGCCGTCTTATCGACACTGGCGGTGAGGATGCGCTGGCCGTCGGGCGAGAACACTGCGCTCACAACAGCACCAGTGTGGCCTTGCAGGTTGGTCAGCAGTTGCCCGCTCCCCGCGTCCCACACCCGTGCCGTTTTGTCCCAACTAGCCGTGAGGATGCGCTGGCCGTCGGGCGAGAACACCGCGCTCACAACAGCACCAGTATGACCCCGCAGCTTGGCCAGCAATTGCGCACTACCGGAACTCCATACGCACGCGGTCCCATCCTGACTCGCGGTGAGGATGTGCCGCCCGTCCGGCGAGAACACTGCGCTCACAACAGGTTCAGTATGGCCTTGCAGCGTGGCTAGCAGTTGCCCGCTGCCCGCGCTCCACACCCTTGCCGTCTTATCATCACTGGCGGTGAGGATGCGCTGGCCGTCCGGCGAGAACACCGCGCTCACAACAGAATCGGTGTGGCCTTGCAGGTTGGTCAGTAGTTGCCCGCTGCCCGTGTTCCACACCCTCGCCGTCTTATCATCACTGGCGGTGAGGATGCGCTGGCCGTCGGGCGAGAACACCGCGTTCACAACAGATCGCGTGTGGCCTTGCATAGTGACCAGCAGTTGCTCGCTGCGCGCACTCCACACTCGCGCCGTCCTGTCATCACTCGCGGTGACGATGTACTGGCCGTCCGGCGAGAACGCCGCGTTGCCGACATCACGGGTATGACCTTGCAGTGTCGCCAGCAGTTCCCCGCCACTCGCACTCCACACTCGCGCTGTCCGGTGATCACCGGGAGTGAGGATGCGCTCGCCGTTGGGCGAGAACATTGCACGGTCACTGTGGCCTTGCAGTCTGGCCAACAGTTCCCCGCTGCCCACTACGTTCCACACGCGAGCCGTCTTGTCCGCACTAGCAGTCGCGATGCGCTGGCCGTCCGGCGAGAATATGGCGCTCCAAACAGTGCCGGAGTGACCTTCCAGGGTAGCCAGCAGTTGACCGCTACCTGCGTTCCACGCCCGTGCCGTTTTGTCATCACTCGCTGTGACAACTAGCTGGCCGTCGGGCGAGAACATGGCGCTCCAAACAGTGCCGGAGTGACCTTGCAGGGTGGCCAGCAGTTGACCAGTGCTGGCGTTCCACACTCGCGCCGTCCGGTCTCCGCTGGCGGTGAGGATGCGCTGCCCGTCGGGCGAAAACACTGCGCTCACAACAGGTCCAGCGTGGCCTTGCAGGGCAGCCAGCGGTTTCCCGGTATCCGTGTTCCACACTTGCGCCGTCCGGTCTCCGCTGGCGGTGAGGATGCGCTGCCCGTCAGCCGAGAAAACCCCGTTTCTAACATAGCTGTCATGACCCTGCAGGGTAGCCAGCAGTTGTCCAGTAGCCACATCCCACACCCGCGCCGTCGTGTCCTCGCTGGCAGTGAGGATGCGCTGTCCATCCTGAGAGAACACCGCGCCTTTAACCGATCCAGTGTGGCCTTGCAGCATGACCAGCGGTTGCCCGCTGTATGCGTTCCACATCCACGCCGTCTTATCTTCACTAGCGGTGAGGATGCGCTGCCCGTCCGGAGAGAACACCGCGCTCCAAACAGAGCCAGCGTGGCCTTGCAGAGTGGCCAGCAGTTGTCCGGTAGCCGCGTTCCACACCCGCGCTGTCTTGTCCTCACTGGCGGTGAGGATGCGCTGCCCATCGGGAGATAAAACTGCGCTGTATACAGGGCCGGTATGGCCTTGCAGAGTGGCTAGTAGTTGCGGGAACGAGTCGGAGATCGCAAGGTGGGCCTCCGAAGTCTGCGCTATATGCCAACCCTGGAGCGCCAAGCCAAGCGCTGCGGGGCGGTCGTGGCTGAGAGCTTGCTCGGCTTGTGCGGCCAGAGCACTGGAGCGCCATGACTGTTCGGCAGCCTTGATCCCGGCCAAGGCCCGGAGTTCCGCTTCCTCACGGAGCTGTTTTTCGATTTCCGCTCGTGCTTCGGCCTGTATAAGCTGCTCCTGTATTCGCGAGGTTTTCTCCTGGTTTTGGCGGCTTAGCTCCAGAAAATCCATCGCCTCGGCAAAACCCGGATGGTAACGAGCGGCCCATACAGCGTTGGGCTTATGCTGGTCTCTCCACTCCAGCACATACTGCAGATCAGGGTTCTGCCAAAGGCTTGCTTTGCCTCTCTTATGCAGTTCAGCAGTTTCAGCCAGCCGCACGTAGATCTTGGCCGACTCAGATTCTTCTTCCACCCACTTCTTCAATGTCTCCCAACGGCGAATTAGGCTTTCATGGGCGATATCGATCAGGGAACCGTCTTTCAACTGGACAGGCACAGGAGGCATAAGAAAGGATCGTCCCGGCTGGCGGAACGCCTCAAGGACCGCTACGAGTTCAGCCGATGTGGCGGTCGTCACCGCGCCCAGCTTAGCCAGCAAAGCTGGTCTGCGGATCTCTCGATAGTCCGCGCCCTTTCCGGTAAGCGCTTTGAAGAGTCTTTCCGCAGTCAGGTGAAAGTTGGCGGGCAGACTATTCAGGGCTTCATCTGCATGTTGTGAGAGTGCCTGGGCCATCCCGCCAGTGGCTTGGTAATGCGCTATGTCGATGGGTCCGGCAGGTTCGTCTCGCCTGCCAGCCTTCCACTTCTCCCACATCCGCATCAAGGCGTGTTGCAGTAGGGGAAGCTGGTCTTGGTCGTTGCCCATATCATTGAGCAGGCGGGTGAGCAGGCGTGGAGCAATTTGACCTCCCCCCACCGCGATAGGGCCGGTGATCACCTGCTGAAGCTCTTGCCGGGTAAGGCGGGGAACCAGGTACTGGTTTTCGTTGATGGCTTCGGGAAGATCAAAGAAGCGGGCACAATCGCCCAGGTAATCGGAGCGCATGGTCAGCGCCACATAGATCGGAACTTCTCTTTGCCGGACACCCTCCAGCAACAACTTGACAAAGGCTGCGGACTCATTCTCAAACGCCTGTTCCTCGGCCAATCGGGCAACCCGAAAGATCTCTTCGAACTGGTCCACCAGTACCAGCAGATTTTCGTTCGCTGAAATGCCGGCCTGGCGCGCGGCATCGATTAGCCCCCGGCTGCCGCGCCGGAGCGTGGCTTCTGTCATGGCAACTTCGATCGCAGCGTCCTGCCGGCTTTCCTCGCCGACCAGCCGGGAGGCATTCAAGGCGGCAGCTAGGTTGGCAACAGGATCATGACCGGGACGCAATACAGCGATGCGCCAGTTGGAGGATGTCCCTCCCATCAGCCCCGCGAGCAGCGCAGGCAACAAGCCGGCCCGCACTAACGACGACTTGCCGCTGCCGGAAGCTCCGACTACGGCCAGAAGGTGCGAGCGAGCGAGTTTTCCTATCAGTTTTTCTACCTGGCCATCGCGCCCGAAAAAGAGATGGCTTTCATTCAACTCGAAGGGGCGTAATCCGGGGAAGGGATTCTCCGGCACCCGTACCTCAGCCAGGCTGGCCACGTGAATGGAACTCATTGCCCAGCCCCTTTCGACCTCGGTACCTGCGCTAGAAACAGAGCTAACGACTGCGGATCAAATTCGCCATAGTTTCTAGCCACGTGCGCGACAATCGTATTGAACCGCTCTTTCGCGGGGGTCTTGGGGCCAGCTAGGAAAAAGGCTTTGGCCAGAACCGGCTTCTGGCGCTCCAGTCCTTGCAGCTTGATGAGTTCGCGCAACTGGGCTTTGAGCCATGCTTCGCTGGCGCTCGCGTGGAAAATTAAAACGGCGTCACAGATCAGCAAGTTCTGCTTGCGGTCTTCAAGTATCTCTTCCGGCTGGCCCTCGAACAGTGGGAGGATGGCTTCATAGCCTTGCGCCAGCAAATGCTTTTGCAGGGGCTGGATGGCATCAACGTCATGGACGTCGCAAACGAGATAGATGTTGGGCTGGCTGCTATGAGAAATTTCTCTCTGTTTGACAGCATCATTTCTTGATAGTTTGTCATGGATGATGGATTTCAGGTCTTCCAATTTGACCTGAAGTAGATTCGCTTGCAGCTCTGCCACAAACCTCTGCTGGCGCGGATCGGTTGATTGCGAACCGGGGAGCATCCAGATGAGCCTAGAAAAACCATCGCTCGATGAGCGCTCGCAAGCCAGTTCCTCTTGAATTTGCATCATCGACCGCTCAGCTTCTCCCTCGGGAATCACGCCATAGTAAGCGCCGATACAGTGGACAGAAAGCCGACTGCGGCGCAAGTATTCGCGCACCTCGCTTTGCAGTGTGGGAGCATCCAGGGGAAGCGGCCTATCCGGCAACACCACATGACCGTGCTGCTTCAATTCGCGCTCGATCTGGCTGCGCTCTTCCTTTAGGTCGGACGTGGTTTCGGCTAGGTAGACGGTCGTTACCTGCTCCGTGGGCTTTGAACTATCGGTGAAAATTTCGGCGATATCCTGAGCGAGGTCTTCGAGCTTGTCGAAATAGCGCTTGTCTTTTTGTGGCAAGACCTCATAGTCGAATTCACGGACGCGACCGCTCGCTTGGTCGCGCTCGTAGAATTCATAACCCAGAAGGCCCCTCAGTTCGTCCGGATGCTGCTCCTCCGGCACGTAGGTCTTGATCACTTTGAAGACGCGATGCTTGTCCCTAAAGCGGATTCCACCGTTCTTTACCGCAGCTTGTAAAAAACCCCTCAATTCGCTGCAGCACGGGTCGGATTGGATATACCGTGGAGACAAGACCGAAAGCAATAGAGCCGACTGCGACAGTTTGATTAGAATGGTTTCATTGAATATGTCGTGGCCGGTGAGTTTGGTATCGCGCCAAATTTCCAGTTCCTCTCCGAGCAGCATGGCAAGGCGTTTTTTCAGCCTATCGTGGAGCGCATCAATCCAGCCCTCGTTCGTTCCCGACAGGGACTCGTTATCAATGTGCGCGTAGCTGATGAAAACCTGGTTTTCAAACCGGGAATGGCCGCTCATCTGGATTCCAAAGCTTGTGGGAGACAAGAAGTCGCCAGCATTGTGGCACGCAGCTAAGTGCATTGCAAGCCAATTACCCAATTCTCCACTGCCGTTTGATAGGCTAATAGACAGTTCAATATGGTAACGCTAAAAGACATACAGCAGGCGCGGGCACTCTTGCACAAGATTGCGGTCCGAACACCCCTGGTACTTTGCAAGCTTCCCCAAGCCAGGCAGATCTTCGTGAAACCGGAGAACCTTCAGCCGATTGGCTCGTTCAAGCTGCGGGGGGCTTACAACAAGATTTCGTCCTTGAGTGCTGAACAGCGGAGCCGGGGGGTTGTTTCCCACTCCAGCGGAAACCATGCTCAAGGAGTAGCGTTTGCAGCCAGGGCCCTCAATGTGAAGGCCACCATCGTGATGCCAAGTTCAGCGCCCAAGATGAAGATGGAGGCTACACGCGCTTTGGGCGCAGAGATTGTGATGGTTGGACCGGCAAGCAACGATCGCATCCAAAGGGCAGAGGAGTTGGAGCGCGAGCGCGGGCTGGTGCCTGTTCCCCCGTACAATGATGAAAAGATCATTGCCGGCCAGGGAACGATTGGCCTGGAAATATTGGAAGACTTGGCAGACGCTGAAGTGGTCTTGGTCCCCATCGGCGGGGGTGGGCTGATCAGTGGGATTGCCACCGCCTTGAAGGAATCGGGCGCGAAACTAAAGGTTATCGGCGTCGAGCCGGAATTCGCGGCGGACGCCCAGGCCAGTCTGCGCGCCGGTAAGATTCAATCGGTCTCCGCAGAGAGCACCATCAAGACCCTGGCCGATGGATTGCGCTCGCAAAGCATTGGGCCAATCAATTTTGAGCATGTTCAGAAATACGTGGACGACATTATTACCGTCAGCGAGCAGGAGATTCGCCAGGCCATGCGGCACTTGTTGTTTTCCGCCCGTATACTGGCAGAGCCTAGCGGCGCGGTCACCACGGCGGCTGCCATGTTTCACGCGGCAGAGATTTCTGCGTCTGACAAGACTGTGGCCGTGGTGAGCGGCGGCAATGTTGAGCCACAGCTTTTTTCAGAGATTCTTATGGGGACGGGTGTGAGGTCATGACCGGACTTCTAAATCATTTTTTACGAAAGTGCTTTCATAGTTGGTCGAGATCATTTCATGGTGATCTAGTCGAAGCCTCCCACTTAATCAGGTTAGAAGCCCCAATCAGGGTGGAAGCCCCGGACTTTAGTCCGGGGAATGAGACGCCCGCCGCGACTCGGGCTTTAGCCCCGGTGATTCATGGCGCGGGGATCTTGAAGAAGAAGAAAAGGACCGGGGCTAAAGCCCGCGTAAAGGAAAACGTTTTGTCCCTCGGACTGAAGTCCGGGGCTTCCACCGCCCTGCTGCTTGTCCTCCTTTCATTTTCCTTCACCGCCTTCGCTGCTGACAAAGAGCATGGAACCGTGATTCGCCAAGCTACCCTCTACGTGCTGCCAGGGGCCAACACGGGCAAGGTGGCTCAAGTAGATCGTGGACGCGACTTGGTGGTCCTGGAGAAGACGAATATCGACAGCAATCAACCGTGGCTGAAGGTATTCGTAACCCTGGTACAGAATGAAGATCAAGTTCGGGAGATCACCGGCTGGCTGCCGGCAAAAGTTGTAGTCACAGCATCCACGCCCAATGCCGACCAGATCATGTTCGGCGAGGCCGTGGACTCCGAGCGCCAGGCCGAGGAGCGCGGCGGGCGCAAAGGAGCCGCCCAGGATGCCATGCGCCTCTACTACCGCACGCAGGAGTTTTTCCCCAACTCTCCGCTGGCGGGAGAAGCGATGTGGCGTTCAGCCGATATCCGGTGGCAGTTGGAAAAGTCACAAATCATGGCGCGCCCCTCGGCCCGCGAACTCGATCCCGACGCCCGCAACCCCATGAGCGACGAGTTCATGAAGCAGATCATGAAGAAGTTTCCCCACACCAAATGGGCCGACCTCGCAGCTTACGATCTGATCGACAACAAGCTGTGTGGTGAGTGGAAGGGACTGGCCAAGTGTCCGGAGAAGGAAAGCGACCTTTACGAGAAATATGCACATGAGCATCCGCAGTCGCCTAAAGCTGCGGAGTCCCTGTACAACGC
>DASZEU010000519.1:0-7128 GCA_035940535.1 Candidatus Angelobacter sp.
CCCGGCTGAGCGGCTAGTGTTAGTTCAACTTTGTCGAATCGCCGTATGCGGACCCGCATGTACGGTGGTGTGGGAGGGGAGAGCGGGTGACCGCTCCCCCTATCCCGATTAGTGCGCCTCCGGCGCTGACCATCTGAGTCCTGACAACCTCGAATTCCTTAAGTGAACCGTATTGGGGCTACCCTCTTCCGCCCTTGCAGGGCTGGTTCTTCCAAGCTCCGAACGGTCTTTCCCATTCCTTAAGTGAACCGTATTGCGGCTCAACGCGTACGGACTGGAAGGACTACTGAAGCTGGTCTTTCAAATCCTGCAAAGCCTGATTGATCTCATCTTTGAGGTCCGATATCAGTTGCGCTGCTGGGGCTTCGCGGAGCATCCTCAGCCCTTGTCCGGCCCATAGTGAGAGCATGCCGGGTTGATTCGCTGCGGAGGCCGCGCGACGCATCTGTTGAGTAAATGCGTTCTGCCAGGGATAAGGAAGATGGGTGAGTCCTGAGGCATTCCATTGCTCGATGAATTCATTGCGCAGGCCACGGGCCATGCGTCCTGAGAATGCACGTGTGAGCGTGGTCTGGTCCTCGCGCGCTTGGGCTAGGGCGGCGCGATATGCGGGGCTTGTGACTGCCTCTTTACAGGCAAGAAATGCTGTTCCCATTTGGGCGGCGCATGCGCCCAGAGCAAGGGCGGCCACGATGCCACGCCCGTCCATAATACCGCCGGAGGCGATCACAGGAATTCGTACTGCATCAACCACCTGGGGTACCAGGGCAACCGTGCCAATCAGAGCATCTTCCGCTGGCAGGGCAAAGGTGCCTCGGTGCGCGCCAGCTTCGCTGCCCTGTGCAATCACGGCATCCACTCCGGCTTGTTCAAGCTGGCGGGCTTCTTCCACGGTGGTTGCTGTGCCGATCAGATAGGTACGCTGCGTCTTGAGGTGGCCGGTTGCTTGTGTCGGCAGAAGCCCAAAGGTGAAGCTGACGATGGGCGGTGCGGCTTTGCAGACTGCGGCGAGCTGATCGTCAAAATTCTGAATCGGCTTTTGCGGAAGCTCTGGCGGCTTCAGGCCGAGACGCTCATGGTACGGTCGAAGGAAATCAGCGACTTGCTTCAAGCCATCGTTCAGCGGCATCTGGGCTTGCGGAGAAAAAAGATTTACCGCAAATGGCCGCTTGGTCAATTCGCGGACCCTGGCAATATCCTGCTCAATCTGCTCTGGGCTGGAATAGGCGGCGGCCAGCGATCCGAGCCCGCCCGCGTTGGAGACAGAAGCGGCTAACTCAGGCGTCGATGGTCCACCACCCATGGGAGCCAGCACCACGGGAACAGTCATCTCGAATCGGCGCCGGAAGTCTGCGTTCCTGGTCATTAATTGCACACCCATTCGCCGTTGATTCTCTTGGCAAATGCTCCGGTTCCTCCACCGTTGCAATGTTTTTGAATTTTGCAGTCGGAGCAGTAGACTTGCTGGCCGTTGCCGGCGGTGCCCAGGTTGGCAAACACCTTGGATGCATTATTCAAGGGCTGGGTGAGAGCGAATGATCCAGGGTTCACGGTTGCGACTGTGGAACTCGCAACTTTCAGGGTCCATCCGGGCATGCCATTGATCGAGTTACTGACCGCAGCGCCATTCAGGCCAAGACCGTCAATATCCATGCCACCGAGAGGGGTTACAGACCACTGCTGCACCGTGCCACCAACGTTGGTATTGAGGAAGCTGGTGAATGACGGCTGGGCATCGATCACGTTTGTATTGTTCGCCGACAGGTTGCCACCGACAAACGTTACCGTGTTGCCCATGGCCTTCGAAAGCCCGGTGTCGCTGCCTTCGATATTGCATTCAATGCAGGAGACGCCTCGGGTAGCCATTTCGGTCAGCAGAAACGCTGTTCCACTGGTGGCCTGAACTTCTCCGCTAAAGAAGATATTTTCGTTGATTATCTGATTACGCGCGGTATTTGTCAGTTTGATCCCTGCGCCATTGGCGCCGCCGGTGCAGTTCACATTGTAGAAATAGTTATTGTTGATTACTTTGTCTGTGGCATCGGTAGAGTCGAGCAGACAGCCGGTCCCACCGGACGCCAGCCCACTGATATGAATATCGCGGAAGTCATTCCAAATCGTGCTGCCCAAAGATATTGACGAGGTATTCAGTTGAATCCCGGCAGCAAAAGGTCCAAAGATATAGATCCGCTCGGCCACTACGCGCTGGCCATAGTTTAGCCTGATGGCGGCGTTCGCTCCCGATGCTGCCGTATTCTTGATGCAGAAATCGGAGAGATGAATGTCCGTCATGTTGGTGATTGGAAACAGGTCACCTGAGGTTATGATCGTAGTAATGGTTGTAGGGCACGGCGCTACGTCCGGCTGTCCCCGCCCGGCGCCTACGAGATTGATATCGGAGCACAGCGTAAACGGCGCATTATTAGGATATGAACCGGGTGGGACAAAGATAGTGCCTCCGCCGGCAGCGCACGCCGCGGTGATGGCTGCCTGGATCGTTGCGTAGCAGGGTGGTCCCACCACATAGACTCCATTGATTGGGCATGAACTGACTGTATTGAATACAAGTGAGCTTCCCGGCACAACGGGAATCGCAAATGGATAGCAGGTGTTTGCGCTGGTGTTGGCCATGGCAGCGCCAGTCACGGTGTAGCAATAATTGCCGGGAGCGAGATAGAACTGGAAGTTGCCTAGCAGATTGGTGCGCACCGTCGCATTTCCTCCGGCAGGAACGGTCAGTGCGGCATTGGAAAACGTATTTACGACGGCTGTACACCGCCCAGATGGTCCGACAGTTGCCGGAACAGAGCACACGGTGATCGTCCGGCGTGGCATTGGCCGTCCTCGGGAATTGAGGATTCTGTCGTGGTAACCGGCCCCTTGGCCTTGCATTACCGAGGAAACAAGCAGAAAGGCTGCTACGATCTTGAGAAATGTTTTCATTTATGCCTGCCCGGGCGAAATGCCGCATTTTTTGTTTTATGAGGGTTTTGGTTGCCTAAGAAACTAAATCGGTTTGGCGATTTTGCGCAAGTCGGGGCCGGCGGCCAAAACCTTTTTACAGCAGAGGCCACAGCGTAGCAGAGCCACAACCAAAAATCATTTTTACCACTGATCTACGCTGATAAACACGGATCAAAACCATTTAACCACGAATGCACACGAATCAACGCGAACTTAGAAAAGCTTACGGCAGAGATCGCAATCGCAGGGGCTCAGAGCGAGGAAGACCTTTGATTTGGTCTATGAGATTTGCCGAAAAAAACGCGATTTCGAAGCACTTTTGTAGCACGAAGAAAAAAGGCAAAAAAATCGTGGCAGCATCTCTATTCAAAGACGTTACAATCCAACTTAGCTCCAGAATACCATGCCTTGATGCGAGAGGAACGGAGAGATTCATAATGAAACTGAAACGAATGCTGGCAATGATTTTCTGCCTGGCTGCGCCGGCCATGGTGGCCGAGGTCGTGGACTCGTCGGCCAATGGCTTCACGGTGAAGACCACTCTTACCATCAAGGCGGCCCCAGATGCGGTTTACCGCCAGATCATCCGAGTTGGTGATTGGTGGGACTCCGCGCATACCTTCTCCGGCGATGCGCACAACTTGTCCATTGAAGAGAAATCTATGGGATGCTGGTGTGAAAAGCTCCCTCAAGGCGGTGTACGCCACATGGAGGTGGTTTTCTTTTCTCCTGGCAAGAAACTGGTAATGGTCGGAGGACTTGGGCCGCTGCAGACGATGGCCGTCAGTGGCGCTATGACATTCCAACTTTCTCCGGTGGAAGGTGGCACAAAACTCGAAGTGACATACGCAGTTGCCGGTTACTCTCCCACGGGCCTGAACACCCTGGCGGCCCCGGTTGATTCTGTTTTGGGACAGCAATTTGTGCGGTTGAAGAATTACATGGAAACAGGGAAGGCTGCGGCGGCGCCGGCCCAGTCAAGTCCACGTCCATAAGAGTTGGTAGGGTTCGGTGGGCGACGCCGCAATCGAGATCGCGAGATTTGGTAATTGGGTAAGTTGAAAGTACGTTCTAATCCCGATGTACTGTATCTGGCGAAAATGCCGGCAAGCAGATGGCAATGTATTCGGTCGGCTCATCGGGTGTGGAGTACTGGATCCATTCGCCTGGAAGGGTGATTACCGCCTGGCCGGCCCGCACTTCAAACTCTCCTCCGTGGTGGCGGACGCGCAGGCATCCGCGCAGAACCACGGTGTACTCCTCAAATTCCGGCGTTTGTCCCGGCTCCAGCCATCCGGCGGGACTACGCATGTGGGCCACACTAAGACGGCCTTCTTTGGTGTTGAGCCGGCCGACGTATTCGTCAATGATCTTGGGCATGTTGCCCGCAGACTGTACTCGCGCTGGACTTTCAATGAGCTTGGGCAATCGCTTGCTCCCCTTTCCCGATCCTAAAGTAGGCCATCATAAAAAGAACGCCGAACAATAAATCTATCGAGCCAAAAACCGCCATTATGGTTGGTACGCGCCCGGACATAAAAAGCACGGCAATGGCAATCGCATAGGCCAGCTTCTCCACAACGGCAGCCGGAATCAAGGGGCGCAGCCGCGCGGGATCCAGGGCCATGATGAGAAAGGCAATCTGCCAAGCCAGGGCTGTGCCAAAAAACCCGTAATAATACTCAGGATGGGTGAGGGCTGGCGGATACTGCTTGCTGACGATCTGCTCTCCAAAATAGCCAGGAGCGATAACAAGCAGGCCCCAGATACCGGCAACCAGGAACGTCAAGCGCGCAAATCGAATGTTAGGTTTCATGGCGTTTTATATAGACAGATTTTACTGCATTGCCTCTTTCAAGCGAGTACCATTGAAGATTTCAGAATATTTGAAATTGTTTTGAAGCTGTACATCAAAAACCAGGAGAGACCATGAGGAACCGCTGTTGGGTGGCTTTGCTGTTACTGCCGACTTCCTTCGCCATCGCCCAGAACACCATAACGGAACGCCTGCGCGTGGATGCTACAGACGCTCCACGCAACATTCTGCACTCCACGCTAACCATCCCTTTGAGTTCCGCCATCCCCGTAACTTCCGGCTCCATAACTTTGGTATATCCCAAGTGGATTCCGGGAAACCATCGACCAACCGGACCTATCCAGAATCTCGTCGGGCTGCACATCAAGGCCAACGGGCAGGAGTTGGAGTGGCAGCGCGATTTGGTGGACATGTATGCCTTCCACGTGCAGGTTCCTGCAGGAGCCAAAGAAATCGAAGCTTCGTATGACACCGTGACCTATAACGGCAGAAGTTCGGCGGCTTCTTCCAAGGTACTGGATCTGCTTTGGAACCAGGTTGTCCTTTATCCCCAGGGTGCGGCGACCGACGATGTACAGATGAGCGCGTCCATCCGCTTGCCTGAGGGCTGGAAGTTTGGCACAGCGCTCACGCCCATACAACAGTCCGGCAGCTCTGCGGATTTTCAGCCGGTCTCGCTCACACGGCTGGTGGATTCTCCGCTGATTGCAGGCGCGAATTATCGCCAGGTACAGCTCACCAAGCCGGGTGAAACCCCGGTTACTGTCATTGACATGGTGGGCGAGAGCGAGGCTTCAATCCAGATCACCAACAAAGACCTGGCCAGCTACAAACAACTGGTGGCCGAGACAGGAAGGCTTTTTGGCGCCCGCCATTACGAGAAATATCATTTCCTCCTGACGCTCAGTAACCAGACCGCACACCATGGGCTGGAGCACCATGAATCCAGCGACAATGGCACGTCGGAAGAAAACTTCAGCGATCCTGACTGGCACAACCTGGAGGCCGACCTGCTTGCTCACGAATTTGTACACTCGTGGAACGGCAAATACCGGCGCCCTGCCGGACTTGTTACACCTAATTACCAAGTGCCTATGCACGGAGACCTGCTGTGGGTCTATGAGGGTCTTACCGACTACCTGGGCGACATCTTGTCGGCGCGTATTGGATTGCGCTCTCCGGAGCAATGGCGGGAAAACGCCGCCTATACAGGGGCCATGCTGGACCATCGCGCAGGACGCTCTTGGCGTCCTCTGCAGGATGCAGCCACATCGGTACAAATTCTGTTTACGGCCCCTCCAGAGTGGACCAACTGGCGGCGCTCTGCCGACTATTATCCCGAAGGCTTCCTGGTGTGGCTGGAGGCCGATACGCTGATTCGCCAGCAGACCCACGGCCAGAAATCACTCAACGATTTTTGCCGTCTGTTTTTCGGCGGCCAGAGCGGGCCGCCAGCCGTAGCGCCATATAGGTTTGAAGATGTTGTTGCAGCGCTGAACCAAGTGGCGCCTAACAATTGGGCGGAACGGCTGCGTGAGAGGCTGGACTCCAAGTCGCCTCATGCCCCGCTGGGAGGGTTCGAAAATGGCGGTTGGAAGCTCGTTTACACCGAGGAAAAAAACACTACGATGGAGGCCCGAGAAAAAACCAGTGAATCGCTCGATCTGAGCTTCTCTCTGGGCATTATCGTCTCCAACGAAGGTGCTCTGGTGGATGTGATTCCCGGCTCACCAGCGTACCTCGCCGGGGCGGGGCCGGGAATGAAGTTGATTGGCGTTAACGGCCGCAAATATTCCAAGGACGTAATGCGGACCGCCCTGCACGGCTCACTCAACAGCCGTGAACCGATGGCGCTCCTGGTGGAAAATGGCGAATACTACAGCACACTCCAGGTAAATTATCACGACGGCAACCGCTATCCGCATCTGGTCCGCACTGATGGCCAGCCCGATCTTCTGGGTGAGATCATCAAGCCGATTGCACCGGCGCAGTAGAGTTCATGGAGCCGGAACCAAGCCTGCGAAAGAACCAAGAAAAAGCCCGCTAGCTTAAGCTAGCGGGCTTTTAACCAGGGTGAAACCGAATCCTGGGGTTAGAAGGTGAATTTGCCTCCAACAATCAGGCGGCGTCCGTTGGCTCCGGTCAGGCTTGGATCACCGAAACCGTTGCCGCTGGAAGTGTTGCCGGCGTCCAGCAAGGTGGGATCGACGCTGGCAAAGTTGAAGTGATTGAAGGCGTTCAGGGCGGTGGCGTGAATCTCAAACGAGGTACGCTCCGTCATCTTGAAGCGCTTGTACACTGACACGTTGGCAATGTTGGTGATCGCATCACGTACGCTGTTGCGACCT
>DASZEU010000520.1:0-5923 GCA_035940535.1 Candidatus Angelobacter sp.
CAGTTCGCGAATGATCTCGCGGAATTCCGCCAGCTTGGGAGAACGATTGGTCTGCTTGTCGTAGAGAAACGTTGAGTTACAGAGCATGCGCATGTTTTGCAAGGCGCATGTAATGCGGCGCAGGTCAATCTCAGAAAGCCAGCCCTGCTTTTGCCACTTGTGCATGATCCGCGCCACGATTTCGTATTGCTCCCCATACGGATCTGCCTGCTCCTTGGTCATGGGAACGTAGAAGATCTGGTCTGTGCGCTCAGGAAGATCTTTGAGTACTTCTTGCCGCCTGCGCCGGAGAAGGATAGGTTCCAGTTGGTCGTGAATGCGGTCCAAGCCCCGGTAGCCGATGAGCCGCTTCTTGTCGTCTTCCATGCGGTGCTCTTGCAGGAAACGGAATGCTGGGCCGAGGCGGCGTCCGTCGATGAACTCCACCACGGAGAAGAGCTCTTCGAGTTTGTTTTCCAGAGGCGTTCCGGTAAGTACGAAGGCGTATCTGCTCTTAAGCTGTTTCACCGTTCTGGCGGTTGCAGTGGCCCAATTGCGGATGCGCTGGGCTTCATCCAAGATGATCAGGTCCGGATTCAGATCCTGTAGCGGCTCCAGGTCTTTGCGCACGATTTCATAGCTGGTCAAGTTAAAGAAGGCAGGCGTCTTGTACAACTCGCGGCGATGACGATATGAGCCGTCGATCACCTGCGCCGAAAGCCCGGAAAACTTCTCGATCTCAGTCTTCCATTGATACTTGACCGAGGCCGGCGCTATTACCAGCACTCGCTCGATCCCTCTTTGACGGCGCAACAGTTCGGTGGCGGCGAGTGCCTGCACTGTCTTCCCTAGACCCATATCGTCTGCCAAGATCACCCGTGCGCGGCAGGCGGCAAAGATTGCGCCTCGAATCTGGTATGGAAGAAGTTTGGTCTTAAGAATGCCCGCCAGTGGGTCCTGGCCGCGGCGCAACTTGGCCAGCAGTTTGCGCTCTAGCTCCAACCCCTTTGCAGCTTCATTTTGCCGGTCAAGGTACTCAAGGACATCGCTATAGATCAAGGCCTGGTCGTCGGCTTTCCTGAACTCTTCCAAAACATGCTCGAACTGCCGGAAATGTTCTGGGTGCAGCAACCCCTGGGAATCGAAATACTGTTCCGCCAGTGACTGCAAGGCCGTTGATGGGTTGGCTGGCAGCCGCAGGCGAATGCCAACGCTCTCGCCATAGTGGAGCGAGATTGAAGCGCGCGTGCGCTGGAACTTCTCCCGTTCGAGGGCGCTGCCGTGCTTCTGGCGCAATCGCAGCAAGACTGCCTCAATGTGTTTGCAGGTCCCCAGCGTGTTGATAGCGAAGTCCGGGCAGGAGCAGTAGTTTTCAAAAAGGCCTGGACCACGGAGCGCCACGCGATAGATCTTCTTGCTGGCTGACCTGATCCGGTAATCACCATAGAGGCCCGATGCAGGACGCTCCAGGATGCGCTGCACGGCGTCTTTGGCCCGCGTCTGGCGTTCGGCAATTTGCTGCTCAATTAACATGTATGCGATCTCCGGCGAGAGTGATACGAAGCCAGCAATATAACAGAGCAGATTGCAGCACAACCTGCTTCGCAGTCTTGTTTTCTCACAAATTTTTCGTCGCTTTGGCCCATCAAAATCTTCTTTGCGGCCCTCTGCTTTGTCCGCAGTCTCTGCGGTGAGGTTTTGATTTTCCTGGCGCCCTTGGCGTCCTCGCGGTGGAATGCTTTTGGTTGTGGCTCAAGATATTTCAAATTTCCGCGAATTGATGTATACA
This sequence comes from Candidatus Angelobacter sp., assembly GCA_035940535.1. Classification (GTDB taxonomy): domain Bacteria; phylum Acidobacteriota; class Terriglobia; order Terriglobales; family Acidobacteriaceae; genus Angelobacter. The sequence goes on from DASZEU010000520.1 coordinate 1,769, forward strand.
GGATGCGCTTTTAAGGGAGAGACCATGCTCGAACATCATGACGACGCAGAAGAGGGCCAACCTGTACATCATCATCACAACTGCGGAAACCTCTTCGGATGTGGTGAGGAGCAGGGGACCGGTATCGTCCGCGAAGATATAAAAGATGCGGCTCTCAGCCGGCAAAGGACCGACCGTCTGCTGCATATCGACGAACTGAACCAGGAAAATCTGGATACCTATCTCAGCACCCGTGGGCGATTTCGCCGCAAGTTGTTGCAGGCCAGCAGTTTCATGGGCATGCTTGCGGCCGTAGGACCGTGGTTCAGAAAGGCCGAGCAGAGCGGTGAAGGATTCGCAGGCGAGATGCTATTCAACAGCGACCAGGGCTCCGGAGGAGGTGGCGGTGCGGGTAAGGTTCATACGGTCGAGTCCAACAATCAAACCGTGCATCTTGGCGTCTTCGATACCACATTGCCGCCTATCCTCAAGATCGATTCGGGCGATACCGTAAGCTTTCCCAACACTTGGTCACACTTTCTGAACCAGTTACAACCGGGCGTCCCGGTGGACAAGCTGGCGCAAATTCGTGTTAGTAATCCTGGGCGAGGGCCGCATTCCATTATCGGACCGATCTATGTAAACGACGCCCAGCCCGGCGATGTGCTGGAGATTCGTTATAAACGGCTGCTGCCTTTTGCCTGGGGAGCAGTCTTTAACAATCCGGGCACTCTGGGGACAGGACTGCTGGCCAAGGACTTTCCCCAAGGACAGGTAAAGTATCTGGATCTCGACCTCAAAAAAATGAAAGCCGAGTTTGTCCCGCGCATCCACATTCCGCTGAAGCCTTTTCAGGGGACATTAGGCGTGGCTCCCCCGGACGGTTACTATCCGCCTGTGAGTCCTGGCGTAACCAGTTCCGTTCCTCCTGGCCCTCATGCTGGCAACGTCGATTTGAGCGAGATGTCGGAAGGCTCCAGCATGTTCATTCCCGTCTGGAAGCCGGGCGCGCTCATCTATACCGGCGATTCGCACGCCGTTCAGGGCGATGGCGAGATCAACCTTTCAGCATTAGAGACACGCATGCAAGAGATGCGCATCCAGGTCATCCTCCATAAACAAAAGAACTTTAGCTGGCCGATTGCCGAAACGGCGACCCACTGGATTCTGCTGGGACTCGACAAGGATCTGAACGAAGCCATGACGCTGGCAGCGCGCAATGCGATCAAGTTCCTGTCCACGCGCGCCGGCATCACCGAATTGGATGCCTATGCGCTGTGCAGCATCGCTGTGAGTTTCCGCGTGACTCAAGTCGTGGATATTGTGCGCGGAGTTCACGCTATGATTCCGAAGAGCCTGTTTGATCCAGAGCTTCGCCGGCAGATTGCAGTGGTTTAGGAGCACTCAGCGATCAGCAATCAGCATTCGGCCCGCGTAGCAGCTTGGTGTTTTAAATTCACACTGTCGCCAGCCAGGTTGCAGGCTCGATCTAACCATGCCCAGAATTCTGTATCTCGTCAGCCCGAAATGCTCGCGGGCTGAATGCCGAGTGCTGACTGCTGAATGCTATTATCGATTCTGCATCCCCCAAAGACTCACTCGAACAGAGGTAAATAACATTTGCCAAACGCGCTTGATTCATTGAACAGCAAGGTTTTTGCCGAGCAGTTGCACACAAAGTTCAAAGTTAAACTGGGCGATCAGCCCTCGGTAGAGTTGGAACTTATCGCGGTTAAAGATCGCGAAACTGCGCCCAAGCTCGAGCTTTTCTCGCTGGAGTTCCATGGACCCCACTCGCCGCGCTTGAACCAGCAGATTCACCATTTCGAACATGAAAAGCTCGGTGCCTTTGATCTCTTTCTGACTGCGGTGGCTGCCGATCAGGATGGATTGGTGTACGAAGTCGTTTTTCACCGCTTCCGCAATCTGCAATCATGATCTCCAAAGAAAAGATCACGCTTCGACCGGTGTCGGACCAGGACGACGACTTTCTCCTGTCGGTCTATGCCAGCACCCGGATAGCTGAACTGGCGCAGGTGCCCTGGAGTCCGGAACAAAAAGAAGTCTTTGTTCGCATGCAGTTCAACGCCCAGAAGCAACATTATGCAACCGAGTATCCGCAGGCCAATCACGATCTCATCTGCGTGGATGGCGTCCCGGTGGGCAGGCTCTACCTTGCCCGTGATGCGGACGCACTCCACATTCTCGACATTACCGTGTTGCCGGAACATCGAAATTCGGGCATCGGCTCTTTTCTGCTGGGCCAGGTGATTGAGGAAGCCCGCAGTGAAGGTAGACCGGTAACCATCTATATTGAAACTTTTAATCCCTCCTTGCGCTTATTTGAGCGCCTCGGCTTCCGTAAAGACAAAGAAAATGGATTTCAGCTCTTGCTGAAGTGGTCGCCCTCCAGCTAGCCCATGCTGTAATGTGTGCGGTAATTCCAGAGCTGTGCAATTTTGTACATTCTTTAAAAATCAGTCAGTGTATGGTTCTTTGATCGTGTCGCTCGTCGAAAATGCGATTCGATGCCCGGTAATGCTTTGGTTGAGAAGTCCGCGACGGTCCTTGCCCAGGCCGGCAATGGTTTGGCTAAAGGGCGATAGTGTCTTTCAGGAGCGCGGTAATCTCCCAAATGAAATCACAAGAGAGAAGAAACTGCGACGTATCCGAGCATCCTGTTTCAGGAAGGGCGTTTCAGTTTGGCATGACAAAAAATGGCACCCTCTTGTCAGAAAGTACTTGCGGCAAGCAGAGTTCATGGTGATACAATATCGATTCCCCCAGAGATTGACCTGTAACTGCTTGAAAGCAGGCGAATTCGTTCCCGCCGAATTTATTTGGAATGGGGAAGGGATTGTTCCGCGTGTTGCGTTATAGGGTGCGTGTTTTCAGAATTTCCTAATCCAGGTCCCGGGTCGGTACAGAAACAAGGAGTCCCAGCGTGAGCAGATGTCTGTCTTCCCTTCGTAGAGTTCCGGTAAGAGTTTCGTCGGCAATCATTTTGGTCATGGTTATAGTGCTGAGCAGTCTGACCAGCTCTGCGTTCGGTGCCAGGATCGCTTACGTCAAGTCGGCCCCGCCCAAAGTGTCTCCGGCCAAGATGGCCTCCATCAAGGTTGCGGCCCAGAGTTCGCAGGGGGCTGGCTCCCAGGGACAGCGCATCTGGTTGGCCGAACCTCAGAGTTTGCAGGTCACGCACGTACCGGCTGCTGGGGTGCAAAATCTGCTCGCCCCCGCGGGTCCTGATTTTGTTGCTTCGCAACCCCAGCCTCTTTCGATGATTAATGGTGATTTCGATGGCGATGGTATCGAAGACCTCGCGGTCGGATATGCCACTCCCGGTGGCGGGGCCATCGTGCTGCATCGCGGAAACCTGGACGCTTTTGCTCCGCAAAGTCAGGAATCATGGATAGCAATTGGTCAGGGTCGTTTCCCTCAGCCGTTCCTTGCAGAAGCCCAGGTTGTCAACGTTCCGATTCGGCCAGATTTCATAGCAGTTGGAAATTTCAGCAGCCAAGCCAGTCTGGATTTGGTGGTGGCCTCCCGCAACGGAAACACATTGTATGTTCTCGCTGGCGACGGCCAGGGAAATTTTGCGGCGCCGCAGGGTTTCAGCGTGTCCGGCGGAATCACAGCCCTCGCTGCCGGCCAATTCGGTAACCGATCAAATTCCACCCGTTTGATGATTGGCGTTCGCCAGCAAGGTACTTTTTCCTTATGGGTATTGGGCAAATCCCTGGGCGGGTTGAAGGCGCTCGCTACTTACCCTCTGGGTGCGCCCGCTACAACTATCGCTTTTGGTGACTTCGGGGATTCGGGGCCGGACGCTGCCATTCTCGCCGGCGGACAGGTTTCTCTTCTCCATTCTTCATCCATGCAGTTGGAGACGCTTTCTTTGCCGGTATCGGCCAGTGCTATGACTCTGGGTTGGTTCATTTTTGACCGCAATCCAGATATCCAAATCGCGTTGCTGACCTCCGATGGCAGCATCCATATCGCAGCGCACAACGAATTCGATCCTCGTCCCCGTACAAATGATGAAATGAGGGCAATTCGGCAAGCAGTATTGAGCGGAGAACCGAACCCCCTGGTTCCGCGCCGATTGGTCGCCACCAACGGTTGGAGGATCGTTGAGAGCATTCCTTCGGTGGCTCCCTTTAGCCCCGGTCAGCC
>DASZEU010000521.1:0-2135 GCA_035940535.1 Candidatus Angelobacter sp.
CCGACCCGGTCGACTCCGGCTGAATGTGTCATGTCTACTACGTCTGCCACGAATTGAAATTCAACTTCCGGATCGCCTTTTACAAACGCGACCCTTTCTGCCCTGGATTTGTAGATGTCCCGTAGGCGGCCCTGAAGGTCATTCCAGCCAACCTTCTCTTGGTTGATCTTGAGCGTCGGCGCCTGGCCTTCGCCCGCATCCTGAAGCCCGATAACGATCGGATTGGGCGCCTCGACGGGTTCTTTGCCTGGATGGGGAATGTCGGTTATTTCTCCCAGCCTCGCTATCGGCTGAATCACCATAAAGATAATCAGCAGAACGAGTAAAACATCAATCATGGGAGTTACGTTGATTTCAGCCGAGACTTCCCCTTGGCTGCTGGATGTGATAGCCATCACCCTCGCCTCCGGTCCGATTCTTCGAGTTTGATCTTGGTCGGTTGCGCTACAACATTGGACACTTCGCAGAAGACAGATGTTCCAGGTCTTGCTTGGCGAATTGGAACAGCAGCCATACCTCGCGAGCAAGGGGTAGTGCAGATCGGCATGGTTGAAATTCACCACTGAGGTGCATGAAAACCACCGATGGCAGTCTCCTGCTTTTTGAGCATAGCGAAAAGAGCGTGTGAACCTGGACGCCAGCAATGGCACGAGAATTGCAAAATTGTGGACGAGGAGTCCGGCGGCTCGTTGAGTCCTCAGCTTTAAACGAAAGGAATTTTTCTATGTATAAGCGTGTGGTGGTTGTCCTCGTAGCTCTTGCGCTGTGCCTGCCGGCGCTGGCCAAGCCCAAGAAGAAAATCTATGACAACTCTGCGACTGATGTATTTGACGCCGCTTTGCGCACTGCCCGTGAACGGCATGTGGTCACATATATCAACGAAAAGATGCTGATGCTCACTTTTGAAACAGGTCAATCACTTCTCTCAGAAGGCTTTGTTGCCAATGCCTCAGTGGAAGCCTTGGCAGAGAACAGGTGCACGCTGATCATCAATGTGCAAAATAAGAAGGGCCTTTCGTTAGGCGCGGGTGACCGCATGGCAGACAAATTCTTTTCGCAGGTGAACGACGAATTGGCAGGAGAGAGTAAGCAGAAATCTGCAATCAAGGCCGAACAAGCAAGTATTCGAGTTCCTCCTCCCAAAACTGTTCCCAGCGAACTCACCATGACCGCGCCGGCAGATCTCCAGGGCATCGTACGCTTGGTCGCATCGCCGCAAGATGCCGAGGTCTCTGTGGATGATAATTTTGTGGGCAATGCACCCGTAGACTTAAAACTTACGCCAGGAAAACATACGATCAAAGTATCGGCCGCTGGGTATCGATCCTGGTCGCGCGAGCTTTCCGTGCTCACAGAGTCAGAGGTACATTTAAACGCTACACTGGAACACCAGTAACAAAGTGGACATTGAGTGGTCCAAATTATGGAGAATGCCCCGGCGAATGAGCTGCCGGGGCATTTCTAATGGTGCGCATCATCCGACGCAAAGCGCTCTAGATCCAGTCATTTTTGACGGTTAAATACGCCTTTGGGAAATTTTTAGGCACTCTCCGAAAGCAATTGACAGAAGACGCCGGGGAGCATATAACTCCTTGCCAGCAAGTCCCCCAAAATATCTTGAAACGTTAGGCGTGCAGGAATCACTAGATAGTATAGGTTCGGATGCCTAAGGCATGTGGGCCAGGTAATAACGGAGAGGTCCATTGTGAGCAAGTTTTTCGCAATTATCGTGGAAGACATGGGGGACATGGAAGGAAAGTTTTTTTCCACTCCCGATCAATTCTTCTTCAGCACAATTGTGCAGCCTCCAACCGATTGCGAGATTCGAGGATGCGTAGAGATTCCTGAACAGCAAGCGCAGAAGATGTTGGCGCCGGATCCGGCCAACAATAAGAAGTTATCTTGACCGCTTGAATCGCTTACTCTTCCGCTCGCGACATCTTTTGTTGTAACGAAGTGGCAACCTCGATCACTTCTTTAGTAAAGGTTCCTGTCGCAAACTGGAAGGCGAGTAGTATGGGTAAATTCTTTGCTATCATTATCGAAGATTTGGGAGACGAGAACGGAAAGACCTTTTTGAACCCAGAGAAATTCATGGTCGGGACCAAGGTTGATGTCCCTGATGACTGCGAGAT
>DASZEU010000522.1:0-15458 GCA_035940535.1 Candidatus Angelobacter sp.
CGGTTCGCAGTTATAATCGAAAATGCCGGAATTTCGCACTTGCTACTTCACGCGGCGTTGTGCATTGAACAATCATGGCTAATCTGCAAACAGCAATTTTGGGCGGCGGCTGCTTCTGGTGTCTGGAGGCGGTTTTCGACCGTCTCACCGGAGTGCAGTCGGTTGAATCCGGCTACAGCGGCGGTTCCGTTGACAATCCTACTTATGAACAGGTGTGCAGCGGCAGGACCGGGCATGTGGAGGTTGTCCGTGTGACCTTCGACCCGGCCGAGCTTAGCTACCGTGATCTTCTCGACGTTTTCTTCACCATTCACGATCCTACAACCATGAACCGGCAAGGAAACGATGTCGGTACCCAGTACCGTTCTGTGATTTATTACACGTCGGAGGAGCAGCGCACCGAAGCCGAGAGAGCGATTGCCGATCTGAATACCTCTCGCGCGTGGCCAAGTCCTGTAGTTACCACGGTAGAACCTGAAACCAAGTTCTTTGTCGCCGAAAACTACCATCAAGAGTACTACGCCAACAATCCAGCGCAACCCTACTGCCGATTCGTCATCGACCCCAAAGTGGCAAAATTCATGAAATCTTTTCCCAAGAAGATGAAAGCCTGAGAAAGAATCCCATGATCGGGTGATTTAGTGATCAGTTGAGATCCCGTTATCCGATTTTCTGCCATCGCGGCAACGCAGTAAGCAAAGATGGCACGCAGGTGGCAGGCGCCTGAGCGCCGGGTCTCGCCCACTCAAAAATCGTTCTAGCCGCCAGCTTGATCTGTTCGGCATTGACAGGTGGCCGGTCGCTGTCTTTGTCATTCTCAGACATAACCTGACCCAAAGCACACTTGATCCATGTTTCTACCTGCCATTTGGGAATAAGGATCACGATTGGTTCTGTGTGGCTTAGGTGGGCGCCACCCATTCTTTCAAGTTCAGCGTGCAACATCTGTTCGCGCTGCATGGTTGATAGGTTATCGGCATCTGTGATCACAATCAGTAAGCACGATGCTCGACGGCCAAGCGTGCCTCGGCATTCTTTGACCTGCTTGGGAAACTGCTCGCGCACATGCTGAGAACCGCTTTGCCGACTGCCAGGTAGCGCCACGGGGCGAACGCTGCGCTCATTGTGACCAGAACGCTGCAGGTACCGCTTTACCAGAATCTCGTGCTCCTGGTCCTCTGCCAAAATTATGATATTGGCCACTCTTTCAGTCACGCTCCCACCCCCGGGCAACAATCTCCGCCGGAGTGAGCGTCGTATCACTCGGTGGCGCCCAAGGCCTGACCAACGTCTGTCGGCCATCTACTCTGTCCAGAACCACGCCTTCGTGCGTGGCGAGTTCGTTTAGAAGTTCCGGGTGGTGGGAGGCCAGCAAGACTTGTGATCCAGTTTCTCGCATATCGCGCAACCTGGAAAGCCAGGGCTGAATCTCAGCCAGTGCTACGAAATTATCCGGTTCATCTATGCAAATTGTTGCTCCATTCACAAGTGAGCAATGTAATAACGTATAAAGCCCAACCAGAGACCTTTGGCCATCGGAGAGTTCGTCAAAACCGTACCGCAACAATTTACCTTTCCCCACGTCGCCCGCACGAATTTCCACCTGAAGTTGTCGCACATTCATCCCCGCTTCCTCTAATTCAAGACTCTCAAACCCGCTGATGACTTCATGTAGAGAACTGCGGATATCCTCAGTTAACCTGCCTCGAGCCAACCTCAGGTGGCGGTACCATTCGGCAAAGTTCGCCAGATTGGACGCAGGATAAGAGACTTCTTTTTCGGCGCGCGCTCCCATCCTCTTAGGATCAATCTGGACGCAGAGTAATCGGCCAAGCCACTCCTTAAGCCAGCTCAGTTTCTTGTTCTCGGGTCGCGATTCCACAATGGCCAAGCCAGAGCGTCGTTGGTCGAACGCGAATTGTACTCGCTCAAGAAATTGGTCGTTGTAAAGGTGGAGAGTACCTTCCTCAAATTTGAACAAGGGCTTACCGTCAAACGAAATGGACTCACGGCGAACTCTCGGGTAATCCGGCTGCTCCCATTCGTCTACCAGCAGTTCATACTCATAAATACCCCCGTTGCCCGTCACTTCAAGTTCGAAGCGCTGTTGCTTAACTTCCTGCCAGCGGGTTTGCGTCCTGCCAACAAGGCGACCCTCGCACCGGTCGCCGCGAGCGGCAAAGTCCCTGACCAACTCTAAAATCTCGAACACGGTGGACTTTCCAGAACCATTTCGCCCCATGAGCAACTGCACCGGCCCCGGACGAAATTCGAAATTCACGAGACACTTGTAATTGTCACAGTAGAGCCGTGTAAGCATAAAAGGCATTGTAACGGAGTCCCGCGTCTATACGCATCGATAGCAGCGTTTCCAAGCAAGGCTGTAAACCGGGTAATTCCCTGTTCCTGATATGCGCTATCCTATATCTGTGCATAGCCCACTCCCAGCACGAGACAACGAGTTGATCCAAATCATGGATGCGGCCTTGGCCGATGCGACGCGGCGGGCAGGTGCGTGGCTGGTGTGCCGTCCCGGCTGTACTCAGTGTTGTATTGGTCCATTTCCGATCAACCAACTCGATGCCGCACGGCTACGCCACGGCCTCGTGATGCTGGAGAAATCCGATCCACAACGTGCTGCCCGAGTACGCGAACGCACGCACCAAGCGGTCCAGCGGCTCTCTGCATCCTTCCCTGGCGATCCTGCGACTGGAATACTAGCGGAAGGTGAAGAGGCGGAAGATCGATTTGCCGACTTTGCGAACGATGAACTTTGTCCAGTCCTCGACCCGGAAACCGGCACGTGTGATCTTTATGCCTCACGCCCTATGACCTGCCGCACCTTCGGACCTCCGGTACGAACAGACAAGCACGATACCATTGGCATCTGCGAGCTATGCTTCCAAGGCGCTACGACGGAAGAAATCTCCGCCTGCGAGATGGAGGTCGATCCCGATGGCCTGGAGCTTGCATTGGTGGAAGAGCTGGATAAAGTTACTGGTACGAGTGGAAAAACCATCGTAGCTTTCTGCTTACGAGCGATGATCTAATACGGAGCGGATCGTTTGCCGAAGGTTCGCGGGGCTGACTGGCTTTGCGACATAGCCGTCCATACCGGCCTGTAGGCACCGGGCGTAGTCTTCTTTCGTTGCGTGGGCAGTCAGAGCAATAATTGGGATATGCAGCCTGCTTACTTGTTCCTGTTTACGAATGACTGCGGCTGCGGTAAGGCCATCCATCTCCGGCATCTGAACATCCATGAGCACCAGATCAAAGGCCGACCTCTCTAGCAACGAGAGGGCGTCTTTGCCATTTTGTGCCAGCGTGACCTGATGGCCATCTTTTTCTAGGAGCCGCATCGCCAGTTTTTGATTCACAAGATTGTCTTCCGCCAGCAATATTTTGAGCGTGGGCAAAGGTTTGAGCGTAGATAACAGAACGTTGGCCGCCTCTGTTGTCCCGCCTGAATGATGAAGTGCATCCGGTTGAGGGGAGACACCCAGCGATGCTGTAAAGTAGAACCTTGATCCTTGGCCTGATCTGCTCTCCAGCCACACTCGGCCTCCCATCAGAGAAGCCAATCGTGTTGCGATTGCCAGCCCCAATCCAGCTCCACCGTATTTGCGCGTGATGGAATTATCAGCTTGGTTGAAAGATTCAAAGATCGCCTGATGATATTCCGGAGCTATTCCGATTCCAGTATCGGCGACGCAAACCTTGATCTCAACCTCGGTCCCTATGTCTCTTTCAATTTCTACAGTGACGTCAATTCGGCCGGTCTCCGTAAACTTGATGGCATTGTCTATCAGGTTCAACAATACCTGCTTGAATCGAATCGAATCGCCAATCACATATTCTGGCGCCGCCGGAGAAATTTGACAGAAAAGCTCCAGCCCTTTCTCGCGGGCTCGGCCAGCCAGTATGCTCTTAACTTCTCCAACAGCATCCGGGAAATGGAACTTTTCGCGCAAGATCTCCATCTTGCCGACCTCGATATTGGAGAAATCCAGCAATGCGTTTACGAGACTGAGCAAGAGCGTAGCCGAGTTGCTGGCCATCTCCAAAAGCTCTGATTCATTTGCGCCAAGTTTCGCCTGCCTGGTGAGTTCCAAGGCCGTAAGGATGCCATTGAGAGGAGTCCTGATTTCATGGCTCATATTGGCCAAAAACTCACTCTTGGCGCGAGTGGCAGACTCGGCCACACGGGTCGCGGATTCCGCTACATCCTTGGCTTCGCGCAGCTCACGAGTGCGGGCTTCTACCAGCGAAACCAAGTGACGCTTGGTGGCCCTTTGGATCACCATGCCAGCCAGTATCCCTGCTATCACTCCAAGAAGAGCTATGAACTTGAACAGCCCAGTCTGATAAAAGCGCGGCTGGAGCGTAAATGGAAAAGAAACACCTTCATCGTTCCAGATCTCGTCGTTGTTGGAGGCCATCACCCGGAACCGATAGCTTCCCGGAGGAACGTTCGTATAGACGTAGGAGTTGTGACGGTGACTGGCAAAAATCCAGTCCTTCTCAAAGCCTTCCAGCCTAAATTTGTAATTCACATTTTCCGGATCCAAATAACTCAGAGCGGCGAAATGGAATTCAATTTTTCCCTTGCCCACTGGAAGGCGTGCATTTTCTGAGACCGGCTGCCCATCGAGCGACGCTCCTTCCAGCAGCACCGGGGGCACAATCTTGTTGGTAAGGAAAGAGTCTGGATCGATCTCAACAATTCCCCGCACTGATGCAAAAAGCATCTTCCCACTTGCATCCTTCAGTCCGGTTGCCTGATAACCGCCGTTGAATTCCGAACTGGGCAGCCCTTCTTTGGTTCCGTAGCTGACATAAGGAATCGATTTTATCTTTCCATCAGCCAGGTCGTTCAAATCGCTCTTGCGCACGCGATACAAGCCGTGGTCCGAGGTCATCCAGAGAGCGTCACTGTTGTCTTCTACGATGCTCCAGATTTTGCCATCAAAAAGACCTTCCGTGACTCCATAAGATTGGATCTTGCCGTTCCGCAGCCGGGCCAAACCCGAACCGGCAGTGCCAATCCAGAAGTCGTGGTTGGCGTCTTCATAAATGCACATTGCGTCAGCCTGGTTGCCGTTCGCGTCCCTGGCCATCGGATAATTGATAAAAGCGCCATTCTTGAACTGGCTGACGCTGCCTTCCGTGGCCAGCCAAAGATTGCCTTCATGATCTTCCATGAGGCTGAAAACAGTATTCCCGCTCAATCCGTCTCGCTCTGTGAAGAACTCGAACTGATCATCCTTAAACCGGGCCAAGCCTTTGCCGGAGCCGCCAATCCATAGGTATCCTTTGCGGTCTTGATAGAGAGACATAATGGCTCGATTGGCAAGTCCTTGCTGCGCCCCCAAGGTCCTGATGACCCTGCCGTTCCGAAACTCTTTCAACCCCTGGGCTGTGCCAACCCAAAGCGTTCCTTGGGAACCCTCGACAATGGCGAGCACTGTGTTGGCGGGATAGGCGCTGCCAGTCTTGTAGTTGATGATGTGTCCGTTCTGGAGATGGCTCAGCCCATCGCCGCCACCCGCCCAAATACTGCCGTCTTTAGCCTGCGCCAAAGCGTAAACAACCTCATTCTTGAGACCTGTACTCCGATCATAGAAAATAAATCGACGGTCTTTGATGCGGGTTACTCCATCGAAAGTGCCAACCCAAAGGCTGCCCTCCCGGTCCTCGTACACCGACATCACCATGTTGCTTGCCAGCCCGTTCTTTTCCTCAAAGCACTCACTCTCTGCAATGTTCCACCGGCAAAGGCCGCGCCCATATACGCCGATCCACAAGCTGCCTTCTCGGTCCCGGTAAATTGCGGATATCCGGCCTAGCTGTAAGGAAGGCTGCGTTACATGGGCAAATTTACCGGCCGCGAAGCTATATAAGCCGTGCTCCTTGGTGCCAATCCAGAGCATGCCTTGCTGGTCAAAATAAAGAGATGCAGGATCGTGGAAATCAGTGATGAGTTCCCGAATGGCCCCGGTATCTCTTTCCAAAATGAAAATCGCCGAGTTGGTCGCGATCCAAAGAGAACCTTCAGGAGATATGGCTAACGACACAATTGCTTTTGTATCCAGCACTCCTGCCTGTTTGTAGGGCCGGATGCTCTGACCATCGTAAACCGCCAGCCCCTCCCTGGTTCCAATCCATAAATTGCCTTTGGCATCCTGGGCCAGCGGTGAAACATAATTACTGGGCAGGCCATCTTGAACGGTATAGGAGACAAACTTTCCCTGGCGATAAGCCGTCAGTCCGCCTCCCCAGCTCGCTATCCATAAAATATCTTTGTTCTTGTCTTCCAAAAGAGAATGAACTGCGAAGTGGCCTATTTTTGTATTCCAAAAGGTCGCAAACTCTGTTCCGTTGAATCTGGCTAATCCATCTTCAGTGCCGAACCAGAGATACCCATTTTGGGTTTGAAGAATAGACAGGATAGTATTCTGGGGCAAGCCGTCTTTGGAACTCCACGACGTAAGTACAGACTGTTTCAGAGACCTGTTGGGAACCAGGGCCGCAACATGCAATGCAAGCAACAACGCAAGTAATGTCGCCCACGCCATTGTTCGCGCGCTCTTCACTGCTTTACTCCTGGTCCCGTTAGGGGGACTCTCGGAGGTTATGACATTCCTGTAAAAACCAGTTCCCTTACTTTGGTAACATCAAGAGCGCCATATTCCCCTGCGATTTGTTGACATATTTTAACTTAAATAGCTTGGAATATTTCAGAATTTTAGGCTTGAAGACTTCTGCACAGCAAAAAACCAACAGTGGTGCCGTTCAGATTTGCGTCTCAATGGGCTATCTCATTATTTTTCAAACGGATACACACTTCTAATATACTTCTAATGAGGAACACCAGGTTCTTGATCACGGCTATATTACTAAAAGATTCCTAATATATAAGCCAAACAAAGGAAAACTGGTGTCGAATTATGATAATTAATCAACTTTATTCTGCTTCTCGGAGAAGTGGAGTTTATACACCTTCAATGTTATATGAGTCGGTGGAAAGATTAGAAATCACTTGTGCTTGGCGGTCTTCAGCTTTTGGCTCACATTCAGTATGACTATCGTAATGCAGACTTATGTACTGGTTTCTCTGTAGGTTGCAAATAACTTGCAAAATAAGGAGAAACCTAAGAACCCATGACAACACAACACAACAGGCTCGTGCTTTCACAAGAAACGTTACGCAACCTAGTGCAGAGCAAATCCGGGCACGCCGCGAATGAAATGATAATGACCCATGACCCTCATTGTCCTGGTGGTTGTTCTGATCCCACGCATGCCTATGCATGTCACTCCCACCAATGTGACAATTAAACAGCAGACGACGATCTTTCCGCTTCTGATATTTTGTTGACGGATGAGCATAATCCCCCCGGCAAATAGCCCTTTACTGAATTGGAGAGATCTTAGAACCTCAACCGGAACTTCTCTCAAACCATCGTGAGGCATAGCAGATACGAAGTGAAAAGAGAAGTTCCCGGTGGAGGATTGAAACGGTAATCATCTTCTCCGGAAAAACTCGAAATCACGATCAGTGTTTTGCCTCTCCGCTCTTCCGCAGTGCAACCGCTTTTCCTTCGTGTATCGGTGTCGTGGCTTGCCCTCGCACGCCGTGAAAAGCCATGCCCTGAGATTGCCGGAGAGGTGGTAGGCTTTAGTATTACTTTTCAAAATTACAAATTATAAATTTCAAATGAACTCCCTCGCTGATTTTGGCCGGCTCTACCTGGAGCGCGCTCAGGAAATCGCTTTTGTTCATCGCCGAGGGTACCGCTCTATTTCGTGGAGTTACAGGCATGTAGCCGAGCTGGCTTTTCGCTTTGCGCGCGAGCTGGAGATCAGAAACATTGGCAAGGGCGAGCGAATCCTCCTTTGGGGTGATAACTGTGCCGAATGGGTAGCCGCCTTCTTCGGATGCATGATGCGCGGAGCGGTCGCCGTTCCTATGGACAAGATCGCCGCGCCGGAGTTCATGCAGCGGGTCGCCTCTGATGTTGATGCGCGGCTGATTGTCTGTTCCGCTGAATTGGCTGCATCGGCGGCAAAGTGGCCTTGCCTGGAGCTTGAGAATCTAGGCGAAATCCTAGCCAAAAACCTCGTAACCTCTTACGACAACGCGGCACTCGCTCGTGAAGACACAGCCCAGATTGTCTTTACTTCCGGCACTACGGCCGAGCCTCGGGGCGTGGTCCTCACGCATGGGAACTTGCTTGCCAGTCTTGATCCCATTCAGCGGGAAATTCCCAAATATCTTAAATACGAACGGATCTTTCACCCCATTCGATTTCTCAACATGCTCCCCTTGAGCCATGTCTTTGGACAATACATGGGGATGTTTATCCCTTGCTTGATTGGCGGCACCGTCATTTTCCAGACCAGCTTCAAGCCCAGCGAGGTAATCGACTCCATTCACCGGGACCGCGTCTCGGTGCTGGTTGCGGTGCCTCGCGTGATGGAATCTCTGAAACAAAAGATTGAGCGTGAGTTTCCTGGTGAAACCGGATCGAAGTTTGCTAAGGCTGAAGGCGAGCACTTTATCAAACGCTGGTGGCGATTCAGAAGGATTCACCGCCGGTTCGGCTGGAAGTTCTGGGCGCTCATCTCTGGCGGGGCCGCTTTGGATAACAATACAGAAGAATTCTGGCGCAGGCTGGGGTACGTGGTGATCCAGGGTTATGGCCTCACAGAAACCAGTTCGCTCATCAGCCTGAACCATCCCTTTAAGGTAGGCCGCCGGTCGATTGGCAAGGTCTTGCCCGGACGTGAGATGAAACTGGATGAAAAGACCGGGGAAATCTTAGTCCGCGGTGAAAACGTGGCGCGACAATATTGGCAAGGGAAAGAGCTAAAACCGGTTGCAGGCGAAGAGGGCTGGTTTCGCACTGGCGATCTGGGAGCCATGGACGCTGAAGGCAATCTTTACTTCAAAGGCCGAAACAAGAGCGTGATCGTGACACCCGCAGGCTTAAAGGTCTATCCCGAAGATTTGGAACAGGCATTGCGCAGCCAGCCGGAGGTGCGCGATTGCGTAGTGTTTGGCATCGAGCGCGGAGGCAATGCAGAGGCCTGCGCGGTCCTGCTGCCGCGAAATCAAAACTCCTTGGATGAAGCTGTGACTCGCGCCAACCAGTCTCTGGCTGATTTTCAAAAAATTCGTTGCTGGTTTCCCTGGCCCGATGAGGATTTTCCCCGCACATCAACTCAAAAACCCAGACTGAATGTGATTCGCCAAGTAGCAGAGGCGCGGTTCGGCGGACATCCGCAAGCTGTCTCTTCCTCAAATTCCCTGCAAGAGTTGATTCGGAGTATTTCCAGTCACAATGGCGATGTAGATCCTAACGCACAATTGGAAGGTGATCTGAACCTCAGCTCACTGGATCGCGTAGAACTCATGAGCGCCGTGGAGGACCGCTATCAGGTGGACCTCACCGACAAGGAGTTCTCCCAGGTGGCCACGGTCGCCGACCTGGAGAAACTTGTGCGCCAGAAGTCCGCCGCCGCAACCAAGCCCCTCAACTATCCTTATGCGCGCTGGACACGTCGCTGGCCAGTCACCTGGATTCGCCTGCTGGTGTACTACGCCCTGGTGTGGCCGGCCACCATGATCATGGATAAACCGAAGATCATGGGCCGCGAAAATCTCAAAGACTTTCACGGACAGGCGCTCATTGTTTCCAACCACATCACGCAATCCGATATTGGATTCATCCTGGCCGCTCTTCCGGCTCGGCTGCGCCATCGCGTCGCCACCGCCATGCAAGGTGAGATGTTGCGCTCCATGCGCTATCCGCCCCAGGAATGGTTTTTTCTGAGGCGATGGTTCGAACAGCTTCAGTATGCGCTGGTCACGGCTTTTTTCAACGTCTTTTCTCTTCCCCAGCGGGCCGGATACCGCGAGAGCTTCAAATTTGCTGGAGAGGTTGCCGACCAGGGCTACAACATCGTCATTTTCCCGGAGGGCAGGCGCACCGAAACCGGAGAGATGAGTCCCTTCCGCAGCGGAATCGGACTGCTCGCCAAGCGCTTGCAACTGCCGATCATTCCTATGCGCATTGACGGCCTCTTCGCGCTGAAGCAAAAGAAGCAACGCTTCTCCAAACCCGGAACTGTTCAAGTACACATCGGGCAACCAGTCTCGTTTGAGGGCGCCGATGATCCAGAAAAGATTGCCAAGAAATTACAGTCTATCGTGGCGCGGCTCTAGTGTAATAGTTTGACACACCCATAATGTAGTGACAAACAATGACAACAAAAAAGCGCCCAAAACAACGGGCGCTCAAGTGGACTGGCAACTTATTTATGAGAGGGCGTTTTTACCTGTCGCCACGCTCATCGTCTGATTCACGGCGGCCCAGGAAGTGGTCTGTAACAAAATCGGCGACAGACTCACCCAGATGCAAGCCGGCAACGTGATCGAAGCGGAAATGCTGGCCTGCAAAAATGCGGCTCAAGCCTGCCTCGGTTGCAGCCGCGGAGAAGCGCGTAAACGAACGCTCCACGCCTGGCAAAACCTCAGAGGTCACATTGAAGGTAAAGTGATCGCTCTTGAAGAAAGATCTCAGCACAAAGGCGCTGGCAAAGCTAATGGCGCTGTGTGCGCCAGGATAAGACGGGTCACCCGCCGTGTTCACAGGAAGCGGTAGCCAGTTGGGATCGGCTGCCGTTTCAGGATTACCATCGGTATCGGCGGCCCGAATGGCGGTTACCGGACGCCAAAAACGAAAAGTATATTTGGCATCGTAGAAGGCGATCACGGAATCCGCAGCCGTAAGATTCAGCAACGCAAAGAGACGGGCGTTTTGCGCAGTGGTCAGGTGATGTGCCTCGGAGGCTGTTTGGGCGATCTCATTCCAATAATTCTGGATCGCGCCGCCCCAAAAGCGGCCAATCACCGTCTGGTCGGCAGTACGGGTGGTGCTGTTTCCAATACCGAGCGACTTGACTTCATTGAAGGCATCACTGTACGTATCACTGGCTAGGGAAGGCGGCAGCCCCGGACGGAATTGGTCAGCCCGGCGCAACGTGAACGGCGTTACGTGAGACCAATGAGTAAATGCCGGCTTCGGGAAATTAGGCGGTGTTAGCTGATATTGGCCGGGAGCATCGATGGGGACAAAAGGGATAAGAGCAGCATCGGATCCATCAGTGCTTCGAATAGCCAGAATGCGGCGTGCGACTTCCGTCCCGATAGCGATGCCTTCTTGTTGATGCGTACCATCCTGAATTGCCGCTAGGGATTGCTGAAGCTGGGCATCGAGTGTTGCCTGGAATTTCGGGTACAGAGCTGTGAGCACATCGTGTGCTGCGGTCGCTGCCGCGGCATCCTGGGAAGCATTTCGCGATGCGTCATTCAAGCGAACCGCATAAGGAGCATGGGTTTTGTCAATCGCATTGACAGCGTCGTAAATCGCGGCGTGCATTATGGCAAAACTGCGTGTGGGATGAATGGTGGATGGCTGGGCCCCCGGTGTACGAAGAATCGTGAGAAGGACCTTATTCCACTGCACGACCGGATTAAGAGCTTGTTGAGGGGCAGCGGCTGTTCCCTGATTATCATCATTTACAAAGCTATTTGCCCAGGTAGCCTGGGGCAGCAAACTGGCACACAATAGAAGCATTAACAAAATCTTCATCTTTATCATGGGGGAGAATAACCTTTCCTCTGGAGCTAGAGAGGACAAACCTCTCCTATGACATAGAACTCAATAGTTTGTGAGTTATTCCCGGATTGTTAGCTAATAGCTGCCGGCTGCTAGCTTCTAGCCAGAGATGGTCTCAGACAATTAATAGAGGCTGATTGTAGAGAGTGACGCCTTGTGCCATGTCGTCGCCATAGAATGCTTACACAAAAGACCGCTAGCGTCATGCAGGGCTAAAGTCAATACGGTTCACTTAAGTAATTCGAAGTTGTCAGGGACTCAGATGGTCAGCGCCGGAGGCGCACTAAGAAGTTAGCCCAGCGTGTGAACGCTGGGAAAAGATTAGAGATAAATGACAAGCCCCAGCGGGGCGGCACATCTTGGATCATGGGCCACAATCCCTTTATTATTTAAGCTTGATGCTGTTAATGTGAATTTCCCCTTTTTGTTCAGTACCTTGAATCCGAACATTTTGGCCAGCGAACTGTTGCACCATGTCCTGTTGTTCGATCTTGTAGGCGGTCTTTTTGTCACTGGAAACAAAGACAAATTGACCTCCCCGCCCCCGGATACAGTTGCGTGTACAGTCAGCGGGAGTGTGGCCCATATATCCTGATTTGAGCATTTCATCGTGGGAACGAGTGAGCGAGTGAATATTGAAGCCGCATTGGCTGTCGGAGATTTCGCCTTCAAAGATTTTTTCTTGGGGCTTCTTATCGCTAGCTGAAAAAGCCAGGGGGAACAAGCAGAGGAGAAAAGTGAGACTCAATCGCATCATGGAATTATCCCCACTTCAAGATACAAGAATATTCTAATCTAAAGTAAAGATAGCGATAATGTGTTTATGGTTCGATGTATCTGCGTAACTGTAAGAGTTAGATTTTATGGGAATATTTTTGGATTTAGATAGTTGTATCGCTAAATACTGTTCCAAAAGTTTTACTGGATGAAGATATTTCCATTATTGCTACGCGCTTGAATACTTTTGCCACCGCCATTGACCTCTTGCTGCAACTGGCGAACGCCATCATCTGGCGGTTTCGGGATCGCATCGTGTTCAACAAAAATCTTGCCACCCAGTGTGCTGGCATCAAGACGGAATTTGGCCTTGGGAGGTACTTCGACCCGAATGTTTCCGGCGATGGAGGTAAGCTGCCAATTGCCGTTGGGAACAGCCTTGATGTGAAGGTCGCCAACATCGGTCGCACCTTCGACGCTGCCTTTTGCACCGCCAACCTCAATTCTCCCGGGGCCTTTCTTGACCGCTGCCTTGGAAGGACCATCCTCCATCAGAGTAATGTTGCCCGCTCCCGTCTCGGCCTTGACTTGGGCAGCCCGACTGCAAGAGATATTGCCTCTTCCGGTGATCGCTTCAACCGCAGCAAACCTTACATAGGTAGCCTCGATATCGCCAATGCCAGAGGTGAGTTTAGCGGGGCCGGCAATGCCAATAAGCTTTTGATTTCCGATGCCAAAGATGGACGAGTAGACTTGCGTCTGAAAGGGGACATCGATTCGGTAAGAGATGCTACGCGTGAGGTCTGCTGCAGTCGTCAGGAAATCTCGAATCGAGATGCTGTTTTCGTATTTCTCAATGAACAGCGCGCTGCCGAAAAACGATTCAGTTACGCTCTTACCATTCAGATCTTTGGCTGATACATAGATGGTCACTTCGCCATCGCGGCCGTACCCGATTGTTACATCACCTCTGGAGATGGCAATATCCAAGATCACTGGCTCCGCTAGACTGACCTCCATAGTCCGCTTGAAAAAAGGACTCTGGGCGTGCATCGAAGCGCACGCAAGGCCGGCGGCTAGGAAGATGCTTGCGATGATACGACCCACGATTCGATACCTCTGGTTCATTTCGAAATTGTTTTCTCAGAGCACGAAAATTGAAAGCAGCAGTCCCTGGATTCCCAGGGACTGCTGGCTGGGTTTTAGAGTGACCGCAGGAAATCGAGAACTGCCTGCTGGTCGGTTTTGCTGAGTTCCTTAAACTCTTCAATAACTTCGTTGGCTTCCGAGGCGGCGAAAGTATTGTTGGCTGCGGAGGCATGTAAGAGGATGGCTTGGAGCAGATCGCTCGTCCGTCCGTCATGCAAGAAGAAGATTCTCTGTCCAACTCCCCAGAGAGGAGTGCTACGGAACTCGTCTGGGCCGGCATTGCCTTGGACGACATCATCCGCGAGCGTGGGGCCCATGTGATGCACGAGCAAGTCGGAGAACAAGTTCACGGGCCGATCCATGAGAATCGGGCTATTGGCCGGTCCACCGATGTTGTTTGCGCCACCGGTTTGCATGGTTGGCGTATGGCACAGTGCGCAACCGACTTGTTCGAAGACAGCGCGACCGTGCTTCGCACTGGCGCTGGGATTGGAATCAGGCTGCGGAGCATCCATGAACCTCATGAGGACCATGAACATCTGCCAGTCCGGCAATTCATGCAGCGGATTGTTGAATGCATGGTTCTGTGTATCGTCAGGATCGGTGCGGTTAATGTCGTTGGGCGCTGGTTTGCCACTGGCACAGTTATGGTTCTCGTCGCGGGCATTGGGGAACACGTCATTGCTGACACCCATTTCCACGTTGTAGGCCTCACCGGCGAAAATGGCGAGGGACTTATTCTGGGCCTTCCAGCCGAAGCGGGCGATGGTGCCGTCGTTGCCGCTCCGGTTCGCATGGCCGGTGATGCCGAGCGCCTGGCGCTGGGCGGCTGTCGCGTTATGGTGAGCCAGGATTTCCTGGTCTTCGATGGATTCAATCAAGCCCAATCCAAACTCCTGTAAAGGAATGCGGAAGGAGAGGTTGCCCTTGGCGAATTGTCCGGCAAAATCCTCCTGCATCGCGTCGCAATTGGGGTTGGGAGTGTCGGAAATGTCGCCGCGCGTGGTCCAAAGCGCATGGACGCCACCATCGCGCGTACCATCGGGATTGAACTTAAACCGCACCTCGCGGATGGGGCCGAACTGCTCCTCGAACGAAGGCACTACATTCTTTCTTCCAAAGCGGTGTGGAACCAGGTCGAATTGCGGGTTCTGAGCAACGTCGCCTTTGTGGGCGGCAATGAAGCCTCCCGATCCGCCCAATCTGGGCTGAGCGTGGCATTCGAAGCAGTTGTCAGAGTTGTGACGCGTACCTAAACCGTTGGAGTTGGTATGGGTTTGAGGAAAGAGGGGATCGAGCTCTGTCCCTGCCGGAACAGCCGGTGGCTGCACTGGGTTGCCATCACCGACACCGAAGGGCGCTACCGAACAGGTATCACAAGTGGACTCCAACTGACCCATGCGCGCGATTCCTTCCACGAACAGCAATCGCTCATTGGGGCTTACGACGAAATCGGGATGGTTGGGATTTGGGCTGATTATGGGCGGCGCTGGGATCTTAATGCCCTGATGCTGCAGTCCGCCGCCCGTATTGTCAAGGCCGCCTCGCACGCCAGGATCTTTCTGGGCCAACGTCAACACTGACGCTCCCAAAATGATGCCAACGGTTAATGTTGCTTTCGACAGAATTTTATTCATTACTAACGTTCCCTCCTTAAAAATATCGCTGCTTGGTCGCAGATCTAAAACTCCCACCTTTTGCGTTCGTGTTGATTCAGGATCACGCAGAACGGGCGATGTCAATCGCAGCGAGAAGCATAACCAGAGAACGTCTGAAAGTAATCTTAAAAAACGTCGAGGTTTGGGAATAAATGGTCTAGGTAATATAGGAAAGGCAGCGACGATACTATCTTAAAATAATAAATTACAAAATATTGACAAAATATTTACACGATATAGTCTGCAAACA
>DASZEU010000523.1:0-6692 GCA_035940535.1 Candidatus Angelobacter sp.
TCTACGACCTACATTGGAGGTCCGGCAAAATATTTAGGGCAGCAAACAAAAACGGGGATAAGGGGAAGCAGAGTGTACAAAAGTAATTTCTACCTTGTCAAGATATGCTTCTTTAAATTTCTGAAAATTCTTTCATAGAAAACTATTCCCATTTTTTGGAAAGTAGCGTAACCATCCTGGCCAAAGCGTCCAGGTCGCTCGTATCAATGACCTCTGCGGGGGAGTGGGAATAGCGCATCGGCCAGCCCAGCGCAACCGGAATGGCGCCGTACATCGGGAACTCCGCTGCATCCGTGCCCCCGTTGGTCACCCCGAATTGAACTGGAATGTGCGCCGATTCTGCCAGGGCAATCACCCGATTTCTAATCTGCTCCGGCGCCACGCTGGCATTATCCACGGACCGCACGACAAAGCCCTTCCCCAAGGGAGCCAATGAAAAGCGCGGAGATTCCAAGGGCGAATCCGATGTCACGAAGCTATCAATCGCGAAAACATAATCTGGACTCCTTCCTTGCGCCGCTAGCGCCTTCGCCAAGGCAGTGGAGCCTGTCAGGCCGGTTTCCTCTCCCGTGGACCACACAAATGTGAGATCACGGCCGTGGGAATCTGGTCCCAGCTCCCATGCGGCTGCAATGAGGGCCGCGCAGCCCGCGCGGTCGTCGAAGCTGCGCGCGCTGGCGCGAGAGCCCAGCAGCTTTCGATACTCCTTGGGAACCGTAATATAGTCTCCAGCCTTGATTCCCAATACGGCAGCTTCTTCTGCGCTGCGTGCGCCTGCATCCATTCGCAGCATCGCCTGTGGCCCAGGCCAATGAAATTCTTTCTTCTCCCACTCCGGAGGAAGTTCCAGGACACCAGGATGAATTCCGTTTGCGGAGTGTACCAGCGCAGGATGTCCCAGGGTGTAGCCAAGCCAGCTTCCTCCTCTGGCCTCAACTTGCAATCGTCCATCGGGCAGAATGGAGCGCACTTCATAACCAATCTCATCTGCGTGCGCAATCATCAGCAATTTCGGGCCTCGAGCATCCCCGCTCCAGCGGAGGATAAGGTTGCCGGCGGAATCTGTCTCTGGTTTCGCCCACGGGGGAAGCAACCGCGCAATCGCCTCCTGCACCGGTTTCTCGTGTCCGCTTACGCCGTATGCCGCAACCAGTTCCTTAGCGATCATTACCGCCGTGGGTGCCTTCAACGGCCGCTGCGGAAGAGCGGGTGCAGCTAGCGCCTTGGTGGGTGGAACTTCGACAGATTCAGAGCTGCCTCGCAAATATTTTTGCAAAAGCTCCACCAGCGCAGCCAGATCGTGCGCATCCAGAAATTCTGCAGGCGTTGAGGGCCACATTGTAGGCACACCGAGATGGACAAAGCGCTCAGGCAAATGCAGTCCAAATTGGTTCATGGCAGTCATCGGCGTGGAAAACTGGGGATCCATGCTCGTGTGGCTCTGCTCCGCAAGCTGCTTCAATTCGGACGGAAAACCGCTCAACACCGCAGATGGATCAGCCGAACCGATTACTAAACCGTCTCCGGGCTGCTTGGTAAACTCCTTGAAGACCGGCTCCGTTCCCAGTCTCAGAATTGGAAGTCGATTCAAGCGGCCGACAAAAATTAGTTCGCTAGGCTGGTATTCTTCGATCACCCTTTGCAACCCGCGGGCCCCCGGCCACTGCTGCGTGACAAAAGCAACCGTGAGAGTACCTTGCAGCTTTGCTACATCCAGCCGCGACAGCAATTGCAGCAAGGCGACATCTCCGAACCGATCGCCGATCGCTGCCGACATCCACCTCCCACCCGCCATTTCGTAAAGCTTTCGGTCGATCGCCACTGGGCTGCCCAAACTAAGTCCAGCCGCTCGCGCCTGCTCCGCCGAACCTGCCCCTACGTCCACAAACATGTTTTCCACTTCATTCATGTCAGGAGGCTGCGGACGGAGAGGAAGCAGATGAACGGAGAGTCCCGCGACCACTCCCGAAATCCATCTTCCTTCCGAGGTCTTTACCTTGACCGGCTGGGCGGCATGCAATTCTTGGAACAAAGGCAGTAAGGCAAGCTGGGGGAAGCGTTGGAGCCGAAGATATCCTTGCTCCGTGATCCCCCCCACGAGAAATCCCATCTCGTCCATTGGAGCAGCCAGCATCCGCTTAGGTATTCCGCTTCCCAATGTGACCGTCACATTGCCAAAATTGTCTGTCTTGGGCGAGAACGCTTTCAGATAATTGGTGATCTTCGCGGCCAGTTCCTGTTCATAACCCGCTACAGCAGGAGTCTGCACAAATTCGCGCATCTCCTCGACCATGCTTTTCTGATCCGATAAAGACTGCGCAGCCGCACTCCCCATGGTCGCCAATACTCCGCAAACCCCTGCCAGTATCAACCAAGTCAATTTCTTACCTCCAAAATATTCTGTCATCACTTTCTCTGACGAATTGATTTTTTCCGTAACCTGTTTAGCCCCGGTGTAAGAGTGCTGGCAGTCTACACTCACTCTGAAACCGCTCCATTTGTAACGCTGGGAAAAGACTTACTTGCCCGTAATCACGTCTTTGTAAACAATCCCACTCTTCATTACAAAACCGACATTCTCCAAAGCCTGTACATTCTGCAAAGGATCGGCATTCACGGCGATCAGGTCAGCGAACTTGCCTGTTTCGATGCTGCCCACATCCTTTGAGCGTCCGATCAAGTCGGCGGCCCCGGTGGTTGCGGCACGAATTGCCTGGGCTGGAGTCATGCCGAACTTCACCATGTAGAAAAACTGCTTGCCATTGTCGCCATGCGGGTAAACACCGGCATCCGTGCCAAATGCCATCTTTACTCCAGCTTTGACGGCCCGCTGAAAACTCTCTCTTTGCAATCGCCCCACCATTTTTTCTTTGTCGATATTTTCCTGAGGCAGGCCGAACTCCTTCGCCTTGCCCAGAATGTAATCGTCGTTGTAGATGTCCATCACCAGGTAGGTGCCATGTTCCTTGGCCAAGCGGATACCCTCGTCGTCAATCAAGCTGGCGTGCTCAATGGAATCAATGCCCGCTAGGATCGCATTCTTGATGCCCTGCGTCCCATGAGCATGGGCGGCGATCTTGCGGCCTGCTTGATGGGCCTCGTCTGCCGCAGCCTTGAGTTCTTCGGGCGTATATTGTGGCGCGCCGGGGCTGTCTCCCTTCGAGAGTACGCCGCCGCTGGCGATGATCTTGATTACGTCCACGCTGTATTTGACTTGGGCGCGTACCACGTGGCGGACCTGGTCCACCCCATCAGCGATGGCAAAGTCTCGTTCCTCCGGAAACATGCTCACCCGGGTTTGCGGTGAATAGTTGTTCAAATCACCATGCCCACCGGTAATGGATATTGCCGGACCACTGGCCACGATGCGCGGCCCCGGAACCAGACCTTCGTTGATGGAGTTGCGAAGGTCCACCGCGAGAAATGGCTCGGAACCTACATCCCGCACCGAGGTAAAACCTGCTTCCAAAGTCTTGCGCGCATGGACTACCGCCGCAAACGCACTTTGAAAGGGAGTGTCTTTGAAACGATAGATCTCATCATAACGATCGGCGCGCGCCCCCAAATGGGTGTGGCAATCAATCAGACCAGGCAAGACGGTAGCTTTGGAAAGATCAATAACGGTTGCTCCTGACGGTATCGAGACCGAGGCCGCCGGACCAACACTCTGAATGCGATCATCCTGTACCACAATCACCATGTTCTCGCGAACATTGTCTCCAGTACCATCGAAGAGGCGTCCGGCGCGCACATACACGGTTTTGGAAGCAGCTTTAGACGGCCCAGCACTGGAAGGCTGCTGCGATGTAGCCAGGCAAGCAGAGATCAAAATTGCGAAAGCGGCAAACAGTCGTCTCATCCATGACTCCTAAGAAAAATAACCACTGACGAGTATACCGAGAGCGGCTTGCCGTGATTAAAGTCCCGCAGACCTTGTCCGGAGTCCCGTAGAGTTTGTCAGGAGTCCCGTAGAGCTTGCCCGGAGTTCCGTAGAACTTGCCCAGAGTCCCGAAGGCACGCATGACAATAGCCCCAATACGGTTCACTTAAGGAATTCGAAGTTGCCAGGGGCTCAGATGGTCAACGCCGGAGGCGCGCCAATTGTCAGGGGGACTCAGATAGTCAGCGCCGGAGGCGCGCTAAGAAGTTAGCCCAGCGTGTAAACGCTGGGAAAAAGATTAGAGATAAATGACAAGCCCCACCGGAGTCCCGTAGAGCTTGTCCAAAGTCCCGAAGGCACGCATGACAATAGCCCCAATACGGTTCACTTAAGGAATTCGAAGTCGTCAGGGACTCAGATGGTCAGCGCCGGAGGCGCGCTAAGAAGTTAGCCCAGCGTGTAAACGCTGGGAAAAAGATTAGAGACAAATGACAAGCCCCAGCGGGGCGGCACAGATTTTCGGTTGTCTCTGCACGAAGGCTATTGATCGAAAAGGTTCCTAAAAAGGTGAACCGTATTAACAATACCCCAGCATGGTTCGGCGCAGGCGCCGAATCCAATGCTGGGTTACGGTTTCAAAAAAACAAGAGTCCCGGCTGAATCTTACGCAAGCATAAGATTCAAACACCGGCATGTTATCTTCAAAAGAATAGCGCCCAAGGAGTCCGTGGTTGTCGATCAAGAATCTGATCTTTGGAAAACCATTACTTACCTCGCAGGAAAGGGCTGAGCAGATCGGTCCCTTGGCCGGGGTCGCGATCTTTGGCTTGGACGCGCTCAGTTCCGCTGGATACGGCCCTGAAGCGGCCCTCACCGTTCTGCTCCCCATCGGGGTTTTGGCTTCCGGCTACATTCTGCCTCTAAGTGGCAGCATCGTTGTTCTTCTGGCGATTGTTTACTTTTCCTACTTGCAAACGATTCAAGCCTACCCTGGTGGCGGAGGCTCCTACACCGTAGCGCGCGAGAACCTGGGAGAGTCCGCCAGTCTGCTGGCCGCAGCCGCGCTCATGATTGATTACATTTTGGTCGTTGCCGTAGGCATCTCTGCCGGAGTGGGTGCGCTGACCTCTGCGCTGCCTTGGTTGCAGCCGCATACGGTTGCTCTTTGTCTGGTCATTCTAGTCATCATTGCGCTCATCAACCTCCGTGGCCTGCGCGAAGCCGGGAAATTATTCATGGCCCCAACTTACCTTTTTGTGGGAAGCCTGCTGGCCATGATCGCCATTGGCGTCTATCGCAGCTTGATCAGCGGAGGTCACCCGGTTCCCATCGTTCCTCCTCCCCATCCGCCGGCTCCTCAGATTGCAGTGACCGCCTGGCTGCTGCTACAGAGCTTCGCCAGTGGGTGTACGGCCATGACCGGAGTCGAGGCCGTCAGCAATGGCGTAAAAGCATTCCGCGAACCGGCCACCAAGAATGCGCGCATCACGCTCTCCATCATTATCGCGACCTTGATGGTGTTGCTCCTGGGCATCGCGTATCTGGTCACGGTGTACACAGTCACTGCGACCAATCCAGAGCAAAGCGGTTACGAGAGTGTGCTTTCACAATTGCTTGGAGCTGTCGCTGGAAAGGGCGTGTTTTACTTTATCGCGATTGGCTCTATCCTTCTGGTTCTCGCCCTGTCGGCCAATACCGCATTTGCTGACTTTCCCAGGCTCTGCCAGTCCATTGCGCGCAACGGCTATCTGCCAAGGTCCTTTGCCTCCAGGGGAAGAAGGCTGGTTTTTTCCCAAGGCATCTACGCCCTTACAGCCATTGCCGGCATCCTGCTGGTGATATTTCGTGGGATAACCGACCGGCTCATCCCCTTATTCGCCATTGGCGCGTTCCTCGCCTTCACTCTATCGCAAGCGGGCATGGTTGCTCATTGGAAGAAGGCCAAGGGACGTCATTTCTTCAGCATGTTTCTCAATGGCTTGGGTGCGATCGCAACTGCCATCACCACGCTGGTGGTGCTGGTGGCCAAATTTACCGAGGGCGCGTGGATCACCTTGGGCTTGATTCCGCTGCTCTTTTTCCTGATGAAAGCTATTCGCCGGCAGTACCGCCTGATGGAAGAAGAAATCGCGCTCGACCAGCCTTTAGTTCTTGAAGGTCTGAAGAAGCCTATCGTCATCATTCCCATCACCGGTTGGAGCAAGATCACGCAAAAGGCGTTGCAATTTGCTCTCGAGATATCGCCGGATGTTAAGGTCGTACACGTCCGTATCGAAGATGACGCCAACGATTTGCAGCCTCGCTGGAAAGAGCTAGTCGAAATTCCAGCCCGGGAAAAAGACCTGAAACCGCCCGAACTGAAGGTAATTCCCTCGCCTTATCGCTATGTCCTGAATCCGCTCCTTGCCTACATCGAGGAAGAGGCCAAAACCCATCCCGACCGGCAAATTGCAGTGATCATTCCTGAAAAAGTCGAGAAACACTGGTACAGCTTCTGGCTCCACAATCAACGCGCAGCCCTGCTGAAAGCCCTGCTCTATTTCGCCGGCAACAAGCAAATCATTGTAATGAACATTCCCTGGTATCTCGGCACGAGCAATGAAAAAAAGAAGAGATTGAAGTAAAAGTGCGAGTCAGTTGTGCCCAGCGCCGGAGGCGCGTTGAGATGTTAGCCCCAATACGGTTCACTTAAGGAATTCGAAGTTGTCAGGGACTCAGATGGTCAGCGCCGGAGGCGCACTAAGAAGTTAGCCCAGCGTGTGAACGCTGGGAAAAGATTAGGGATAAATGACAAGCCCCAGCGGGGCGGCAC
>DASZEU010000524.1:0-14413 GCA_035940535.1 Candidatus Angelobacter sp.
TTGGTTGAGCATAAATTTCTCCCCTTAAAACGCGCTGTCATCCTGAGCGCCAGCGAAGGACCCCGAGAATGTGTAAATATTCCAAGTCAGATTAAGAGGCAACTCGGCAACGCTCGATTTTTCCGTCAGTCACGCAATCCGTAGCTCGTATAAGCCAAACGCCCGGCCGGTGTTTCTTGTTACAAAGTAAGTGACATTAGGCTTCAGCCCCTGCAAACTCTCTTTCTCTGACGAATTGATTTTTCCCGTAGCCTGCTTAGCCCCTGTGCCGTTGCTCTAACATCATGACGTTCAAAATGACCTACAACCTGCAGCGGCCCTTTTTTTGTCCAAGAAAAATCACCAGTGTACACTGTTAGGAATCAAGCGAAGGACTCTATATGGTTCAGAGTATCAGCCAGGACCAACTGATTGCCAAAAATGAAACGCCGAGTGGTGTCGATTTTCAGTACACAACTCGTGGGGGCATCACCGTCATCAGGCGAGAATGTCCCGCCGATTACCCAAATGCCATTCTGTCAATCATTAGCGAGTTGGACCGCCGGCAAGGCGTAATTTTGGCTTCTAGCTATGAGTATCCAGGGAGATATACCCGCTGGGACATCGGTTTTATCGCGCCTCCATTGTCAATTAGCCTTGTAGGCCGAAGCTTCTCGATTATCGCCCACAATCAACGCGGGCAGTTGCTTATGCGTTTGATTCGACGCGCGTTAGAGTCTGCAACTTTCATCGACTCATTGAATGTCACGTCGCACAAGCTTGAAGGACGTATTCGCGAGCCACAGGGACCCTTCTTTGAAGAAGATCGAACCAAGCAGCCAACAGTTTTCAGTCTCCTCCGGAAAATCATTGATCTCTTCCAAAGCAATGAAGATGGTTTTGGGGGGCTGTACGGCGCTTTCGGCTACGATCTCGCGTTTCAGTTCGAACCCATTCAACTGCACCATCAGCGGGCCTCAGACCAACGGGATATGGTTCTGTTTCTTCCCGATCAATTGCTCATCGTCGACCACCAGCGACAGAGAGCATCGACCTATAGCTACGATTTTGTATTTGCAGAAGAGCAGTTAGACACCAGGCCTTTGGAGCGTTCCGGTGAAACCGATCCGTATCAACCGGCTCCACGTCTCGAAAAGTCGGGTGATCACGCCCCTGGGGAGTATGCAGAATGCGTAGAAAACGCAATCAAAGCTTTTCAGAGGGGTGACTTGTTCGAAGTGGTTCCAAGTCAGATGTTCTTTGAACCCTGTCCTGTGCCTCCGTCGGAAGTCTTTGCCCGGCTTCGTGAACGTAACCCAGCGCCCTACACGTTTTTTATGAACCTGGGAAATGGAGAATACTTGGTGGGAGCGTCACCGGAGATGTTTCTTCGCGTTACGGGCCGAAGAGTTGAGACGTGTCCAATTTCAGGGACCATCGCGCGTGGCAGCAATGCATGGGAAGACTCTGAGCAGATTCTCAAGCTCCTGAATTCTGAAAAAGACGCCTCGGAACTCACGATGTGCACCGATGTGGACCGCAACGACAAGTCTCGTATATGCGTTCCCGGCAGTATCAAGGTGATTGGAAGACGGCAAATTGAGATGTACTCGCGGTTGATCCATACCGTAGATCACGTCGAAGGGACACTTCGGGACGGCTTTGACAGTTTGGATGCATTCGTCAGCCATATATGGGCAGTGACTTTGACAGGTGCGCCAAAAAGATCGGCGATGCAGTTTATTGAGAAAAATGAGAAATCCCCGCGTCGTTGGTACGGTGGCGCGGTCGGGAAGCTTGGTTTCAACAATGACATCAACACAGGTCTGACGTTACGCACCCTTCGGATCAAGGATGGAACTGCGGAGATTCGCGTAGGTGCAACCCTCCTCTATGGCTCTGATCCCATCGCCGAAGAGCAGGAAACGCGTCTCAAAGGTTCTGCATTGATGGACGCGCTGAAGCGGCCGCGGGGTACCGATGAGTCTAAGGGGCAACAGCCAATTCATTCTGGCGCGAGGAGGCGTGTGCTGTTGGTTGACCACCAGGATAGCTTTGTTCATACCCTTGCTGATTACTTCCGCCAGAACGGCGCAGACGTGGTCACTCTGCGTGCCGGATTCGCCCGTGCTGAGCTTGAAGCAGCTAATCCCTCTCTGGTGGTCTTGTCCCCAGGGCCCGGCCGGCCAAAAGATTTTGATATGTCGAAAACCATCCGCTGGGTACAAGAACTTGGCATACCTCTCTTTGGTGTCTGTCTGGGATTACAAGGAATCGTTGAATATCTTGGTGGTAGCCTTGGACAGCTATCGCTTCCGCACCACGGAAAATACTCCTCGATACATATTGTCGACAGCGGGAAATTATTCGAGGGCTTGCCGCCTTCGTTCCGGGCTGGGAGGTACCATTCCCTCTATGCAAACCGCGATAGCCTGCCAGAATGTCTGAAGGTTACGGCAGAAACTGAAGACAATGTAGTCATGGCCATTGAACATCGGGAGCTTCCCTGGGCCGCAGTTCAGTTTCATCCTGAATCAATTATGACGAGCCAGTCGGAAGTCGGCCTATGTATCGTCGCTAACGTCGTCCGTTCGTTGGTTTACGGCGAGAGAGAACTGCCCCTCACGTTTTCAAACTCTTCTCGTCTTGGTCCCATGAAACCGAATAGGTGACCGGCAATCTTCCTCATCTGGATTTCTTCTGATCCTTCGGTGATGCGATAACGACGATGATGGCGATAGATATGCTCAAACGGTTTGTGCCGGGAATAGCCAATGCCGCCATGCACCTGCATCGCGCGATCGGCGGCTTCGCAGCAAAAGCGGTTGGCCCAGTAGTTGCACATGGAGACTTTATCGGAAAGACGTTTTTCCACTTCTGGTTTGGGCATCTGGTCCATCTCCCATGCGGTTTTGCGGATCAGCAGGCGCAGCATCTCGGCCTGGGTGGCCAGTTCGACTAACGGCCATTGTATGGCCTGGTTTTCCGCCAGCGCTTTGCCAAAGGGCTTGCGCATCCGGGCATACTTTACGCTCTCTTCGATGCAGTAGACACCCGCGCCCAGGGAAGATGCCGCCTGGCGGATGCGGTTTTCATGTACGAAGTGCTGAGCCACCGCCAGGCCGCTGCCGGGTTTGCCCAGAATCGCTGTGTCGGGAACCCATACGTTGCGAAAGCTCACGCGAGGATGATCGGTCGGCATGTTAAAGGTCCAGAGATATTCCTCGACCTTCACTCCTGGAGTAACAGAGGACACTAGGAAACAGGTGATTCCCGATGCATCGCCATCTTTGCCATGGGTGCGGGCAAACACCATGCAATGGGTGGCCACATGCATCCCGGTGGTCCACATCTTTTCGCCGTCAATGCGCCAGCCTTTGCGTCCATCGCGCTCTTCAGCCACAGCGCGCGTCTCGATATGCGTAGCGTCGGAGCCATGCTCCGGTTCGGTCAAACCAAAGGCCACGGTGCGCGAACGGTCCAATGCTCCAGGGATGAACTCTTGTTGTTGCTCAGGTGTGCCGAAGTCGCGAAAGATCAAAACTGTGGGATGGTTGCCGACAATGGAATGCTCGTTTTGCAGATCGTTGTGCAGGCCCAGTCCCTTGGCCGCGAGATGCTCACGAATGACCGCCATCCACAGATTGGAGCCGTCTTGGCCTCCATATTCTTTAGGCAGGGCAAAGCGGTGATGTCCCGCGCGGTCGGCGCGACGGCGGGCCTCGCCCAGCAAAGCCTCCCACTCCGGCCGAGGAAGCCCGCCATGATCAAAGTCAGTGCGGGCCCACTCGCGTCGATGATCAAAGAACCGCATATTGTCGTCCACCTGTTCGAGCGGCTTGATTTCGGTTTCGATGAAGCGGTCAAGGGTGGCCAGGTATTGCCTGAGGGCTTCAGGAATTTCAAAGTTCATGGATCTCCCTGCGAATATTGATCATGACACCCTTTAGTAATCTAAGGAGTGGAGGCTGCTGCGCTCCAAGATACCGTTGAGCGAGTCGTTCTTGACTGTCATCTCAACTGTAAGCTATTCAGCATTGCCTGGTAGGTTGAGCTTAGCTGCCCAAACTGGTTTTCGGGAGCAATAAACACCAGGTACAGAAGGCCGCCTTGAGGTCTCGGTAAGCCAATTAGCCAGTCGCGTTCAGGCAGCCTTCGGCCATTCTGCTGGACCGGGGAGGTTCCTCGAAGGTTGACTGCCTTCCCACGCACGCCATTCACCTGAATGTCTTGGAGACTGCCAGAACTCTGCAAGCCGGGATTCGATTGTTCCAGGTTTTGCACGAGATCTTGCATCGCCTGGTCGAGATTAGAAGCATTGGGGTCCTGAGCACCGCCGATGATCACACCATAAGCAATTTCGCCTTGTGCGACTCCCGCTGGCGGCGCAATGGTTACTCCTGAGCTTTGATCGCCGGTCGGCTGCCAATTCGAAGGATACTTGATGGTAAAAGCATTGTGCCGGAACGGCGTAAAGTTGCTGTTGGGTCTGATCTGACCATAGCTTGTGCTGGAGAGATTTCGACCCTGGCTACGGCTCCCGCCGTTCCCATTGCCATTGTTGCTCTGCGGCACGTTGGGTGGTACAGCGCCGTTTTGTTGATTCTGACGCGCCCATAGTCCCTGCTTCGCTCCATCGGCAATCTGCTGGCCCGTGTAGGCTCTAACGCCGCCTGCATCTTGCTTGGCGCGGGCGAATTCCTGGCTCGATGAAAGATAGCTTTTCGGAGGCCAATTCTGGATCTCTTTGTCCACCGCCGCTACGCGGTTTCCCGGATTGGGGTGGTCACTGAGGAATTGAGGGCCGCTGCCACCGCCCTGCTGCTCCAGCTTCTGAAAGAACTCAGCTAGCGCTTTGGGGTTGTAGCCCGCTTTGTACATGATGATCGCGCCTACGGCATCGGCCTGCGCCTCATCTTTGCGAGAATACCTCATGAAAATGGTTCCAGCGCCAAACTGGATACCAACTCGCGCAATGTTGCCCGCTGCATTGCCCGGAAGCACTGCACCCAGCACGCCTAGAATGCCTTGAGCCAGTGACGCCTTGCCCGCCTGTTTCGCAGAGTGCTGCATGTACACGTGAGACATTTCGTGGGCGATCACCCCCGCCAACTCCGCCTCATTGTCGGCTGCCTGAATGGTGCCCACATTGATGAAGATAGGCCCGCCGGGAATGGCAAACGCGTTAATCTCTTTTTGCTGGATAACGTGGAATTGATAGGGCCATGAATAGTCGGAAGGAATCACCGTTACCAGTCTTCTGCCCAATCTTTGGACATATTGATTCAACGGATGGGAGTCGGGCAGCACTGGCATTTGCTTATACACCTCGGCCATGGCTTGCAGTCCCACTTGCTCCTGCTGTTCCCGGGTCATGCCGGCGGAGCCGGGATCGGGTAACTGTGGTTGTTGAGCGGCAACAGCCAATCCACACGCCAATACCATCGCCAAAATGCTTGCCAGAAACTTGCGTTGTTTCACGTTAATCCTGCTTTCTTTAATATGAGATGCGCGAGCCCAATTTCACACCATTACCCTGGAGTTTAATTCATTAGATGCAGCTTGGAATTGCTCCGATGTTCGTTATAAGCGCTTTCAAAATGGACTGTTCGCAACAGGCTTGTCCGGAACCCTCCTCCTGAGAACAATTTTATTTACAATAGCACCCGGGAGGAAATCGATGCCTGCCATTCAAGCTGGAGTTAAGGCGCCGGACATCAAGCTTCCGCTGCTCGATGGACGCGAGTTTTCACTGAATCATGTGCGGCAACGCGGGCCGGTAGTTGTGGCCTTTTTCAAGACCGCCTGTCCGGAATGCCAATTCTCATTCCCGTATCTGGAGCGCATCCATAAGGCTTATGGGAATAGCGGCAAAGTTACTGTTGTGGGGGTTTCCCAGGACAACGCAAAAGACACCCAAGCCTTTAACCGCGATTACGGCATAACCTTCCCTACTTGGCTGGATGAAATCGGCAAATATCCTGCCTCCAATGCTTACAAGATCACCATTGTGCCCTCCATTTTTCTGATTTCTCCTGAAGGAGAAGTTGATCTCTCGATCGTAGGATGGTCGAGACAGGAAATGGAAGAGTTGAACCGGGCATTGGCTGACGTGACAGGCTCAACGCCTGTTCCGGTTGTACAAGCCGGAGAAAAGGTACCTGATTACAAACCTGGTTGAGGATCAAAAAACTGATCCGCAGTTCGCGGATTGTTTGAACAAAAAACTAATATAACCATAACAAGCATCAAAATCCTGGCTTTCTTCGAGTGGAAAAATTATGAGGCAAACCTTTGTCATCCTGGCTTTTACTTTGACTGCGCTGCTCTCCGCCCCAACGAACTCGGCTCAGTCTGCCGTGGCGGGTGTTTCGAAAGATGCCGAGCACGCCCTGAATGCGATCGACTCCGAAAAGATACGCGCCACTGTGAAGTATCTGTCCGATGATTCGCTCGAGGGCCGGGGAACAGGCCAGAAGGGTGGCGATAAGGCAGCCGACTGGTTGGGCGCGCAGTTCAAAGCGTACGGATTGCAGCCTGCCGGTGACAACGGCGGTTACTTTCAAAATGTGGGCTTCTACGGCGTCACCACTGATCAGCAGAAGACCACGTTCACGTTCGTGCCCAAATCGGGGCAGGAGATGAACTTGAAATTTGGCGACGACTTTGTCGCCAGCGATCAAACCCATTCGGAAAAATCCATGGTCGATGCTCCCATCGTTTATGTGGGCTATGGGATCAATGCCCCTGAATACAAATGGGACGATTACAAGGGCGTCAACGTCAAAGGCAAAGTCCTGCTCATGTTGGTTAACGAACCGCCTTCCGACGATCCGAATTTTTTCAAGGGAAAGGCGCTCACCTACTACGGACGCTGGACCTACAAATTTGAAGAAGCCGCCCGGCGAGGGGCGGTTGCGGTTGTCCTGGTGCACCAAACTCAGATGGCCAGCTATGGCTGGGAGGTGGTGCGCAATTCGTGGGGCGGGGAAACTTCTTATCTCCAAGACGAAAAAGATCCCAAGCTGAAATCCGCTGGCTGGATCCAGTTGGAGGTGGCTCGCAAGTTAGGCCAAGCCGCCGGCATGGACCTGGACAAAATGCTGCAAAATGCAAATTCGCGCGAGTTCAAGCCGGTGGAGCTGCCGATCCGGCTCCGTGAAACCATCGTCAGCCATGTGCGTCCGTTTTCGTCGCGCAACGTAGTTGGCAAAGTCACCGGCTCCGATGCCCACCTGCGCAACCAGGCAATAATCTACACTGCGCATTACGATCATCTGGGCATCCACCCCAATGAACCGGGCGACAACATCTACAATGGCGCTGCCGACAATGCCACCGGGTGCGGCATCCTCCTGGAGTTGGCGCGAGTCATAGCAGCCGCCCGAGAAAAACCCAAACGCACCATTTTATTCGCCGCTGTCACCGCGGAAGAGCAAGGTCTGCTGGGATCAAAATATCTGGGAGAGCACCCACCGGTGCCAGCCCATAACATCTCGCTCGACCTCAATTACGATGATGTCCAGCCCTTTGGCGATCCGCAGGAAGTTGTGGTCTCTGGGGCGGAGCGAACCAGCGTCTATCCGCTGGTAGAACAGGTCGCAAAAGATTTTGCGCTGACCATCAAACCTGATGCCCTTCCACAGGCTGGCCATTATTATCGTTCTGATCATTTCAGCATGGCCAGGGTGGGCGTTCCGGCCTTCAGTATTAATCAAGGAACGTTGTACAAGGGGCACGATCCTGCGTGGGGCGAAGAGAAAGACCGTGACTACGTGGCCCACCGCTACCATCAGCCTTCAGATGAATATCGTGAGGACATGGATTTCACCGGGGATGCCAAAATGGCGAAGTTTGGCTTCGCCGTGGGATGGCAAGCTGCGAACCAACCGGAGCTGGCAGGCTGGCAGCCAGGAGACGAATTCGAAAAGGCCCGCAAGAATTCGCCCTCGAAGTCCAGCCGCTAGACCTTAGTTTCGTCGAATTAAGACGAAATTAAAATTACAGAACTGCAAATTCTTTTGGGGCCACCTCTCGGAGTTTCGGTACATCGTAAATTTTGGAGGCCGAATTGTATCTAGCCTCCGCCTTTCAGAGCATCAGACGGCAGATATTTCCGCACCGAATAACCTGGATATTCATCCAGCTCCAACTTGAACCAAGTCACCTTCAAAAAAATATCCATCAACAATCAAGACAATCGAATTGCGTATGAAAAGACAGGAGAAGAACCATGGCGAATATTTCTCGTTGGGATCCATTTTCTGAGCTGGTTACACTCCAAGACCGGATGAGCCAGCTATTGAATCAACCCTTCGGTTTTGGAGACCGATCTGAACAGCAACTTGCATTCTCCAACTTTGTTCCTCCAGTGGACGTCTATGAAGACGAGCACCACATAATATTGCAAGCTGAGATACCCGGCGTGGAGGAGAAGGACCTTAATCTTCACGTAGAAAACAACGTGCTCACCATCAGCGGCGAGCGCAAGCTCGAAACCGAGAAGAAAAAAGAGAATTTCCACCGGCTTGAGCGCCACTACGGCCGCTTTACGCGCTCTTTCACCCTGCCTCCCACGGCGGACACGCAGAACATCAACGCAGAGTTTGAGAATGGCTTGCTCAAAATTACGATTGCCAAGCGCGAAGAGGCCAAACCCAAACAGATCAAAATCGGTGTAGGCAAAGCTCCAACCCAACAGACGCTGAGACCCGGAAAAGAAAAAGCAGCTTAATTCAGACTATGCAAAGCAGAGGCCACTCAGTAGATGGCGGGTGGCCTCTCTACTGTTGATGTCTGGTATCCCTCTGCTCCGACTTGACTCTAGATCTTCTCCGTGTCGAAGCTGCCCCTTGAGCGTAGGAAGAGTGCCTCCGCGGTAGGATTGGTTTTTCCTTTGCGCCCTTTGCGGTGCAATGGGTTCAGTTGCCATTGGCCGATGCGGTTTTAGAAGAATCCAAATGAATCCTCAGCGGCCTCTCCGCTCGATCGGGCCATTTTTCTGAAGCAATGAGGTTGCGGACTTGACGCATTCGCTCCTGCGGCAGTGGATGCGATCGGAAATACCCGATAATACTCTGAATGGCTACCTGCGATAGTTCCTCGTCCGGGCTTTCGGCTTTCTGCACATACTGGCGGTCCAAACGCTCAAAAGTCTCGAACATCCGCAACGCTCCCTGCGCTGAATAACCGGCCATCACAGCCAGATGCGTGCCCTCGCGGTCTGCTTCAAGTTCCTGCTCTTTGCCGTAGCCTGCTTGAAATAACTCGACTGGAAGCTGGAGCAACTCCGAGAGTGGAAGATTGCGCAATCGCGTCTCAACCTGAACCTTCTCCGCACAATGATAATGATCCACATGCTCGACCTCATGGCCCAGCACATTGGCCAGTTCATCCTCGGTATCCATTTGCAGCAGGAATCCCTTACCAATGAATATGTGCCCGCCCGGCAGCGAAAATGCATTGAGGAAGGTCGAATCGGGGATGTAGTG
This sequence comes from Candidatus Angelobacter sp., assembly GCA_035940535.1. Lineage (GTDB taxonomy): Bacteria > Acidobacteriota > Terriglobia > Terriglobales > Acidobacteriaceae > Angelobacter. The sequence continues at coordinate 9,471 of DASZEU010000524.1, forward strand.
GAATCGATAGTTGAGTCTTCTGTGGGCCCGCGCGGCCACATTGCGTCCAACTATATTGATATATTTCTCAATCGGAGCATCGGTCTCTTCCTGCCAGCCCGAGCGGATGGAAGCATAGCGGGTAGCCATTGAATCGCCAATCTCAATCTCCTCTTCGTCAGAAAGGCGCGTAAGATGGGCCGGCACGCGGCTGATGTCGCGCTGGGTTTCGGCCACGGCATTGAGAACGGCTTCTGGGCCAACGTGGGTTTCCGGCTTACGACGTTCGGCATAAAAAATTGCCGCGCCAGCGACGAAGATCAGTAACGTTACAGCCAGCCAACGTTTCATAAATAGTCCCGCAAGGCTTTACGGTTTCGCGAATAGACGTAGGTCGCGACCAGGAGGAGCACTCCCAGTCCAATGAAGCTGATCCAAGGGGCACTCGGATCGTTGAGCATCCACAGATCCTGTGCAAAGAACTTCAAAACACACAGTAATAGCAGACCAAGGCCCGTAAGCCGGAAGCTGCGCTCCTTGGCAAAAAATGCTCCGAGGACAATCACCACGCCTTCCAAAGCCAGAGCCAAAATGTCCCAGCCGTAGTCGATCTTGATAACCAGAAGTATGGCCATCAGCACCACTGGAACAAAAAACATGGGTTGCTCGGGGCGGCGCGTAAGGAATGAAATCCAGTTCTGGGATTTGGGTTTTTCCGGTTCAGAGCCATCGGCCTTGATCTGCCTGAGTCTGAAGCCAATCGGGATTCCCGCCGCGAGTAGCAGGATCGAGAGCACCGATGCGGAGGTGCTCGAAGAAAAAGAATTCTGGAGCATGAAGAAGTTATGCGTGGAGAGTCGGAAGGCGGTCACTCCCAGCATGACCAACGCTTGATAGAAAAAAATCTTCAGCCCGATACGCAAAGCAACCGCCAGCAGGGTAACCACGATCAGGGAGTACGCCACGACAATGATCTCTTTGTCATGCGGGACAAAGCGCGCCAGCGCAGCCACTGTCGCCGTGCCGACACACGCCAAAATGTATTCCACGCGTATTTTAAGGGCCGATTCTCCAGTCTTCTTGACATGCAGCCGGCCATACACCCAGAAATAAATAGGAACCAGCGGTAAGACGGTGTACAGGGCGCTCTCGATGGCAGATGAATTAAGGTTCGCGAAAAAAATGCGCACAAAGCTGCTGACCAGCGCCACATATCCCTGAGCACGCAGGAAGGGAGAGGTGTTTCCAAACCCAAGTTCAAACAAGACCAACCCAAAAATTGCCCACACCAGGGCAACACTGATCGGCTGGAATTGATACCAGGCCAGCCAGGTCAACAGCAACGAACCAATCCACGAATATGCGTAGGAGATGCGCTCATCTTCTATTACATTTGCGACGTTGGTGGTCCAGGTCGAAAGATAGATAAGTGCCGATGTGATCAGCACCGTGATTGCCTGCAATGCGCTTTGCCGGTGCTGCGGCTGGAAGTTGTAACTGAATATGGCCAGAGCGGCCAGCACAGCAAGGGTGTGGCTCTGCCAGAGCAGAACACGGTTTTTCCAATTGCGTCCGGCAAATGCGAGCGTAGCACCCAAAGCGGCCCATGCGACTGCAATCCAGAGTTGCCCAGCTTCTTTGTACGCAAGATAGGTCAGCAGAAGTGTCCCAGCGCAGGTGTAGGCGGGATGCAATTGGGAATGCGGACTTCGGGCAACCAACAGGTAGGAACCGGCGGCAATCAAGATTACGGAAATCAGGCGGAAGCTTACGCCATGAAACTCGCTATCAATATAGAAATTCACGGCCAGTGCACGGATGCAAGCGAGCATAACCAAAACAAATGCCTGCCACCGGAATTCGTTCGCCTTTCTGAGTTGAGCAACAGTTGAAAGCACCAGGGCAAAGCCGATCCACAAAACGGCAGACAACCAATCCGACGCCTGTTTCCAAATCAGGACCGTGATCAAACCGCTCGCCGCCCAGCGATAGACCATCGAAAAAATAGGGCTCTCCAATGTATTCGAGAGCCGCACGAAGCGGGAACTCAGATAGAGCAGGGCAGCCACAGCGCCAAATGTCAATATTCGTTCGGGAATCCCATGCCATGAGCTTTCCAGCGAGAGCCCGCGCACAGTCACATCGATGGCTGCTACCACCGATATCCAGTGTGCGTGGTAAACAGTGTCAGGAACATTGAACTGTTTTCCCGAGCAGGCCAAGACGAAGACCAACGTTGCTAGCACAACTGCCACGCTGTTCGCTGGAACCAATGAGTAAATTGAGCCAACAGCAAACAGACTGGCAAACAAAGAGATCGCATGGAGTGCCTGGCGGTCGCTCTGACCTTGAAAGAGGTCCGGCCAAATCCGGCTGATCACGTGAGCGTTGGCGTAGAAAACCACGGCAGCTATGGAGAGTATGGTGAAAACCGGAATGGAATATGCGGACTCACCACTCAGCACCAGTCGCGCCACAGGAACCATGCGCATCGGCAATAGATAAAATGCCACCAGGAAAAAAGTGATTCCGCCAAACCATCGAAAGAGTTTTTCCCGCGCAAAAATTCCAGCCATCAAAAAGGCTTGTGCGCCGGCCAGCCACAACAACACCAGATCGTTTCCCGAGTACTTGTAAGGGATCGCGGCCACCATGAGGATTGCGCCCAAGCTGGAGAGCAGTTGAAACGGTATTTTTCTGCGGCGCGCAACTGGTAGTTGTCCAAAAAAGAATTCTAAGGCGCCAACGGTCAACAAAGTGGTGAAAGCCCATTTTGTTTCGAAGGCCTGATATCTCAGGGCCGCCAAAAACAGTACAGGGTTCAGCAACGCGGCAACCGTAGAAACGGATTCCTGCTCTTTCGCAGAAATTCTGTGGAACAGATAGGCAATCCGGAAGATCAGCCAGAAAGCGGAAAGCAGCGCTACGCTGATCCAAAATTCCGGGAATGCGTGTTTCTCCGCTCCCATGGGCTGGATAATCCAATACAGCCAATAGAAATGGCTTAAATAGCTGGCAAGAATTCCAAAGACTTCCAACTCAAACCACTGGCGGCGCAACACAATAACAGTCATGCTGGAAACCAGGATGAGACCCGCCAAAAGGCTAAAGGTGGTCGTATGGCTCAGAATGAGAGAGATGAAGCCCAGGAGGAACGCCATGCCAGTAACGGTCGGAGAGTTGTACTTCAACGTGTGCCAGACCATAAGTCCGGCGACCAGCAGGAGCAGGAAGAGATCTACGACGACGGAATCCACTACCTTCGCAGAGTGCCAGTGGTATGCGGCAGCCGTGGTGATGTAGAGGATCGCCCAACCCCCGCCGATCAACACCCTGCCCAGGACTTTGAAGTTGTCTTTCCGCTCCCAATAAATGCCTGCGCCCAGCAATCCCCCGCCGACAAAATAGAAGAGAGCGATCCGCATCATCGCCGACATGTGCTCCCAGCGGGAAGCCAGAAACAATCCGGCGCCAATTACAACCAGAACCGTCCCGATCTTCGGGAGCCAATTTGTGCCCACTGCCTCTTCCATCGACGCGGAGAAGCGCTTGGTTTTCTGAGGCTTGGCTTCAGCTACAACCGGCTCTGCAGGCAGCGGAAGCGTTTGCCGAAATTGCGGCGGCGACGGCGCTTGCACGCGTGCAGCAAGGTTTGGCGGAACTGAGGTAGCAGGCGATGGAGGTTGAGTGGGTGGCGAAATTGGCACGGGTGGAACCTGCACTACGGGCGGGTTCGGTCTGACCGGGAATACCGGAGGAGTGGGTGGCAGCGGTATCGGCGGGGCTTCCGCAGGTTTCACCAGCGGCGGTTCTTCACGCACTGTGATCGCTTCCGCCAAAGGAATTGCGGGGGCTGGGACCGGAGCTACAACCGCAATAGGAGGTGCTGGCTTTTCCGGTACAGCGGTCACAGCTTGTGCAGCGATTACTCTCCTAAGCTGCTCTTCGAGGCCATAGAACCGTTTTGTAAGAGAAGCAAATTGTTCTTCGAACTCCCTGGCATCTTTTTTGCGCCGGCTATCAATAATTGCGGCATAGACAATCGCAGGCAAGCACACAACAAACCAGCCCAGGAAGACAAGGAAGATATATTCCATGGTTAAAGTAGTGCCAACAATTGTAGAACGCTGGCCGAGCAATGTCTTGCAAAATTTTAGATAAGTACTTTAACCTCCGCAGCTTAGCAAGACCTCGGGAGAATCAGAAGGAGCGCAAGAAGAGGTAGGTCGTCCGCTAAGCAGATCGTCGAAGAACCTCTCTACGCTAGCAAGGATCTCCGGTCCCTCGCGGGCATCGTAGACAGCTTTGCGCAAGGCCGTGCCGTTCGGTACGCCGTGGGTGAACCAAGCGACGAACTGTTTCATCTTGCCCCCGGCCCCATGCATCTTCTCATCGACCAGCATTTGGAAGTAGGTGCGGATCATCTCATAGCGATCGGCTTCGGTGGGCTGATCGTAACGTCCGCTCTCGAGGAATTGGCGAATCTGGCGGAAGATCCACGGATTGGAAGCGGCAGTGCGGCCAATCATCACGGCGTCACAGCCGGTTTGCACAAACATAGCGATTGCGTCTTCGGGAGTCCTGATGTCGCCGTTGCCGATTACGGGAATTCTGACTGCATCTTTGACCGCGGCGATCCACTCCCAGCGCGCCTCGCCGCTGTAGCCTTGCTCTCGCGTGCGCGCGTGCAGGGCCACGGCATTGAGTCCGCATTGCTCGGCCATTCGCGCAAGTTCCACGCACACCAGGTTGCTGTCGTCCCATCCCAGGCGAAATTTAACCGTGAACGGAATCGTGACTGCGGCACGGATGGTTTCGAAGATACGGCCAATTGCCGGAAGGTCTTTGAGCAATCCGGAACCGCCGTTGCATTTGACTACGCGCTTGGCCGGACACCCAAGGTTCAGGTCAACCAAGTCGAACCCTGCGTCCTCGACAATCCTGGCGGCATCGGAAAGCGTCAC
>DASZEU010000525.1:0-25008 GCA_035940535.1 Candidatus Angelobacter sp.
CACAGATTGTTCCAGAACTCATCCACATTGCGAGCTCCAGGAAAGCGGCCGCTCATTCCAATGATGGCGATGCCATCCAGCATCGCCGCCTCAGAATTAAAGCTCATACCGATACTCCTTCGTCTCGCCGTTGTGCCCGCAACTGTTTGCGGCGAACAGCGCGCTCCCGCGCCTTATCGACTTTGGTCTCCTGATCGGGTTGCTCACCGAGGAATGCCGCTAAAGTACGAATCGTGGGATAGCGAAACAAATCCACCGCAGAAACGCGGTTTGGCATTTTCTCTTCCAGGCGGCGATGGATTTGGACCAGGATGAGCGAGTTTCCGCCAATATCGAAGAAGTTCTCGTTGACCCCAACCACATCAATATGTATTTCTTCTTGCCAAATTGTGGCTAGCCATTTCTCCAGTTGTGTTTTGGGTGGAACGTAACCTGCGTGATCGTGAGACTCCATCGGAAGGGGCAGCCTGCGGCGGTCAATCTTTCCATTGGAGGTCAGCGGAAATTCGTCCAGCACAACCATATTGGACGGAACCATGTAAGCGGGCAGCTTCGCGCGAAGCTGTTCCCGCAAGCTCTCGACATCGAGGATGTCGCCGTTCTTAGCCACCAGATACGCAATCAAGCGTAAGTCGCGAGGTGTATCGCCATGGGCGACGATGCACGCAGACTGTACGTTGAGCTCGCTCACCAGTGCTGCTTCGATCTCCCCTGGTTCGATCCGAAAGCCGCGTATCTTGACCTGTTCGTCGATTCGTCCCAGGAATTCGATGTTGCCATCCGGCAGATACCGAACAAGATCTCCGGACCGATATACTTTCTGTTCCGGTTCCAGCGGATGCTGGATAAAACGCTGGGCCGTTAATTCTTGCGAGTTGCAGTAACCCCGCGCCAATCCTTGGCCGCCAATCCACAACTCGCCCGGAACGCCAACCGGTACCGGCTGGCCGTTGCGGTCGATAACAAAAAGTTCAACATTCCAAATCGGCCGCCCGATGGGCGGAGCCATGCCATCTCCGGCATCTACCGCCACCTGCGCCGACGTGGTTACTACTGAGTTCTCGGTTGGTCCATATTGGTTAAAGACTGGAAACGGCAGCTCCGGCGGAACCCCGCGGAGAAGCTTGTCACCACCTGTTAGCATCGCCCGAAGTCGGCATTCCGAGGGCCACGGCTGGCGCAGCACTGTATCCAGAATGGGAGTCGGTATGAAGCAGTGAGTAATGCGATGAGCAGTAATCCACTCCGGGAAGAGCGCTGGCGAGTATCGAATCTCATCCTCTACAATCTGCACTGCCGCGCCAGCGGCTAGGTACGGCCAAATTTCCCATACCGCCGCGTCGAAACCAAGGCCCGCAAATTGCGTGGCCCGGTCCCCCGGCCCGACTCCAAAAGTGCTGATATGCCAGTTGACCAGATTGGTTAAGCCGCGATGTTGGATTTCAACTCCCTTGGGCGTGCCCGTTGACCCCGACGTGAAGATAACGTAGGCGAGTGCATCTTCGTCGTAAGCCTCCTCCAGCGTAGTTCCGGCTTGCTGCTCGATGAGGGCTGCGTCCCTGTCGAGGCAGACGAAGGCTGCCTCGACTCCGGCAAGGCGCTCGCTCATTGCACCGGTTGTAACCAGCACAGCCGAGGCGGCTTCCGTCATCATCAAAGCAATTCGGTCTTCAGGATATTCGGGATCGATCGGCAGATAAGCTGCACCAGCTTTGAATACTGCCAGCGCAGCCACGATTACTTCAGGTGAACGAGGAAGACAGATTGCCACCGTTGTATCTTTAGCAACACCTTGCTCGCGCAGGTAGCCAGCCAGTTGGTTGGCCCGGATTTCCAATGCACGATAGGTCAGCATCTGCCCCTGAAAACAGATGGCGGGTGCATCGGGCTCCTTCAAGGCGTTTCGCTCAAATGCTCCGCGCACTCCCTTCTGGTGGGAGAACGATACTGCCGTTGTATTCCATTCTTTCAGAATCTGACGGCGTTCCGCCCCTGTGAGCAAGGGAAGTTTCGAGATTGGCTGGCTGGGGTCTTGCCCTATTTCATCCAGTAGCTTTGCGTAATGGCCTGCCATTCGCGTGATCCGCGAGGCGTCGAACAAGTCCGTAGTGTACTCGATTGCGCCCAGGACGCCGGCGGAGGTTTCGAACAGCGTTAGATTGAGATCGAACTTGGAAGTTGTCATTTGCAGAGTCGGCATGGGCGGAGCCTGCGCGGTGTTTCCCGAATCAGCGGCAGCCATGCTCACTAATTGAAAAACAATCTGAAAAAGGGGGTTGTGGCTGAAGTGGCGCTCTGGATGTAGATCTTCTACCAGTATCTCGAACGGAAGATCTTGGTTGGCATAGGCTCCCAACGTCATCTCCCTCACCCGGTCCAGCAGTTGCCGAAAGGAGGGATCTCCGGCAAGGCTGGTCCGCATCACCAGCGGGTTGACGAAAAAGCCTATCAATGCCTCGGTTTCGGCTCGGTTGCGGTTGGCAACCGGGGAGCCTAAGACGATATCGTCCTGCCCTGAGTAGCGGTGCAGTAACACTTGGAAGGCGGCCAGCAGAACCATGAACAGCGTTGCATCTTGCTCTTCGCACAGGGAGCGGAGCCTATCGATGACTTCAACATCCACGTGGACAAGATGGCTGGCGCCGCGAAAAGAAGGTAATGCTGGGCGCGTCCGGTCAGCCGGCAAATTTAGCGGGGTTAGATCCGCAAGCTGGCCCTTCCAGTAACTCAGTTGTCTCTCCAGCACCTCTCCCTGGAGCCAATCCCGTTGCCAAACTGAAAAATCCGAGTATTGAATTGCCAACTCTGGTAAGGGCGAAGGCTGGCCTGTGATAAAAGCTGAGTAAAGGGCAGTCAGTTCGCGGAAGAACACGCCTGTCGACCATCCATCGAAGACGATGTGGTGAATGGTCAATAGAAACATGTAATCGTCATCTGCTAAACGCAGCAGCTTGACGCGAATTAACGGTCCTGTGCGCAAATCAAAAGGCGTGTGCGCATCCTCGGTTGTCAGTCGCCAAGCGTCCAGCTCGCGCTGTTGTGGCGGTACATCGCGCAGGTCTTCAACCGGCAGTTCCAAGTTCATCTCGGTCGCGATGATCTGGGCGGGCGTGCCGCCGGATACGCCAAATGTAGTCCTCAGCACCTCGTGGCGCCGCACAATCTCGTTCAAAGAGCGTCGCAGTACATCCACATCCAGGGCGAATTGGAAACGCTGTGGACACGGCATGTTATACAACGCCGATCCGCCGATGAGTTGCTCCAAAAACCAGAGCCGCTGCTGGGCAAACGACATCGGCGCACGCTTAACAACCTTAGCCTTGGGCTGCCCAAGGGACTGATCTCGTAACAACCGGGCTAATAATTGCCGTCGCTGCTCCGGCGATTGGGGTTGTTCCACTTCGGAGAAATCCTGGCTCACCAGCCTTAACTCCTTATTCATCTGACTTATAGAACGCAGTCTGCGGTCCAATACCTTTGTGGAAAATGAAAATGGTTCAGTCCCGTGCTCATGACCTGCATCTAGGAGTTGACATGCTGGCCGAGGCTTCCTGCTCCTAGATTGTGGGTTGGGGCTGGGGGTTATTGGTTACGTGGAAAATGCGTGAAAGTTAAGAAATCGGGAACCACAAAAACTATACCGGATTAAAAAGTCGCTGCAACAACTTTATTTCAAGAAGTTCCTTATTTCGGTTGATTTTTCCGAAATGGGAATTCGCTACGGCTAAAATCGCATGAATCTTGTTAATTTCTAACCTTGCAAATGTTAAATCTTTAAAAAAATTTCTCGGGTGTTGTTGTTCCTGGTAAATCCATGGTGTTATGATCGCGTTGGATAATGCTTATGGGCGGCCCGAAAAATCGCAATCGCGGACGCAAGGAAAGAAAGGAAAGAGAAGAGGAAAAGCCTATGGAAAATACTCCCCAAAAGGGTTCAGGCGGTTCCGCCAAGCCTGATTCGACTGATCTTACCGGGCAATTTGCAAACGCATACACTAACTTGACAACGGGCCTGCATGAAGAGGCTTTAGCGGGTCATTTGCAGCGTGAAGAGCTTTGTCTATCTTTCATGAAAGCCAGGCAAGACTTCGAATTTGATGCGGCCAAGCGCGCGACGGAAGCCTATCAAAACTACGTGAAATCCGTTAACGAAGCCGCCCAGCAGGAAAAAGCACAGCAGCTTGCGCAAGAGGCGTACCAAGATTATGCAGCTACCGTGCAGGGATTGCAGGAAGACACGAGCCGCCGGACGCAGGCAGCTTACGACGAACTAGTCACGAAATCTTCTGAATTTGCTGCCGAGTCGAAGCAAAAAGTACGCCAGCACTATGTCGGCTACGTCAAAAGCATCCAGCAGATGTGGACAAACCTGGACCCGGAATCGCTAGTAGCCTAAAGGCTGAATCATAACGGCACATTTGAGCTGTCTGAAATATTGCAATCGCGACCTTTATTTGCGCGGGCTCAGCGCAAACTCGCCTAAGACTACACGAATTACCTCTTCGGGCGTTGAACGAATGAAAAAATGGTCGCCCCGGACCAACCTAAGATTGAATGAGCCAGTGGTTTGAGAATGCCAGGCCACCATCTCTCTGTGGTCGAGTAAGCGGTCATCATGGCCGGCGATTGCAGTGATCGGAGACCGCAGCGGTGGTTCGATAACATAACGATAAGTTGTAAAGAGTTTCACATCCGCTCTCCACGGGGTTCGGGCATAATCAATCAGCAGGCCGCCTTCTCCCTGGCCCTTTCCAAGCTGCTGGTCCCAAAGCACTTTTTCGTCTAGGAAATTGTTGGAAGGATATAGCGGGACCATTTGGGGTGCGCGGCAGGCCGAAGCGAAAAAACGGACTGGGGCAGGTTGATTCCGCCTCCTTAACTCTCGTGCCAGTTCGAAAGCGACGAGCGCGCCCAAGCTATGTCCGAACAGAGTATATGGGACATCCAAAAAGCAGCCGAGCGCCTCGGCAAGTTCCCGCACGATCTGGGTGATATCGCTGAGCGGTGCTTCCTGGTAGCGAGTTTCGCGGCCCGGCAGTTCCACGGCACAGACCTGCATATTCTCGGGAACGGCCGCATGCCACGAATGAAACACTGAAGCTCCAACCCCGGCATAAGGCAGGCAAATCAGGCGCAAGTTCACGCCAGGCTTAGGGCCCGAACGAAACCACGGTTCGAAGCTACGCCTGGGCCTTCCGTTGAGCAGCAATAAAGCACCTCGGAGAACTCGATAATTGAGCTGGTGTCTGTTCTGCTTCAGCGATCAGGACCTCCGTTGCAGAGTCGCCAATCGCCTTGGCCAATTCATTCCGATTCTTCAGAATACTGCTGTACACAGCCATCTGCCGCTCTTTCCATCCTGGTGTCTCCTCGTAGGTCAGCAAGTCAAAGCCGGCAGCATTTAGCATAGATTCCACGGACAGATAGGGAGACACCCAGGTAGTCATTACGAAACGACCGCTAGGCTGTATCACTCGCGCCATCTCTTCCAATGCGCTGGTCTTGTCTAAAACCATCCAGAACGAATCGACGCTCATGATCGCTTGAACCGAGGCAGAGGGTAAACATGTATCCGTAAAGCTTCCGACAGCAAACGTGGCCGTCTCGCCTCCTTCCTGAGTCGCTTTCAGTCGATTCGCTTGGGAGATAGCTTCGGGAACCACGTCAATGCCAATAAGAACGGCCCCTGTCTTGCGCGCGACCCACAGTCCTGGGCCACCGCGTCCGCATCCGATGTCAAGTAGCGTGTTTCCCCTTTCCAATTTCAACTCCTCGGAGAATCTTTTGAGATCAGGTATCGTGACGAAGCCGAAAGGATCGGCCTCTTCTGGATAATCTTCCCCGAATGCATCACGCCAGATCTTGACCAACAGCTCATTTTTTTCTGACGTCCGAAAAATGTCGCGATATCGGTCCTCTCGCCAGATGAAATTCTTCGCCTTCGTTGCACTATCACCCATTCTGATTTCTCCGAGTCTATGATTCTTGCCTTCCCTTAGGATCTAAGTCAACCAGGGTGTTATCAATTCCCAATGTCTCCATCTCATAACTCATTCTGAATCAATTGTTTGCCTGTTGATCTTCGTTTTACCTCCAATTGTGCCTGGGTGCATTGCCAGTTGATTCTGGCCCGGCGCAAGGTGGCGTCACAACCTGGCAATTGGAGGAAATAGAAAATGCAACCTGACAATCGCTTCCGTGAGGCCACCCGAATCCAGCAAAGCTTTCTGGCGGCCATGGAGAAGAAGACACTTTACTGGCTAGCCCCCCAGATACCGCTTTGGATCAACTCAGATCATTTAACTGTCCTGGGCCTGCTTGCCATGGCTGGAGCGGGAGCCGGCTATTGGTGGGCCCGGACCAATCCTCTGGGACTGGGCCTAGTGGTGCTGTGTCTGGCTGTCAACTGGCTGGGCGACAGCCTCGATGGCACTTTGGCCCGTTTTCGTAACTGTCCGCGCCCTCGCTACGGTTTTTATGTGGACCACATTGTGGACGCATTTGGCGCACTGTTTCTGCTGGGAGGCATGTCTCTTTCCGGATACATGTCGTTACCGGTTGCCGGAGGTCTGCTGGTCGCCTATCTCATGCTCTCCATTGAAGTCTACCTGGCCAGTTACACGCTCGGCGACTTTAAGATCTCCTATTTCAAGATGGGGCCCACCGAACTTCGCGTATTGCTCTCTGTAGGAAACATCGCCGTGTATTTCAAATCAGTGGTCCATTTGTTCGGGCGGGCCTATCGTTTGTTTGATGTTGCCGGAACCGCAGGCATCACCGGGATGCTTGTCATCTTGCTGATCTCAGTCGCACAAAACACGAGCAGGCTTTACCGGCGCGAGCCGCTGCCCTCCGCTATTTCCCAGAATAAAGCTGGAAACACTACGGCCGTGGCAGCCGAAATAAATGGCTAGAGCGTGTTTCAAAAACCGCATTAGATGCGGCTCTGCTGTTCCATGGTTGTCTTTAGTTTTTTCAAAGATAAGAAGATTTTGGTTTTGCTTCGTTTGCGTTCTTTGCGCTAATATTCTCTGAAGCTCAGGTGTATCTGTTCCCTTTTTAGGACTATAATTCCCATTTACAAAAACTTTAAAACCTTCGCAGAAACTCTTGACACACATTCAACGCGGTAGTAAGCTCAGCCGCTTGCTTCATTAAAAGACCTTCATTCTTGGGATTACATGATTCATCTTCCGGCACTCATGTTAGAGAATTTCAAACAAAACACGAGGTGAATAAATGAACTACCGTGCTACACGATGTAGATCAACTGTCGTTGTGATCGCTGCCCTGGTTGTGTTTTCTTGCATGGGGTTAAGTGCGCAGACGGCGGTAAATCCCCCATCCGGCTCTCCCTTCTGGGCCCAGTGGGGATTGAATCCACAACACACACTGAATCTGAGTCAGACTGACGGTCAGCCGCTCAACAAGAATCTAGTAAACATTATTTATGACGCAAACGTTTCTCAGGAGCAGGCCGATCCCAATGCGGGGGGAACGCTGCTCGTTCACTACCAGGTTCCTTTGATCGATGGGAACGACGTATTTATCGAATCCAAAGCGGGGGTTTATAGCAACAACACTTACAGCACCCAAACCTGGCACCAGAACAGGTACACCTGGAGCGACGGCAAGTTCGTCAAGGTTTGGACCTTTGATACCGATTGGTTTGCGCCTGGATCCAGCAATGATTTCTGGGAGCCGGTTTATCATGCGGTCCTGGCCAACGGATTTCTTTATGACCCTGGGAAGGGCGGGACGATCTTCAAGATCAATAAAGCCGACGGTTCTGTGGTAAAGCGCATTAACCCGTTTGGCAATACCGTTGATCCGAACACTTATACTGCTTCGCCGCTCAGCACCGATGGGCATGGCAACATCTTTTACAATGTGGTGAAAATTTCCACTGGGCCGCTAGACAGCTTTTTCACCAATGATGTGGTGGATTCATGGCTGGTCAAGGTCGGTCCTGATGATTCCATCAGCAAAGTAAGTTATACCAAGCTCTTGCAGCAGGCGCAGATCAAGGGCGTTCCTGCGGGTGAGCCTCTTGTGCCCAAAGCCAATGACAACTGCAAGGCTTCATTTTCCAGCACACAGCTTCCCTGGCCGCCCAGCCCGGATGCTCAACCGCCTACGGTTCCCTGTGGAACGCAACGCGCGGCTTTGAACATTGCTCCCGCCATCGCTCCCGATGGCACAATCTACACCCTCAGCAAGGGACACTTTGTCACTCGCTACAACTACCTGATCGCCGTGAATCCCAACCTTACGGGCAAGTGGGCAGCATCGCTGCGGGGCCGGCTCCACGATGGCTGTGGTGTCGATCTTTTCAATTTCAATCCCGGTGGCGCTGGCGCGAATGGCGGATGCAGGGCAGGCTCACATGTAGGCGTCGATCCATCCACGAACGAGCCTCCTCCGGGCCGCGTGCTGGATGATTCTTCCTCTACACCCACAATTGCGTCCGATGGCAGCATCTTCTATGGCGCCTATACGCTGTACAACTGGGCCCAGGGCCACATGATGCACTTCAGCGCCAACGGAGATTTCCTCAACGCTTTCAACTTCGGCTGGGACACAACTCCGGCAATCGTTCCGCATGACGGCACCTATTCGGTAGTCATGAAAAACAATCACTACGCAGGTGGTTCGTATTGCATCGATCCAAACTGGTGTCCAGCAGCACGAACCGATGCCAACCCCATGGGCAAAGAATCGTTCTTTGTCTCACAACTTACGCCCAATCTGACCATCGAGTGGAGTTTCCAGAACACCAACACGCAAAGCTGCACTCGAAATCCGGATGGTACTCTGACTTGTGTCTCCGATCATCCCAACGGCTTTGAGTGGTGCGTGAATGCACCGGTGGTAGACGCTAACGGGCTAGTTTATGCCAACAGTGAAGATGGCAATTTGTACGCAATTAGGCAGGGCGGCACTTTGAATCAATTGATCTTCCAGCAATTGGCGCTGGGGGCAGCTTACACACCTGTTTCTCTCGACCGCAATGGGAAGATTTATTCCCAAAACGATGGGCACCTCTTCGTGGTGGGTCGAGGAGATGATTAGATAGCAAGTAGCCATTAGAGCAGTTCCCGAGTTGTGCATGCTGATCATTGTTGGAAAGAGCGGCCCTTGGGGGCTGCGCCCTGAGATGCATAAAAACCTACGCAGCGCCAGAGACCTTCTGGCGCTGCATTTTTTATGGCCGGGTCACTCATATCGTAGCGCTTCAAGAGGGTCGATCTTGATTGCCCGGCGCGCAGGAGAATAGCAGGCCAGAAGGGCCACCAATGCCAGTAAGAGAGCAATAGCGATAAAGGTTACCGGGTCCGATGGACTTACGTTGTAAAGCAGGCTGCTCATTAGCCGGGTGGCCGCCAGTGCACCCACTAGTCCGAATCCCAGCCCCAAGAGGATGAGAGCCATGCCGCGCCCAACTACCATCTCAAAGATATCGGTTCTTTGCGCGCCCAGCGCCATGCGGATTCCAATCTCCCGGGTGCGTTGTTTCACCCAGTACGACACAGACCCGTAGATCCCCAGAGCCGCGAGCAGCAAAGCAATTGAAGCCAATCCGCCCAGCAGGAGAGTGTTGAATTGCCTCTGCAATTCGTGCTGCGACAGCAAATCGCTTATGGTTCGCATGTTGTCAAGCGCAAGGTTCTTGTCCACCGCGCGGATCTGCTCCCTCATCGCGCTTGCCAGCAGCCCCGGATCATTCGTGCTCCGAATTACCAGGTCATTGCCCCAGTCTCCCGAGGACGGAAGATAAGCCATGAGTCCGGCGGATTTCTCCAATCCTTCCTGGCGCACGTCTCCAACTACGCCGACAATGGTGAACCAGGGGCTTTTGAAGTTCGGGTCATCAAAGCGGAATTTATGGCCGATGGGGTCGCTTTCTGGCCAGTAATGCCGCGCCATGGTCTCATTGATAATGGCTACCGGTTCGGTTGCCGTACCAGCAATGGAAGATGCTTGTGCGGCTGGAGCAGAATCTCTTTCCTCAAAAAAGCGGCCACGCAGCAACGGTATCCCCATTGCCCGAAAGTATCCCGGGGTCGCTTCTCCATGCGGCAAGAAAGGTCTTTGGCCGGGCGATTCCGCGCTTTGGTTGTCCGTTACAAACGGCACTTTATATACCTCGCCCGGGAAAAGGACATTAGAGGTCGCTCCCACCGACGTTACACCCGGCAAGGCCCGAAGCCGCTCGATCAGGTCGTTGAAAGCAGCGTTTCTCTGCTGATTAGCGGTTGAATTTACCGGAGCATTCGGCCAATAAACGTGCAATGTCAGCGCATGGCCCGCGTCGAAGCCGGGACTCACGGCAAAGATCTTCCACAGGCTGCGGACGAGCAATCCTGATCCCACGAGCAGCACAAAAGCCAATGAAACTTCGGCGACGATCAATACCCCGCGCATTGCCTGCGTACTGGGAGCCACTCCACCGGCGCTGCTGTTTTTGAGGGAGTGATTCAATTCCAAGCGGGAAAATGAAAGTGAGGGCAGCACGCCACACACCAATGCAGTCAGCAACGTAAGCGCAAGCGTATACGCCAGAACACGAAGGTCGAAAATGCTGCCGCTAAGTTTGGCAATCTCCGGATTGAGCCGCCCAGCAAGACTCACGATCGTTGAAGCCAGAAGGAGTCCTGCGCCAGCGCCGGCGAACGCCAATACCAGGCTTTCATAGAGAAGCTGCTTTAGAATCTTTCCGCGCGATGCGCCCAGGGACAAACGAATGGCGATTTCTTTCTGGCGTCCGGCGGCACGGGCCACGATGAGGTTGGCAGCGTTCAGACATGCAATCAGGAGTACGCCGGAAATGGCACACCACAGCAGGATCAGCCCCTGGCGCACCTTGCCGGAAAACTGTTCTCGCAAGGGCACGATGCGCACACCCACACCTCCATCAATGGCGGGATATTCCTGGGCCAGCCGTTTGCCAATGGTGTCCATCTCCGTTTGCGCCTGCCTCCAGCTTGTGCCGGGTTTCAAACGGCCGACGACCTGCAAGTTTGGATACTGCCGCGCCTTCTTTTGCATAAACTCGCTGACGATTCTCGGTATCCACAGATCGGCCTCATTAGGAAAAGAGAATCCGGGAGGCATCACGCCGATGATCGTGTTGTGGTCCTGGCCAAAGTCCACGGTGCGTCCGATGACATGTGGGTCGGCGCCGAAGCGCGACTGCCACAGCTTGTAGCTGATTACAATCACATTTGCATGGCCAGAGCGCTGCTCATCGGAGGAGAAGACGCGCCCACTCATCGGGCTCACGCCCATGACGGAAAAGAAATTGGAAGAGACCAGCGTGCCCATAATCCGTTCAGGATCACCCACGCCCGCAAACACCGACTTGCCGCTGGTAAAAAACGCGAGGTCTTCAAAGCTTTGGCTTTGCGCGCGCCAGTCGGCATAGTTTGGGTAGGAAACGCGGCCCTCTACCTCGCCCGTGCGCTCATTGCTTTGCCAAAGAAATGCCAGCCGGTCAGCATGGGGATAGGGAAAAGGACGAAAGAAGGCCGCATTCGCGAGCGAAAAAATCGCGGTGTTGGCCCCTATCCCAATGGCCAGGGCCAAGATAGCCAGAGAGCTAACCCCAGGAGTTTTGAGCGCTATGCGCAGGGCATAACGGAGATGGTGTAAAACGTCTGCCATAAGGCAATACTTTAACCGTTTGGCAGCTACGCCGCACTATATAATTATCTGTTTTGCCTATTCGCTGGGTACCCACAGTACCCAGGGTCAATGTTGGAGGAGGCAGTTTGGATTTTCAGCTTACGGACGAACAGTTGCAGCTCAAAAAATCCCTTCGTGAATTTGCGGAGCGCGAAATCGCTCCCCACGTTATGGAATGGGATGAGGCTTCGCAATTTCCCCTGGAGACCATCAAGGAACTTGGAAAGATGGGCGTGATGGGGACCATTTTTCCGGCGGAATATGGCGGGGCCGGACTGGGTTACGTTGAATACGTCATCGCGGTGGAAGAGCTCTCGCGCGTGGATGGTTCCGTCGGCATCATCGTGGCTGCCCACAATTCGCTCTGTTCGAACCACATCTTTCTGGCCAGCAACGAAGCACAGAAACGCAAATATATTCCTAAGTTGGCCACCGGCGAGTTTATTGGGGCCTGGGGATTGACGGAGCCCGGTTCCGGTTCCGATGCCGGTGGAGCCCGCATGAGCGCCACCAGGAGGGGTGGGGGTTGGGTGCTGAACGGGACCAAGACCTTTATCACCAATGGGCACTACGCCGACGTTATGGTGGTGATCGCCGTGACCGATAAGACTGCTCACACTCACGGACTTTCTGCTTTTGTTGTGGAAAAAGGCGCGCAAGGCTTTCGTCCGGGGAAAAAAGAGAACAAGCTCGGCCTGCGCGCCAGCGATACCTCCGAGCTGATCTTCGAAGATTGCTGGGTGCCTGGCGATGCCCTTTTGGGAAAAGAGGGTGATGGTTTTATCGATGCCATGCGTGTGCTGGACGGAGGACGCATCTCGATTGCCGCCTTGGGCCTGGGGATGGCGCAAGGCGCTTATGAAGCTGCGCTCAAATACTCGAAACAAAGATCGCAATTCGGCAAGACCATCAGCGAGTTTCAGGCCATACAATGGAAGCTGGCCGATATGGCCACGGAGATCGATGCCGCCCGCCTGCTCACCATGCGCGCCGCCAGCATGAAGGACGCTGGTCAGAAGACAACACTGGAGTCTTCCATGGCCAAACTCTACGCGGGAGAAGTGGCGGTTCGATGCGCCAATGAATGCGTCCAGATCCACGGAGGCTATGGATTCATCAAAGATTATCCCGCCGAAAAATTCTATCGCGACGTAAAGCTATGCACGATCGGCGAAGGAACCAGCGAAATCCAGCGACTGGTAATTGCGCGACAGATTCTGAAGGATTAGAAGACCAGGAATTCACCGCGGAGACGCGGAGAAGAAAAACCGGGAGATTTAGCCACGAATTTCGCGAATAAACACGAATCTGGATTGAATACTAAGACTTGTGCCTCGGTGGTGAAACGATGGTCTGGCCTGGTTAGGCGCCATTTCCAATTGAAACTTCCTCTTCTGATTAGTAAAGGTGTTCTGGCTGAGTGCTGAGTGCTGACTGCTATCCAAGATTGGGTCGAACGTATCCGGGCTGGTGAAGTCCGCGCCTTGGCGCGTGCCATCAGCGTGATCGAAGACAACACGCCCGAGGCCGCCCAATTGCTAAAGGCGATCTTCCCTTTTAGCGGTAAGGCGCGAGTGATCGGCTTGACGGGGGCGCCCGGAGCAGGCAAAAGCACGCTCGTAGACCAACTGGCCCGCGAGTACCGCAAGCAGGGCCGCACGGTTGGAATCATCGCCGTAGACCCAACCAGCCCTTATACAGGTGGCGCAATTCTTGGCGACCGCATTCGCATGCAGTCTCATCATGCTGATTCGGGCATCTTCATTCGCAGCATGGCCACTCGTGGCAACCTCGGAGGATTGGCGCGAGCGACAACCGACGTGGCCACGGCTCTCGATGCCAGCGGCAAAGATGTGGTCTTGATCGAGACGGTAGGCGTAGGCCAGGATGAGGTTGATATTGTCCGCCTGGCCGATGTCACGATCGTGATCCTGGTGCCGGGCATGGGCGACGATGTACAGACCATCAAAGCCGGTATCATGGAGATTGCCGACATCTTTGTTATTAATAAGAGTGACCGCGAGGGTGCAGAGCGAGTAGAGCGGGAGATCCGGTCGATGCAATCGCTGGCGGTCCGGAGCGACCACTGGACTCCGCCGATTGTGAAGACCGTTGCCACCGAAGGAAAAGGCATCGACGACTTAGCCGTGGCCATCAGCAATTACGAACAGTTTTTGCAGAAGCAAGACCTCCTGCTCAGAAAAAAGATCAGCAACTGGCGTGAGCGGCTGACCGAAATGCTGCGCGAGTCTCTTCTGGAACGGCTCTTAAGCGAGCGGATGAAAGAAGGCGATCTGTCCCGCCTAGCCGCTGACATCGCCGAGCACCGCCGTGATCCATATTCATTAGTAGAAGAGATAGTAAGCAAATTCGTTGCAAACAGTTCTTAGCCTTTAGCCCTTAGCCCTTAACTATTAGTGAGTAGCCGTTAGCAAAATGAGAATGTTTCGCGGGCTGAATGCCGAGTGCTGAATGCTAAGTGCTCCTGGAGAATCCATGTCACACACCATCGACCACCTCGGCGTAGCTGTGAAATCATTGCAACAAGCGCGCAAGTTTTATGAAATGCTGGGGTTGAGAGTCTCCGGCGAAGAAGTGGTAGAGCACGAGAAGGTGAAGGTCGCCATGGTGCCACTGGGCGAGAGTCGTATTGAACTGCTGGAGGCCACTGGCCCCGATTCCATTATCGCCAAATTCGTGGAAAAACGTGGCGAGGGCCTGCATCACGTGGCCCTTCATGTCCCGAACTTGGCCGATACGGTCAAGGCGCTCAAAGCAAACGGTACGCGTTTGATCTCCGACGAGATCAAAATCGGCGCCGGCGGACATCACTATGTTTTTGTGCACCCATCGAGTGCCGGTGGCGTGCTGATCGAGTTGGTCGAGGAGAGTCGGTGATCGCGTGACCGGGAAATTGGAGATAATCTGATCGGGCTTCCTCGCGGATAGCGTCGAGAATGTTACGTGGACTGAATGCTGATTGCTGAGTGCTGAATGCTACTTCTCGGAATCGACACTTCCGGAAAATCCGGTGGAATTACCCTCGCTGAAGGCGATCGGGAATCGTTTCGCATTCTTGGCTCGGCGATCATTGCTGGTGGCACATTTTCCGCCCAGCTCGTGCCCATTCTGGCCGCTCTTCTTCACCAGCACGGCTTCCGCGCGTCCGACATTGGCGGTTTTGCTCCCATCTCCGGTCCTGGCTCATTTACCGGATTGCGCGTGGGATTGAGTGCAGTCAAGGGTTTGGCTGAAGTCCTGAAGAAACCTATCGCGCCGGTTTCTCTGTTGGAAGCCCTGGCGACAGTCTCGACTGAACAAGGGCGAATTGCCGCAGCCCTGGATGCTGGGCGTGAGGAAGTGTTTTTTGGTCTCTATACACTCGACAGCGGCCGGACGAGTAAGTTGGAGGAACAACTCTTGGCCCGCAATGAATTTCTGAAAGAACTGCGCAGCTCCGAAGTGGCGCAACTGGTTACGAGTGATTATTCTTTGGCGACAATTGTGAGCACCCATGGTGTGAAAACTCAAGCGGTTGAGCGTCCCGGAAGCGAAGCCGCCGCCCGCATCGGTCTCGGCAAATTGCTGGCTGGCGAGACGGTATCGGTAGATGCCCTGGACGCCAACTACATCCGCCGCTCCGATGCGGAGATTTCTCTTAAGAGATAACGTGTTCCAGCCCTTAGTGAACAATACTGTGTCAAACACCAAAAACATCGTTGTCCGCCAGGCCGTTGCCGAAGACCTGTCTCGTATCATCGAGATCGCCCAGCAGGCTGAGTCTGCGGCGCAATGGAGCCGGGGCGAATACGAAAAGATGTTGTGGGATGGAGCGCGCATTGTTCTGGTGATTCAAGAGGATGGCAAAGACCATAGAGTTTATGGGTTCCTCGCAGCCCATGATGTCTCAGGCGAATGGGAGATTGAAAACCTTGCGATCTGTGAATCGGCCCGCCGCCGCGGACTGGGACTGCATCTGCTCGACAAGTTTTTGAAGCTGGTAAAGGACCGACATGGAAAAGAAGTCTTTTTGGAGGTCCGCGAGTCCAACCTGGCCGCGCGCGCACTTTACTCCAAATGCACCTTTGTTGAGGCAGGCAGGAGAAAGTCGTACTATCACAATCCCGAAGAGGATGCCTTGATCCTGAAATTTTCTTTTTTCGCAATGACCAGTGAATTTGATTGAACCAGAGCGGCCTGTGTGCTAACTTTTTGGTCATAAATACGCAGGAGGTTCTTTCGGATGGTGACTTCCGTTCGAGAACAGCTTCTTGCCAGCCACGAGGAATTTCGTCGGCTGGCGCTAGAACATACTCAACACTCTCAGCGTTTGCAATCTCTCATCGAAAAAAGATATTTAACCGAAGACGAAAAAATGGAAGAAATTCGTCTCAAGAAGCTGAAGCTGCGGCTCAAAGACCAAATGGAATTGATTGAGCAGCGGTACAGAAGCGAACAACATATTCACGTCGCATAAACGGTTCTAAAAGGCATACCTGTTTCCCCACCGGAACTCATTAGCTGTGGGCGGGGAGAGGTTTTGATGTTGGAGAACAGCATCCAATCCACTCCCGCCGCTGACAAATCTTCAAAAGTCAACATGCAGTCGCAACCCTGGAACGGGCACAGGGCCGCGATCACGGTTGTATCCAGGGTTGACAGCATATTGGAGATTGACAGCCGCGAAAATACCACGCCAGATGTGGAAATTGTAGTAAGCCTCGAGAATCTGCTCGCGGCCATAGGTCAAATTACCATCTCCGAGCAGAAAGCCCTGGCCACCCAACTTGAGATATAAAGCATGATCTTTTGAGATTCCATTGCTGGCAAATGCCAGCCCGACTTTATCTTCCGGGCGGCCCCAGCGCTCTCCACGATAGTCGGCCCCAACCAGCGCGCTGCTGTCTACCTCCGTGTAAGCATAAGATTCATGTTGTCCTTCGTTCCATCCGAGGCGAAAAAACGTCCGGAAGTTTTCCGTAATCTCTTGCTCAGCGTTGATGCCCAAGCCATACTTTATAGTCGTGACCAGCGGGTGCGCGGTGATGTCAGGAACTTTAGTCTTGCCCGCGAGAAAATCTTGGACCGCCTGACGATAGCTGCCCATATTGGCATGATTTACGTAGGCCAGCAGGCGAACAGCTCCGGCCCGTTTGCGGATCAGCGAGCGGCGGAATTCGAGCTCAACATTTTCCGCCCGTGCGCGGCGTAGATTCCAAACCAGATCGATGCCGTTGGCAACCTTGGGCATGAGCATCTCGCCAAAACGGACAGCCCACTTTCGGTCTTGGTATTCAACCACTGCGCCAAAAGTATATCCGCGAGTGTCGGCGGCGTAGTCATAAGCGCCGTTGTTGTCGATGGTCCAATTCAGAAACTGCAAATGACTGTCTGTGCCAACAGAGTTCAGGTCGAAAGAGTCCGCAGTCCCCAATTTTCCGGCGCGGAACTCCAGCCGACGAGCCGGCAACTGTGTAGCCAGCGAGAGCGGCCCCCGGCCGTTGGGGACCATTTCATCACTGAGCGGCACGATCTGATGCACCATAGCTCGCGCGAGATAGGGTGTGGCGCCAAGTAGGGGATTGCGGACCACATCCAGGTTGGTGAATCCGGCCAGCCCCAGAGCATCGCTAATCCCGTGTCCTGCAGCGCTCTCGATATCCACCAGAAACTCGGTAGTCTTGGTGGCCTGCACTCCCAGATAGAGAGTGCTCAGGAACGAAGTGCGCACCTCCTTGTTAGATTTCAGGCTGTTGGTTCCCGTGTACTTGGCATCGAAGCTAGGGTGTCCCTGAAAGATAATGTTCTCCTGGCCGGAAATCCAGAAGCGGCTGGTATCAGAGTGCTTCCATAGAGTCGTCTGCCGTGGCTCTGCTGGTGTCTCATCTGGCGTCGTCGAAGACGGTGATGACGATTGCGCGTGGGCCAGGAGAAAGCAACCGGCAACATGGAGCAAGACCACCACAGACCACCACAGCGCGCACCTGTTCGATTGATGGAGTTGCATCATGGTCCTACCTATTTTCCCAGAATTCCGGACAAGTGCAGAACGTGATAAATCAGCATTAACGTCATGATGCTAAGATATCCCCGCAACACCATCAGCGAGATCTTAACGCCAGGCGTCATCGGTATCGGGCCAAGCCCTTGCGTGCTGCGTTTCTCTTCCAGTTGGTCATCCAGCGGATGCACCACCTCGAACATTTCTCTGGAGTAATTGGTTTGCATGGTAACCATGACTGTCTCCTCTCAATCGCAAACTTATGATTCACAAAATCCTAGTCGTCCCTGCGAGGAAAATGATTGTGTTTGCTTTTAGCTGCGGCAGGTAAGTTTTTCATCCCCAGAGCCTGGGGAAGAAAACCTGCATGGCCAGCATCAACGACAGTGCAAACAGCACGGCGATGATGGTCCAGTTCACCCGGTTGTTCCAACGCTTGTTGACCCATTCGTTCCCCAGCAACTCGCGATCATTCAGCAGAAGCTGGAGGAAGATGATGGCCGAAGGCAACATTAATCCAGCAAATACCTGCACACTTACGATCACCAGTTGCAAGGGCACTCCAGGGATGAGAACAATTCCTGCAGCCGCCAGGACACAAAACAGGTAAACCGCATAGAAGCTGGGAGCTTCCCACAGTTTCTTGTGCAGCGAGTGGGGCCAGCCTTGCACCTCTCCGTAGGCCCAGGCGCTGGCCAGGGAAATGGCGGTTGTGCCCAGCACAGCGGCATTGATCATGAGAAGCAGGATCGTGTTGCGAACCACGTTTCCCGCGATCGGCGCCAAGGCCGTTGCAAGCTGCGCAGGATCTTCGAAATGCACACCGTGGCGCAGGCCGTAATCGCCCACAATGATCATGGCGCCAGCCACAGCCACGGTGAAGAGGGCGCCCAATAAAGTATCGAGCCGCGCCCATTTCAAGTCCGAGAAGCGCAGCCTTTTTTCTGCCACGCAGCTTTGTTGAAAGAACAACTGCCAAGGCGCAATCGTTGTGCCAACCATCGCAATCACCATAAAAATCAGACTGGTATCGATGCGTCCGGGAGGAAAACCGGGCACAACTGTGTTGCGAACAACAGTTCCCCAGTCAGGATGGGCCACAAACGCGAGCACCAACCAAGCGACATCGATCAGGCAGAGGACGATTACGGTCCTTTCCCAACGCAGGTAGCTGCCGGTAATCACCAGCACCATCAAGCCAAGCGCCGCGCATGGCACCCCGATATAAGGCGAGATGCCCATCTTGCTCAGCGCCAGTGAAATGGCGGCGAACTCGGTAATCAACGTGAGAAAGTTCACAAACAATAAGTCGATCAGCGAAAATCTCCCCCACCATTTGCCGAAGCGCTCATAGATCATGGCTGCATGGCCTTTGCCTGTGGCGATTCCCAAGCGCGCGACCATCTCTTGCACGAAGTAGGTGATGGGCAGCAGCACCAGCATGATCCACAGCAGGTGCAGGCCATACTGTGCTCCCGCCTGCATGTAGGTGGAGACAGCTCCGGCGTCGTTATCGGCCTCCATCACGATGAGTCCTGGGCCCGCAACCATCAGGAAAGTGAGAAGCCGATGTTGCCACGATCGACGTACCACTATGCCCTTACGAACCGTTGCCACGTCTGGGCTGATTGTTTGTATTTGGTTCATGTTCCCCCCTTCATACCCGATTGGCAGCCACAAGCTGCTCCTGCCACGTGAGACATTGAGAGTCCACACGCGCAAAAACGCTTCTGGCGTTCTAAGCCTGACGCCTTTCGTTAAGAACTTGGGAGGAGAAAATCTCAACCTCTCCAGCTCTTCCGGTGATGCGGAAGAACCAGAGGTGAGTCACAGGGTGGGCTACCGTTGGACTGTCTGGAACTTCCGCTTGTGTTGGCCTCCGCTACTCGGAGGTTCGTCCTTGAGTGTTTGCATAAAACCTTTTAATCAAATGTTAGGGGGAAAGCAGAAGCCGGGAAGGAGGAACGAACTTTCACGCCGTGATCTCCCACATGTCCAAGCTTCAGCACCGCGCCCCGTAAGAGGCCTATTGGCCTCAGCCACGTTAGAAAAACCCTTAATCCGGGAATTCCTGTTCTACCCGCCTTACCGACATCTCTGGATGTCGTTGGGCAGTGGCTTATGTGTTGCGCGGGAGCCTCGCCTACCGAGGATCCGCAAAGCAGTCTTTCAGACTGCCTACTTTGTGTATAGCCGCATGGTTTTGGGTTTGTCAAGCAATTCCTGGAAAAATTCTTCGGAAATACCAAAGCTTCGGTTCATGCGCATTGAAGGAGTTTGAACCACACCGATCTGTACAAGTACCAAACGCCGAAAAGATCAATATTGATGAAGTGCCGAAGACGCGATAAAGAGTAGATCCCCACGTAAGTAGGGGATGCGCAGTGAACAACAGCAATCGCCAGAGGCGACGGCAGACTCTTTTCAAAACATGGTCGTATACTTTGAGGTTTTTGGCAGGCCGGTGAAACTTGCGATCCGGCCTTTTGGTCCGACCGCCCATCCTGCTAACGGCCCAGCGAAGCTCACGGCGTTGTAATCCTCGGCATCAAGAGGTAGCCATGTGCGGCCGACATCGGTCGAATAATCCGATCCGGATGTCCCCACCGATATCAGAATCGGCGATGGCACATGAGGAATAAAAGTCACAGCGGAGCGATATCCCTGAGGGCTATGCGAAGCCAGCGTCCAGCTCTTTCCGCCGTCGGTCGTGAAGGCGGCATTCTTTTCCTGGCTCTTGGGATTGTTGTAGTCGCCCCCCACAATCACTCCCTGCATGCTGTCCGAAAATGCAATGGAGAAGATCCCTTGCGTGGCAGCGCCCGACAAAATCGGAGAATTCACAACTGTCCAGTTCAGTCCGTGATCGCCGGAGTGAAAGACACGGGCCGCAGGCCCACCGGTCACAAACCACACATCATTTTTTCTCGCAGTTGCAATGCAAGTGCCGCTGGCGGCAAAAGCACCTTCGTTAGGCAGGGCAGGTGGAAGTGTATACGGAGCCAACGGCCGCCAATCGTGACCGTTCCAAGCTATCAGTGGAAAGACGCCATCCACAGAATCGCTGAAAGCTATCCCATGGTTTTTGTCCCAAAATGCAAAGCAGTCATAGAAGGCTTTGGGATCATGGTTTGTGAATTGCAGTTGCCAGTGCTGGCCGCCGTCATCGGTTTTGTAAATGCGCGACTGCTCTCCGGGACCGATGCTCAGAACATACGCAGTCTTGTCGTCGAATGCGTGAATGTCTCGGAAATCAAGCCCTTCAGCGCCGGCAACGGTGATCTTCTCCCAATGACGGCCCGAATCCAGAGTGCGTAAGACCGTTCCCTTGGCTCCGCTGGCCCACGCTAACTTGGGGGAAACGGCGCTGATTCCGCGAAGCTGAACATCCACTCCGCTTGCTTGTGGTGACCATTGAGCCCAGGCAGATGGCAGATGATTCAGTAAAATTACAATGAGAAATGCGAGGTAACGGAACATTCAATGGCTCCAAGCGACATGCTTCCTCTGTACTAACTATCAATCGACTTCTCGTGCTGCGACGATTTCTTGCTTCTCCTTCGTGCCCTTGGTGCTCTTCTTCGTGTTCCTTCGTGGTTAAAGTGTTGGTTTTCCTTTGCGGCCTTCGCGTCCATTGTGGTGAACGGTTTTGGTTGTGGCTCTGCTACGCTGTGATGTGCTTCTATTTTGTTCCGGTAGGCCAATAAACTTTCCAACCTCTTTTGGCTGCAATGCGTTCAAGTTCCAAGGTCGGATTCACGACAAACGCATTCCGTGCGATGTTCAGCATGGCGGCATCGTGAATGGAATTCCCGAAGCACACATCTACCGGGCGACTCAAGGTGTCTTCGATGGCCATCGCCTTCTCGTCGTCCGTAGGCACGCGGATCAAACGATCGGTAACCCGGCCATCAACAATTTGCACACTGGCCGCAAGCACATGTTCCGGCGGAATCCCAAACCGTTTGATTCCTTCACGGATGGTCCATACGTTGGTGGAAGAGACGGCCCAGAGTTCGCACCCGGCTTTGGCCAGACGCCGGGTCAATTGCGGCATCTCCGGGAAAATGCGAGGGGCCACAACCTCCGCGAAAAACTTCTCGTTGGCCTGCTCCAGCGTCTGTTCAAGAATGCCGTCGTTAATGGTGACCATCTCGCCGCACATGGTTTCTTCATCGACTAGGTCGGCCTTGTAGTCGGCATAGCGGGCCGTGGCCCACGCTGCTGTGTTCGCAGGAACAAGGCCCTGCTTCATTTCCCAAAAAAAGAAATCCGCCCCGGCATCGCCCGACCAAAGTGTTCCGTCACAGTCAAAGACCGCCACTTGTGGTTTGAGCGCAACCACTGATTCAATGAACTTCTGGGCCGCAGCCGAAAGTTTTGGCAAATCTTTTTGAGTATTGGGGCTTTCAGTCTTCAAGTTGCTTGTCCTATTTTTAGGTTCTCAAAATCTTCAGGTGTATCTACATTGGCCACCACGGCGGGATCGCTGACGGCAAGATAGAAGATGTGCTGCTGGTAAGCATGCTCCACGTCCCGGGCAGAACTGGTGGCGGGCGCGCGCAGAAGCGCTTCGATCATTTCACGTCCCACGACAATCGGATGTCCATGTTTGCCCGCATATTCGGGGACCACGGCCCAAACCGCATCATTGCCGCTGAGAAATGCATTCTTCAGTTGCTCGATGGTTTGCCAGCTTGGTGCAGGACGATCAACCAAAGTGACAATAGCTGCGTCCCGTCCTCGGTTCAGCACCTCCCGCAGACCGCATTGCAACGAACTGAATTGACCTTGCTCCGGGTTGGGATTTCGGACCATGAAGGCAGCTTCAGCGTTCACGATAGGCTCCAGGTTCGCTTCATTTGCACCGGCTACGACAATTACCAACTCTGTGGCGGATTGAAGTGCCCGGATAGCAGTGGAGAGAAACGTGCCACTATGCCAGGGCAACAAGGCCTTGTCGCGTCCCATGCGAGAGGAGGCGCCAGCGGCCAAAATTACACCCGCAAATGAAGGTGAAAGAGGCATAGTGCAAATACTATAACTGTTTCAATATCTCTGCTGCTTTCTTGCTTTTCATGTGGGGAAGTGGGGTATCTGATCCGCGCCGCAGGGCAATCATCTCCGCCACAATGGCGATGGCAATTTCTTCCGGCGTGATAGCGCCGATATTGATTCCCACCGGGGCATAGATGCGCGCCAGTTTTTCCGCAGCAACGCCTTCCTGTTCCAGTTCTTTGCAGGTGGTGATGACTTTGCGCTGGGAGCCGATCATGCCGATGTAGCGCGCCGGAGTTTCTGCGGCCCAGCGCAACACTCGCATATCATCGCGATGCCCGCGCGTGACGATCACGATGTACGAGGAGTCATGGGGAGCAAGCTGCGCCATTACGCGTTCGTACTCGTCGGCATAGACATCGCGGGCTTCCGGGAAGCGCTCGCGGTTGGCATAAGTCTCGCGATCATCGGTTACGACTACCTCAAACCCGGCAATGCGGGCGACTTTGTAGAGGTTCCAGGCGACGTGTCCGGCGCCGAAAATGTAGAGAGTAGAGACCGGTAACACCGGTTCGATAAAGATATCCAGCGTTCCTCCGCAGACCAACCCCGTATCGTATTTGGGATTGTTGTTCAGATTGAAGGTCAGAGTCTGGGGCTTCTCCGATTGCATGATGTCGCGAGCCGCCTGCCAGACTTCAGCTTCTACGCAACCGCCGCCAATCGTTCCCAGAATTGAGCCATCATCGCGTACCAGCATCTTGGCCGATTCAAAAGAAGGAATCGACCCTCGGACGTTGATGATCGTGGCCAGCGCAGCCTTTCGCCCTTCCCGCCGCAACCGGATTATCTCTTCGTAGATGTCCACAGGAATATTGTAGCTTGAAGAGCGCTTTGTCGCTGATTTTCGCTGATGAGCGTCGATATAATGGGATTTACCGGCCAATTTTTCAATGAAAACCACCCATCTGCAACAAGAAAGGGCGAGCCATCTGACTCATTGCCATAGGCACGATATCGGGGCAGCGAATAGATGGCTACCAAAAGGAACCAGCGTTTCCCCATCGTAAAGAACTACGCCGGACTTAAACTCCTTCCCGCACGCCTCAGCCAGCTTCTTCAGTCCTTTAAAATCTCCAGAATTAACCGTACCGCTGGCTTTGATTTCGATGCCGACCACTTCGCCGCTATCATTTTCAACAACAATATCAACTTCGTGCTGATCTTTGTCGCGATAGTGATGCACGGTTCGTGCTCCATCGAGCCAATATGTCTGTTTCAAGACTTCAGAAAAAACAAAAGTTTCAAGCAATGGTCCCAGGGCTGAGCGGTTTTTTGCAATCCGTTTCGCGGTCACACCAAGCAGGGCCGCTAGCAGGCCTGAATCGAGAAAGTGCAATTTAGGAGATTTCACCATTCGCTTTAACTGGTTGCTAAACCAAGGCTCAAGCCGGCGCACCAGGAACAGCTCTTCCAGAATCGCCAAATACTTCCGAGTGGTCTTATCGTCCAGCCCAATTTGTCCACCCATCTCGGAAAAATTCGTCAATTGGCCCGAGTGGTGGGCCAGCACTCGAATCAGAAGGGGGATCTGGCTAAGTTTTTCTATTTCTGCAATTTCACGAACGTCACGTTGAACAATTGATTTCACATACTCCTGGGCCCACGTTTGTCGTCGCTTGGGATTCTTGCGCCGTACCATCTCCGGATAACCGCCAGCGAGCACGGAATTCACCAAATCGTTGCCAATCATGACGTCGGTAGGTCTGCCGACTTTTCCGGTAAATGCCCGGGCCAGGAAAGCCGGTTTGACGCCTCGGATTTCAGCACGCGACAGTGGCAGGAGATCCACCGTCTCCATTCTCCCAGCCAGGCTTTCAGAAACAGTTGGCAAGGTCAGGATGTCGGCCGAACCTGTCAGCAAGAAGCGTCCTGGACGACGGTCATCGTCAACTGTCTTCTTAATGGCCCGAAGAATATTCGGAGCGCGTTGCACCTCGTCGATAACCGCCCGGTTGAGGTCGCGAATGAAGCCGGAGGGATCGCTTCGCGCGGCATCCAGCACCGTCTCGTCATCTAAATTGATGTAAACACGGTTCGAGTCGACAAACTCGCGGACCAATGTGGTCTTGCCGCATTGCCTGGGACCAATCACCATCACGACAGGTGTATCTTTGAGAGCAGTAGTTATACGTTCTGCCGAGAACCGTGGAAAAACTGTGAAATCAGAGCTGGCCATCTCGGAACCGATCTCCGTCTATTTCGGATTATAAGCCCGTCCATTTCGGATTATACACCCGTCCATTTCGGATTATAAGTCCGTC
>DASZEU010000526.1:0-12874 GCA_035940535.1 Candidatus Angelobacter sp.
CAGCAGCGGGTAACGGTGCTCTTTGAGGCTTTGACCAGGGACATTCCGGCTGAACCGCGAGAAAGATCAAAGGATCAGGCCGCCTGCTGGCTGATGGCCAACCTACTCGACTGGCACAGGCGTGAAGACAAGGCAGGATGGTGGGAATTCTTCCGCCTCAAAGAAATGTCTGACGAAGATCTTCTTTATGAGAAGACAGCGATCTCTGGACTGCAATTCAAGCAGCGGTTAAGCGTAGAAAAAAATAAACCTGTGGATCGGTACTCGTTTCCTCAGCAGGAAACCAGCATCCATGCGGGAAATACGGCACAAGACCGCGAGCAGGAAATAGGCGACGTGGAAGAAATCAATCTCTTCGCGCGTACGATTGATATAAGGAAGAAAAAAAAGACGGCGGATACTCATCCAGGCTCAATTTTTGTTTACGAACAGATGAATTCAACAACTCTGAAAGAGTCATTGTTCCGGCTCGGGACATGGATCCAGGCGAATGGAATCGATGCTCCTGGACCATTCCGTGCCGCGCGCGATCTGCTGTTGCGGCGTCGTCCTAGAATGAGAGGGAATGGTGAGGGAATCTTAGTTGGCAACGGAGAGAACACGCTGGATGCTGCCCGGCGGATTGCCCTGTCTCTGGATTCCTCTGTCCTGGCCGTGCAGGGCCCTCCTGGTTCAGGCAAGACCTATACCGGCGCGCGAATGATCTGTGAATTGATACGGCAAGGCAAAAAGGTAGGAATTACCGCGCTGAGCCACAAAGTGATTCGCAATCTTCTGGAAGAAACAATCAGGTCCGCAAGGGAGATGGGCCTGCCGGATTTACGCTGTGTCCAGAAGGTGAATGACAAATCGCAGGCGACACCCGCGTGCATTCAGGAAGTGAAAGAGAATGCGGACGCGCTGAAGGCTTTGCAGGTTGAAGGGGCACAAGTGCTGGCTGGCACCGCATGGTTGTGGTCGCGCCAGGAATTCTTTGAAGCAGTGGATGTAATTTTCGTGGATGAAGCCGGACAGATGTCATTGGCGAACGTGCTCGCTGTGGCGCAAGCTACGAAGAATGTCGTGCTGCTGGGCGACCCGCAACAACTTGAACAGCCGCTCAAAGGCAGCCACCCTGAGGGAGCCGAGGCCTCAGCTTTAGACTATATGCTGGCAGGCTCAAAGACCATAACCGAAGACCGGGGCCTGTTCCTTGACCAGACATGGCGTCTTCATCCCAAAATCTGCTCCTTTACGTCTGAGCTTTTCTATGAACAACGATTAGTTTCCCGCCCTGGGCTTGACCGCCAAGAGGTCAGAGGCCATGGATGGCTTGGCAGCAGAGGACTTATGTTTGTGCCGGTGGAACATGAAGGAAACCAGAGCACTTGCCCGGAAGAGGCGGAACAGGTTGCGGAAGTGGTGAGTTCATTACTAGAGCCGCCGGTGACGTGGGTTGATAAAGATGGAAACCAAAGGCGTTTGAAGCTGGACGACATCCTGATTGTCACTCCCTATAACGCGCAAGTGTCTGAGATCGCAAACCGGCTGCCCGGAGCACGCGTTGGCACAGTAGATAAATTTCAAGGCCAGGAAGCCCCAGTGGTCATCTATTCGCTGACCACCTCTTCGTCGGATGAAGCGCCGCACGGCATGGAATTTCTTTTTAGTTTAAACCGGCTGAATGTGGCAACTTCACGCGCCCGCGCATTGTGCGTCCTGGTCGGCAGCCGCCAGCTATTAGAACCTGAATGCCACACTCCCCGGCAGATGCAATTAGCAAATGCCCTATGCCGCTATCTGGAGATGGCCCAGGTATTTCAACCCGCGCGAGCGGAAGCCCTTGTTAAACTAAGCACTACCGCCTGAACCACAAAAGGTTTATCAGCGTTGATCAGTTGAATCAGCGTCATCAGCGGTAAGGTTTCGAATTGTCTATGGCTAAGTGCACTGTCGAGGTTGAGAAGCTTGCGCATGCCTTCTGCGTCGGTCTGTTCCGCTTCACCCTCAAGCCAAAAGAAACGCTCTTTGTCCCTGCGGTGAACAAGACCAACATGCTGCGCGGCGCCTTCGGAACAGCATTTCGGCGGCTGTGCTGCATTCCACAGTGCCGCAATGCCCACGAGTGTCCGCTGGCCACCGCCTGTCCCTATAAGCAGGTCTTTGAGCCATCGCCTCCGCCGGATTCAGAGCGTCTTTCAAAGAGCCAGGATGTGCCCCGTCCTTTTATCTTCAGGTCCCCGGAAAACGCGAAGACCAGGTTTCTTCCCGGTGAGGAGTTCAAATTTGAGCTAATCCTGATCGGCCGCGCGCTGGAATTTCTGCCGTATTTCGTCCTCTCGTTCCGGGAACTAGCCATCCAGGGATTAGGGCTGAACCGCGCCAAATGCGACCTGCACGAAGTGAAGGAAGTTGTGAACTCTGCCCCGTCCCAGCTTGCGGATGGGTCCATCTACAACTCTGCGGACCAGGTCTTCCATTCTCCCAAAGGTCTGGATTTAGAGCAGTGGATTTCAAACCGAATGTCGTATTTTCTGCGCGCCCACCGTTCGGATCAGATCACCCGATCTATCCCGGCTGGCAGTGGATCACCCGATCCAGGGCCTGCACTGAGGTGTGCTGAAGAGCCTGCACTGAGGTGCGCCGAAGTGATCACCCGATCACCCGACCTGTCCCGGCTGGCCGTGGATTGCCAAACTCTTAAAGTTTCTTTCCTGACTCCGATGCTGCTGAAAGCAGAAGGATCTGTAGTGCGCCGACCTGAGTTCCATCATGTATTCAAGCGCCTGCGTGACCGTATCAATGCCCTGAGCGTCTTTTTCGGGACAGGCCCGCTGGAGGTTGACTTCGCCGGAATGGGCCGTCGTGCCGAACAGGTGCGGACCCTGTCATGCAACGTGCAGTGGGAGGAGCGCTTCCGGACATCCTCAAAGACCAGACAGCGGCACGAGCTCTCCGGCTTTGTGGGTCACGCGGTTTACGAAGGTGAGCTGCAGGAGTTTCTGCCATGGCTAGCGTTGGGAGAATTAATTCACACTGGAAAGCATTCGGCGTGGGGGATGGGAAGGATGGCGATTAGCTCTTTTCAAAATGACCCACCAGCAAAACTCCTCGCCTATTGATAAATTATCAATCAAATTGATATAATAACAACTTAATGAATCGTAGGCTTTCCAGGCAGGATGCCCAGGCTTTGTTGCGGCATTGCGTGGAGAATGGCATTGTTGAACCTCACCCGCACTTCCTGCGCGCCTTGAAGGAGGATGGCCTGGAATTTATCGATGTTATGCCGATATTGAAGGCTGGCATCGTCTACGACGAACCCGAGTTCGATGTCCGTTTCAGGCAATGGCGCTATAAAGTGGAGGGAAGTGAGTCTGGCGGAGGATGGCTGGCGATTGTATTCACGTTTAGGGCGGCTGCAGAAACTCTGCTGATCACTGCTTATCTGAAGAAGCCCTGAGAATTGCGCCTGGACAAGAGCGGTTGCAAATCAAATTGACTTGATGCCCTGATGAGGAGGGGACTGAAACGCAGGAAGATTCTTCCACTTCAGTGAAAATAATTGTTGAACACCGTGCCCCGATGATGAGGGGACTGAAAATGAAATCACAAAGGCAAAAGCTAGAAATCCCCTGCCTAGAATGTGGAGGATCGCTCCGCATTGTGCGCAAGGATTACCCATTTACGGAGAGCGGGTTGAACAATGTAATTCTGAAGAATATTGAAGTGCTGGTCTGCGATCGATGCAAGACCGAGACCCCGCGTCTTCCGCGTCTGAACGATTTGATGCGCACCATTGCCCTGGCGGTAATTGCTAAGCCTTACGGGTTGGAAGGCCAGGACGTCCGGTTTTTGCGCAAGTTTCTTGGACTAACAAGTGAGGCGTTTGCCGCCATTCTCAATGTAGATAAGTCCCACTTGTCGAGGGTGGAAAATGGCGGCGCGCAAGTGAGTTCCATGATCGATCGTCTGGTGCGGTTGATCGCGCTTGGTCTTGGCGACGGTCTGGACCAGCAAGCCCGCGAGGTGATCGCCCGATTCACTGAGATTCAGAAGCCCAAGAAATTGAAGCTGATGGTGGACGCAGGCACGCGCAGCTATCAGTACCAGGTTGCGTAATATGGGTGAATGTCCAGCCATGAATTGTGTATGAAACTCGGAAAGCGGATCAGAAGACTGCGCGAGGCCCAGGGCATGACCGAAACCGAATTCGCCCGCCCATTTAGAGATCAATCGTGGTCATCTGTTTGACATTGAATTCGCAAGAGAGAAGTGCCTGCTTATGCTGCAAACGATCGCTGCCGGCTTGACTAAGAGCATGGCAGAATTGCTCAAAGGATTATGAGACTTGGCCGCACGCTCATGATGTGCTATTTTTGAAGGGCCAAACGAGACATTGCTTGGCCCCAAATGAAGTATAGGCGCTCAGGCGCCTATGGTGGTATCTCAATCGTAATAATCATCCGACCGACTCGGGTACTTATTACGAAGTTTGTAGTATTTACTTTTTTCACTTTGACTCCTCAATCACCCAGCTCTCGTGCTGGGTGATTGTCTTTATAGGTCAAAGCGAGTTCAAAGTCAATGTAAAAATCAGTAATGAGTCTCTTTAAAACACAAATCTCAAAACTAATATGGACATATTGTCTCTCGTAGGTTAGAATCGGTTTTACTCCCAGGACAGAGCCGTCCCGATGAGGAGGGAACTCAAAATATTATTTTTGGGGTTTCTGTGCCAAAACCTGGGAGTCGAAATCATTTTTTGTTTTTCGCATGTAACGTTTATTCAACTGACAGCACTATCTCTTAAGGTCGTAGTGTCACAAAGCCCAGATGGTTCGTTATACCGGAAATCCGTACGTCGATGCTGGAGTCGCGGTTCTTGAATTGCGGCTACAAAAACCTTGTAATGAGTTCACAGCAGCCGATTTAGACGCTCAAGCCAAAGAGATTCGAAAAGAATACACAAAAAAAATCTGGAAATCATACCTGATGGTCCATCTACCAAATTGCGCATGGACCCAAAAAGATCTCTCCTCCGAAAAGAACCAAGCTTATCTGAAGAAAGTTCTGGAGAGCTACAAACCCGAGTTTCCCGAATTAGATCGTAAATGTGCCTTTTGTGGCAGGCCTGCCAAGATACTGGCAGATAGGCGATATGTGCCTCTTCTAACTGGGGAAACAGTAATGACCAGTGGGGCAGGAGGTGTGCCAGGGCTACCGGTCTGTGGTTGGTGCGTCTACGCCGTTCATTTTTACCCATTTGCAACGCTCAAGGTGGAGGGTCGACCGTTGTTCTGGTGGGCGCCTGATCCGATCTGGACGCTACGGCTCACGCTCAGTTTCGTTGAGAAACTTCAGAGCATTCTGCCGCTGGTGACAGAAGAACTGCCCAAGATTCGCTGGCCTAAAACGCAACTGCTTCATGCGGCACGACAAACGCTGGCGAAGCTGAGAGATGAGAGATTGTCTTCACCTCCTCCCCTAACCGACGTAATCGGTATCCATGCGACCAATTACGGTACGGACCCGAATTTTGACGAGCTGCGCATACCGAGGGGCTTGCTCGATTTCTGGAGTGAAGCAGGTTCATTTCCTGTGTATCGCGAGATTGAGAAGCGTGCGTGGGAAGTTCAGGAACTTGAATCGAAACCTAAGAAGGGCAAGAAAGCAAAGGAAAGCGGCACAATGAAGAAAGGACAAGCTGATCTTCCGCCGGAATTTGTCGAACTTACGCGAAGGAATTATCTGTTCGAAGCCTTGGGGGAGGCATTTCGAGCCGACGATTACGCCGACCGAGCTAAGCAGGTTGCTGTGCGTTTTTTCCTGCAGAAGCGCGGCAAACAAGTTGCACCGGGAACCATACAGATAACAGAACTTTTTTTGGAAAAGGTGGCTGATATGGAACGAGAACGTCTCGAAGCTATTCGAGAGATTGCAGATCATATTGCTGATCATTTAATCATTGGGGCAGGCGAGCGCAGGGCAACTAGTCAACTAGTTAGGCGCAAGCTTCGGTTGGGAGAGCTCATGCAATCTTTGTCATACATGCAGCGCAAGTTGAGTGAAATACGAAAGCCGCTTTCCTGGGACAAAGTGCTTAAAGCCCTCAACATCGAGAGTGAGGATGATCGCACTGCCTCCGATTACTGGTTAGTTCAGGAACTGATTCTTATTCGACTTTACGAACGGTTGGCGAATTCTCCCGCTTTGGCTGAGTTGCCCGAACCCGAGGCGCCTGAACCATCACCCGCGGACGCTCCTGCAGAACAAATTAACTAGGAGGCAAAATGTCACATCTTTCTGGGTTGTTACTAGTGGATTGTCCTGCATCTGCTCTAAACAATGCAGGCGCAGAGACAGGCGCACGGACGGACAATGTAGTTGCAGTTAAGAAGATACGCACCAAGGCTGGGATATTTCCTTATGTATCCGCGCAGGCATTCAGATATTGGCTACGGGAAGCGCTGAAAGGAGTGGAAGGCTGGAGTCCATCGCCAACCTTTAGGGAGGAGAAGATCGCCTATACAGATGCCAATCCGATCGCGTATGCGGAAGACGACATTTTCGGATATATGCGGGCACCCTCTACAAAGACAGAGGCGATTGCCTCCAGAGAAGAGAAAGGCACATTGAAATCAGCGACGCCAATTGAAGAGAAAACAACGTTGACTCGCAGTTCCGTTTTGAAAATGAGCACGCTGGTTTCAATCGCAGCTTCAGAGCCCGTAGATGATTTTGGCGTAATGGCACGGCATGAAGGAAATCCGGTGCCGCACGAGCATGAGTTCTACCGTACCACCCTAATGGGATTGTTTTCGGTAGATTTGCGAATGCTTGGGCGCTTCTATCATGTTAACCGAACCGGATACAAGCATCTGGATTCCGTTCGCAAAGAGCTTGCGGCGAAACAAGGATTAAAGCCGCATGACAACGACCGCGCCTTCGAATTGCCACTAGATGTCCGTAGGGAGCGCTTAAAGCAACTGCTTCAAGGCCTAAGTCAAATTGCCGGTGGGGCAAAACTAGCGCTTCATTACACTGACGTTTCACCGCGCCTGCTGATGCTTGCTGTTTCAAAGGGAGGAAATCATCTCTTCGGAACAGCCGTTGGAGCAGACGGCAAAGGTCTTCCCAAACTGAATACAGCAGCTTTGAAACAGGTTGCGGAGGTGTATAAGGACTCACTCCTTTCTAAATTCCACATAGGGTTAGTGGAAGGTTATGTCGATGATCAGCGGACATCATTGGCTGAAGCTGTCGGTCAAATCAATGGCGATAAAGTCAACACTGTTCCTCATCCGGTGCAAGCTATCAATCAGTTATTGGCAGAGCTTGATCAAAAATCACGAGAGTGGCTGGCGTGAAAGCTCTGAAAATCACGTCTGAAGCCATCACGGCTTCATTTAGGTATCCGCACGTCCAGATTGGACGCCTACCTACTTACGAGGTGCCGCCACCCTCAACGATTTATGGACACTTGGCGGGTGTACTAGGAGATTGGTTTGATCCAAAGGGCCTCGAATTCGCATACGTCTTTGAACACCGCGGCAAAGCGATGGATGTTGAAACCAGCCATCCAATTGAACGTGGAAGTGGCAAGTACACACTCAAAAACCGAAACTGGAATTTCCCCGTAAATGTGGAGTGCCAGACCAATCCGCAGCGCAGAGAATTTCTTTTTCGTCCGCGCCTGACGCTGTTCCTCAAAGGGCCGGATGAATTGCTGAATCGTCTCAACATTGCCTTCTTAAATCCTGAATTCTCTTATGTATTGGGACGCTCTCAGGATCTGGCAACCTGTCTTGGCACCAGTTGGGTGGAATTGGGCGAATCTGATGAGGCGTTTTTTTCGCATACCATCCTTCCTTACGAATGGAGGCCCTGGGTATTACCGGGAAGCACAGTGCAACTCCCTCGTTCTCTTAATTACCATCGGCAGCGAGAACCGGAATTCGCTGTCTATTTGCAGGTACTGTGGCCGGCACTGAAACTCTATCAGGGATCACAGGACACGATGAGTCGCGATAAGCTCCCGAAAGCCTTCATCATTGACCCAGCAGAGCAACGCGAGTTCTTGGGTCGAAAATTGAGTAGAGGTCTGTACTTCCAAACACTGGCAGGTCCCGGGGCGGCTTAGCAGAAATCCATGACGCTGCAAACCTTAGAAATGGCGATGGAAGGTTTATTGGCTAAATCATGCCCTCCCACGTC
The DNA here is from genome assembly GCA_035940535.1 of Candidatus Angelobacter sp. Taxonomy (GTDB): domain Bacteria; phylum Acidobacteriota; class Terriglobia; order Terriglobales; family Acidobacteriaceae; genus Angelobacter. The sequence goes on from DASZEU010000526.1 coordinate 8,197, forward strand.
TCTGTTTCGTCATTCCATTGATGTGGTTCGACAAATGGTGGAGTACTACAGGCTTTACAGGCCCTCTTGGCCAGTACCAAATGATTCCGTCAGTTTGCCTCGCATTTTGGCTTATGCAGCCTTAGTCCACGATTTCGGAAAAGTGCATATTGATTTTCAAAAGGTACTGAAAAAACAAACTCAGAGATTTGGGAACCGTCACGAGATTCTGAGCCTTTGTTTTCTCAATTGGTTGGATATTCCTGATGCAGAACGGGCCTGGATTGAAGCTGCTATAGCATTGCACCACAAAAATCTGCATTTGCTTACAGCATCGAATGGAATGTTTTATTGCTCGGATTCTTTTGGGACGCCTAACACATACGCCAGGCATTTAGCAGATGGCATCAGCAATGAAGGCTCTAAGCTTCTCTATGAAATGCTGTTTCATGCTGATGAAATTTTTTTGCAAGCAGGATGGCAAGGAATTGTTTGTTATAGGTTAAGAGAATACCGAGATTTGGATCACGTCACCTTAATGAAGCAAGCATTACTAAGAGTAAACAAGCTGGCGAAGCAGTTCGAAAGCCCCGTCAACGATTTTGGCAAAGTAGTTGGTCGAATACCGTGGGAACTTCGACGCGGCGGAATTCAGGTGCGAGGTCTGATCCTGCTGGCGGACCACTTGGCCAGTGCCAATCCGCATTCATTGAGTGTGGGCCTTGAGGAGACTGGCACGGTTAAACAAGCAGTCACCAAAAAGACTGGCTCGCTGGAGCTTAAGTCACATCAGAAGAAATCAGTAGATCAACAGGGCAGCGCAATACTGGTTGCACCCACAGGAACTGGCAAGACTGAGGCAGCATTATTGTGGTCCACACGGCAGGCGGAATCGGGTTGCCGTGGGCGAACCTTTATTCTTCTTCCTTACCAAACCTCGATGAATGCTATGCAGGCGCGTCTTATCGAGACTTTTTTCCCTGCTCTCCAACGGGATCCCGAGTTATGGACTGAGCATGTTGCCTTAGTACATGGGAGATCGGTTCGATCTGCGTTTGAGAAACTGTTGGAAAAGAATTACGGATCAGATGAAGCTGTGAGAACCGCTCGTATTCAAAACGACTTGGCGCGATTGGATGTTTCTCCGGTCAGGGTTTGCAGCCCCTATCAGATACTGCGGCTACTCTTCGAACCCAAAGGTGTCGAAGGCCTGATGCAGTCACTGAGTCAGGCTCGACTGATCTTCGACGAGATTCATGCATACAACCCGAAGGTTACGGCTCTTACGCTTGCTGCGACACAATTTCTCACCGAACAACTTGGCGCAAGAGTTCTCTTTATGACCGCGACTATGCCTGCGCATTTAGCTGACGTGATACAAACCACGTTCGGCAGCCTGCCAATCTTGCGTCCGGATAAAGATGTAATGGATCGTCCGCCTCGCCATAAGGCAAAAATTGCGGGATTCCATTCCATTAGCTCCGATTCGCTAAAGCAGATCAAAGATGCCGCAACCCGGGGCTCTGTATTGGTGGTGGTAAACCAAATCAATCGGGCTATTGAATTATGTGACGCGTTGAAGCCTTATGTGCAGGACCTGCACATTTTGCACTCCCAATTTACCAATGAGGCTCGATTTCGGATTGAGAAAGAACTCAAGCCCTGTAGAGAAAGAGTTTTAGTAGCAACGCAGGCAGTGGAAGTATCTCTCGACGTAAGCTATGACACCTGCTTCTCAGAATTGGCGCCATTGGAATCACTCTTACAACGCTTCGGGCGCTGTAATCGTTATGGAGAACGATCGGGAGGACCAGCAGAAGTTTCTGTATATGCGGATTTTCCACCGGGGGCTAACGGTCATTTGCCTTATGAAAAAGATCATTTAGATAGCACTTTGGGTGTGCTTAAGAAATGTATCTCTGAAAAGACTGGCATTCTGGCTGAAATGGACATTCAAGACATGTTGAATGACTCATATCCGGACAATTTGAAAGCCAATTTGCAGCAGCAGATGGCATCGGGATTGCAGCGCATTCGCGAAAATTTTGAGAAGGGGTTCACGCCATTTGGTGGTCAAGATCAAAGTCATTTTCAAGAACTGGAACAACAATGGGAGCAGTTGTTCGATGGCAACGAAGTACTGCCTGAGTTATTTCTGGAAGAAGCAGTTGCTGAGAAAAGCTGGCTCGCTCGTGCCCGTTATCTTGTTCCTGTTTCAGGCAGGAAATTTGCCCGGCTCAAAGGGAAACAAAAGATAAAGTGGTGCGATGATCTGATGTGCCACATCGCTTACGTTCCGTATACGGAGTATGGCTTGCAAGTGTAGTGGAGATGCTATGGCAACATTCATTGTAAAGCCGCAGGGCTTCGGCCAGATTAACCTCTTTACCGGCGAGCTGGAACCGCAACGCACGGATGAAATCCCGGAGACAGGATGGCTGTTTGATCCGGACTTCGGCGTTGTTCTGCCGGAAGAGCGTGCCGGACAGGAGATCGCGTTGGGTCAAGGTGTAATCCTGGCGTTCCCGACAGTCGAGCGATCGCGGGCGGAAAAACTCATTGCCCGAAAAGCTGTGACCAGCGTGGGAGCAGTCAAATCGCTTGCGGCAGCTTCAAACGGTAGCGGCGTGGCAGTGTATGGAGGTGGCATCCGCCGCTATCCCGATGCTGATCCGTGGGTGGCACAATCCGAGGACGCGGCACAGCTTATCCTTTCAGGATTTGGGATTTACCTGGGCAAGAAGAGCGAGCGATTGCAGATCAAGATCCAGGGCAAAGTAGCGTATGAATTTCCTTTCTTCCGCATCAGCGAGGTGGTGGTTGCTTCGCGCGGGGTGTCACTGTCTTCTGATCTGCTGAAAGAGTTCTGCGAGCATGGTATTCGCCTGACCTTCATCGAGCACTCCGGGAGGCCATACGCGATGCTTTCATCGCCTATTCTTACGGCCACAGTCGCGACCAGAAGGGAGCAGCTCAAGGCGTACGACGACGAGCGCGGCGTTGAGATTTCCAAGCTTACAGTGCGGGGCAAGATCCGCAACCAGCGGCACTTGCTGCTTTATTGCGGCAAATACCTGAAAGGCGCGGCGCCAGAGCGGTATGCGGTGATTGCGCGTTTGGCGCCGATGCTGCGGGAACTGGAGCTGAAAGTCCGTGCAGTCAAAGGCAGTCATATCGAAGACTGCTCAGAGACGCTACGCGGGCTAGAGGGCAAGGCGGGGAAGCTCTACTGGGAGGGCATCAGGACGATTGTCGAAAACAAAACTGAATTTGCCGGCAGAGTGCATCAGGGCGCAAATGATCCGGTAAACTCGATGCTGAATTTCGGGTACGCGATTCTTTATTCCCAGGTTTGGGGAGCGCTAATGAATGCTGGTCTTGAACCTTTTGGCGGTTATTTGCATGTGGATCGTCCGGGAAAGCCTTCACTGGTGCTGGATATGGTAGAGGAATTCCGGCAGCCGGTGGTTGATCGCACAGTGATTGCATTCACCAATCTGGCCCAGCCTGTAGGAATGAATGACGGCTTGCTGGACGAAGGAACAAAGAAGGCCTTGAGCCAGAAGGTATTGGAAAGGCTGGCTGCGCGGGAGCCTTTTCAGGGGCAGCAGTACCAGGTGAGATCGATCATCCAGATGCAGGCGCGTTCCCTGGTGAGCTTTTTGCGCGGCAAGGGACCGTATCGTCCGTTTAGCTTCCGGTGGTAGCAGTGACTGAAGTCATAACTATGGTGATCTATGACGTGGAGGACGATTGGGCCCGGACCCAGGTAGCCGAGGCATGCAAAGACTTTGGCTTGATGAGAGTTCAGTACAGTTGCTTTCGCGGAAAACTCTCTGGCAACAAGCGGGAAGAATTGTACGAGCGGTTCCGCAAGATCCAGCGCGATTGGCAAAAGCGATGGTATAAAGATCTGCCGCAGTCGCGATTTGAGCCGTCGGATTCCCCGGATTTTCCGCAGCGGCCGGCAACTGGACGGTGGTTTCCGTCATTTAAGATTATGATCCAGCCGCTATGCGAGAAGGACGTCGCTGCGGCGGGCTACGCGTATATGTATATGGACGTTGAGCAGTTTGCTCAGACTGCGAAGCATGAGGAGAAGTAATGCAAACAGCGGAACTGATACCACTGCGAGTGAATGATCTAAAGCAGTATGAGTATTGTCCGCGCATCGTCTTCTATAACACCGTGATGCCGCTCGACCGCAAAGTAACATTCAAAATGCAACGCGGAACAGAAGCCGAGTTTCAACTGGACGCCTTGGAGAAACGCAGAAGTTTGCGCCGGTACAAGCTGACCGAAGGAGAGCGGCGCTTCCATGTATGGCTGCATTCAGAACGCTTTGGTCTTTCAGGCAAAATGGACCTGCTGATAGTATCGCAGCAGGGATATTTTCCAGTAGACTTCAAGTACACGAGGGGGCGTCCGTATAGAAATCATATCTCACAGTTGGCAGGCTATGCGGTACTAGTAGAAGAACAATACCAAACTGAGGTTGAGACCGGCTTTATTTATCTGGCTCCCGTCGGTGAACTCGTTGCGATTAAAATTACGAAGGAATTAAAAAAAGAAGTGTCAGAACGGCTAGCTAGCATTCGAGAGATGGTGAGAGATGAACTCCTTCCACCTCCGACGCTAGTAAGAGCCCGATGCGCAGAATGCGAATTTAGAAACTATTGTGGCGATATTTTTTAATGAG
>DASZEU010000527.1:0-8780 GCA_035940535.1 Candidatus Angelobacter sp.
CCGGCGGCTTTGGCTGCGTCATAGACAGCCAGAATCATAGAGGTTAAAAAAGGAGGCTGGGAACGCGTCAGGTAATACGTCCGGTTGGCATTCAGGACGGTGCCGTAGTGTTGAATCTCGAAGAAAAAATTTTCCACCATGTCCCGTGCTAGATCGATTCGGCCAGCGCGCAGCAGTCCCAGAATGATAAAGTAACTGTCCCAGCCGTACATCTCGTTGAATCTGCCGCCCGGCACCACATAGTTATTTTCCAGAAACAGCAGTCCGGCGGGCTGAACTTTTTCAGGATCAATCTCACCAGGGTGGGTGACCATCATGGGCAGATGTTTGACCTCAACCTTGCATTCTTGCTGTAAACGTTCCACGGAAGCTGGGGCAGGGAAGTCGGCAGGCAGATAGAGCACTGAGGGTGCGGTCATTTTAGGATCGACGAAGGCGTCGCAACTGGTCATAGAGCGTGTCAGAGCGTCCCACCCCGACGATATATAGTTTTGGATCAGTCGGAGCCCTGCATCCTGAACCTGTTCGCCAGCCTGCGCAGGTATCCGTGGCCCTGACAAAGACAGGAGCAGCAACGCAGGTAACAGAAATTTCCGAAAACGTTTCATTACAATTCTCCCGAATGCCTCAATACAATCTGTTGACTGGAATGATTCCTGGCATCCACGAGTTCGAGCCCACTTTATACTGGTCTCCCGATTCGGTGCATGTAGCTCTCATCGATTGTGTCTACGATTGGACGGCGAACAATCAAGAGCTGGCGCACGGCAAAGAGTCCAACCGCCGATGTTCGATTGCGATTGTTTCCAGGAGCGGAAAGTTGAAACTCGTGCCACTCGCGAATTCTAGTTCCAGTGATCTTTATCGAGCGCGCTTGCAGTGGAGCAATTCTCGCCAACTCATTCTGCAGATTGACGGCTTTTCAAGGACCATTGATCTGCCCTAATCACCTCTAGAAAGAGCCCCCGTTTTTGCCGTTGCGGATGAGAGAGAGAAATTCTTCGCGAGTCTTTTCCTCACTGCGGAAGCTGCCGAGCATGTGGGAGGTGACAGCCGATGAGTGTTGCTTTTCCACGCCACGCATCATCACGCAAAGATGGCGGGCTTCGATCACCACTCCCACGCCCTGCGGTTGAATGGCCCGCTGAATCGTCTCGGCAATCTGCACAGTCAACCGCTCTTGGATTTGCAGGCGGCGGGCAAAGGTATCGACGATCCGCGGAATTTTACTTAGTCCAATGACTTTGCCATTGGGTATATAGGCTACGTGGACCTTGCCGAAGAACGGCAATACATGATGCTCGCACAGGCTGAACATCTCGATGTCTTTCACAATGACCATCTCGTCATAATCCACGCCAAACAAAGCGGCTTGCAGCATCTCGTCGGGATTCTCGGTATGTCCCTTGGTCAAGTACTCCAATGCTTTTTGCATCCTCTCCGGGGTCCTCCGGAGACCTTCGCGGTCCGGGTCTTCGCCAAGGCGCACCAGGAGTTCGCGAATCAGCTCCTGGGTGCTGGCGGAGAGTAGCGTGGTTTGATCGTTGAGTTTTTTCACAATGGTTTCCTATAACGAAATTCCGATCACCCGATTTTCATCTCTTGGCCGCCAGCGTATTCAAAGGAATTCAGCATGGTCTCTTCCATCCTGACCCTTTCGACTTTTGCATGATGGAATCCTTCTTTCACGATGTGATAAATCTCCATGCACAGATTTTCCGTCGTGGGCACGGCTCCCTGAAATTCCGCTAATGTATTGAGATTTTCATGGCCAAAACGTTCCAGAATTTTTTCATTCACAAAAGCGTCGAGATCGGCCAAATTGCAGATCATGCCCGTGGTGGCATCTACCTGGCCGCTGACCGTGACCTCCAGCGCGTAATTGTGCCCATGACCATGGGGATTGTTGCACTTGCCATAGACCGAGCGATTTTCCTCCGGCGACATGGAATCGCAATGCAGCCGGTGGGACGCTGAAAACCAATACCTGCGCGTGAGATAAGCTTTCATGCCTCACCGTAGTAATCCACAAAAAGATCGGGCGTCTCATACACGCGGATACGATGCAGTGCGGCCACGTTCAGTTTCGGCTTGAGCCAGTCCCAGATAGTGATGGCCAGGTTCTCGGTGGTCGGAATGCGGTCTTTGAACTCGGCCACCTCCTTGTTCAGGAAACGATGATCAACCGCCTCGATCACCTCGCGATTCATGATTTCTTTTAGTTCTTTCAGGTCAACCACAAAACCCGACCGCTGGTCCACTTCGCCCTTCACCGTGACTTCAAGAGTGTAGTTGTGTCCGTGGCCGTGCGGATTGTTGCACTTGCCAAAGATGCGCTTGTTTTCCTCCGAGCTAAGCTCCGGGTTGTGATAGAGGTGTGAAGCGGAAAATTCTGCTTTTCTTGTGAGATAAACCATGCGCATCAGCCCTTGAATATGGAATTCCCTTTCAGAGTAGATGAATCAACCATTGCTGGCGGTGCAGAATGTACATATTTGCGGCCCTTCCAGTGTACCGCACCGCGTACTGAAGAATGCAGATACGATCGCAAGAGAAGAAATACAAAAAGCGGCACACCGAATACGGCCATCAGGTTGGCCCTCCACGGAAACTGCGCTTTCTTGATACGCATCATGAACTGTAAATAAAAAAGAGTGGCAACCCCGAGCAGCGATAAGGCCATGATGAGGTGATCATGAACCATCATGATCCCTGTCATTGTCAGTGTCGCTATGATTCCAAATTCAAGCAGGCGAAATAAAGCAAGCCGAACCGGATGGGGAAAAAGCAGTGCCAGATTTTTGGTCCAGCCCTCTACCATGGCAGAAAAGCTTCTGTACATTCTGGTCTTGACCAATCCTGTTCCGTGGCGAAACCAGATTTTGTGTCCAGCGGTCTTAAAAAGACGAGCAAGCTCCACATCTTCGAGAACACAGTGCGCCACTGCCGCATGGCCGCCCAGAGCTTCGTAGATACTTCTTCGGACCAGGAGATATTGTCCATTGGCGGCCGCCGTGGGATCTGTGGGATCGTTGGTCCGCTCCGGCGGATAGAGACGCACCAACTCGGCAAAGACCACCGGCATCAGGGCCTGCTCGCCCCAGGTGATGGCCTCCTGCTCAGGTGAGTAGGAAAGCAGATCGACTTCGCGCTCCTCTGCCTCCGCCACTGCGGCTGCCAGTGAACCAGGACAATGAAAAGTGTCGGCATCGGTAAACAGCAGCCATTCGGAATTGCTATCTCCTGCTTGTGCGCTGTTTACTTGGTGCGCGACCGCAAGCATCAGGGCATTGCACTTTCCTGTTACTCCAGCAGCAGGCTCGCCGGAGCTGATTACCGTTACAGCAGCAAAAGACTCGGCAATCGCCCGAGTACCATCAGTTGATCCGTCATCCACCAAGGTAATTGCAAACTGAATGTCTTGCTGGGCGACAAGAGATTGCAAGCATCGGCCGATCGAATCCTGCTCATTGCGGGCAGGGACAATGATCTGGACGGATCGTGTTTGCTGGTTCGACGGCATGGAATGGGTTTATTATACGGGTGTGAAACTGAGCGTTGCTGCACTTGTTATGCTGGCTGTTTTAATGGCTGGCTGTGACCGCGGATCGAAACCCCGCCTGATTGGCGATCCGGCCCCTGATTTTACTGTGCGGGACTCTGATCGCGTCGTGTCTCTCCATGATCTCAAAGGGAAACCAATCCTATTGAACTTTTGGGCCTCATACTGCGTGCCGTGCATTCGGGAGATGCCTTCGCTGACCCAGTTGCAAAGGCGCATGGGACGGAACCTTACCATCCTGGCCGTGAGTGTGGACGACGATCCAGATGCATATCATAAATTTCTGCGCGACCACCAAATCGACCTGCTGACCGTATGGGACCCGGAAAAGAAGTCCCCCGCGCTTTATGGGACTGTCATGTTTCCCGAGACCTATATCATCGACGCCTCTGGAAAGGTGCGCCGCAAAATAGTTGGCCAAGAAGACTTCGACAGCCCAGATATCGTGAATTATTTGAATCAGATGTAAGCAGTAGCAATTTAAAGCGGGTCGAACTTCGCTCAAAGAAGGTTAAGGCGATCTCGACGGAGGCTGCTTATGAGCGACATTGCAAGGCTTCAGTTTGCCCAGAGTATTAGAGTGTTTCACCACGCTGCTCTCTGGGAAGAAGAAAAACATTTCACTTGGCTTAACTCTTTGATTTTGTCTGCTCAGTTGCTTCTTTTCAACTCAGAAAAAATTCCTTTCAAATTTCGCTTCAGTTTGATCTTGGTGGTGTCGCTTCTGGGCGTTCTAGCCTCAAGGATTGCTCTACGGGTGATTCGCAAAGAAGGCGAATATTTCTGCAATGCCCTCAACCGGTTTGTTGATGAGCATAACTCGATCTTTCCGGATAAGCAGCTTCCCCCTGCTCCGACGCCACCAAACAAAAGTTATCCTACCCTTCTCAAGAGTTTCCTTTTAGGCCAAGTTGGAGTCAGAGACGCTTTTCAAGTTGTCTTTCTTGCTTTCGGAACCGCCTTCGTTACGATCTTGGTAATCACAGCTTGGTTCCGGTGATTTTCTACTTGATTTTTTCTAGCATTGAAACTGATTGAGCCAGGCTTTTCTCGGTGTCCCTTTGCCAAGTACACGCAGTTGCAATTTTCTAAGCACCGGCAGAAGAGTGTCCCTTTAGGGCTGTGTTGAATCGCAAATACAAAGGGCTTTTAGCTGTGGCGCAAAAAACGCTCGCGGGCGATAACAGTTCTGGAACCAGTAAGAGTCTGTTGAGGTCTCATCCGCCGAGCCATCTCCCAGAATGGCGCACGGACTTTCGTTGCACGCTTTTACACAACAGATTTTTGCTTTGCTGACTCACTTCCAGCTAAACTATCATTCTAGCCTATGACTGCCATCCGCTAATTCGCTCCATTCGTTTGTTTCCCAAACATATTTTCCGACGTGTCAATGCACGTCTTTCTGCGCCTCTACGCGGAGAAAAATGGAGTATTTCAAATGCAGTTAGAACTTGCAGGATGGGATGGGGCTTGGGCTGAAGCCTTTGCCAGTCACAAAGATGCAGGGCTGTTGCCAGGACGTGTTTTCACCCACAATCGCCATATTTATTCGATTTACACCGAGGCTGGAGAGACTACGGCAGAGCTTGCCGGTGCGCTCCTCTATCGCGCCGATGAACCTGAGCTGCCAGTAGTGGGAGACTGGATTACATTCCGGCAGTATGCTCCAGGTGATCTGGCCATCATTCACGAAGTGCTTCCGCGACGCAGCAGGTTTTCACGCAAAGCCGCGGGACGCGTCGTTGCCGAGCAAGTCATGGCCGCTAATATCGACATCCTTTTTGTGGTTTGCGGTCTGGACCACGATTACAATCTGCGCCGCCTGGAGCGGTATCTGGCAGCCGCCGCCGAAAGCGGGGCTCCAGTTGTGATTGTGCTTACCAAGGCCGATCTTTGCAGCGATGTGGAGGGCCGAATGAAAGACGTTGCATCGGTCGCTCCCGGAGTTCCCATTATTCCTATAAACGCTCTTTCTTTTGATAGCGCTTCGTCTCTGCTGTATTACCTGGAATCAGGACGGACAGCAGCGTTGATTGGTTCTTCGGGCGCGGGCAAATCCACGATTGTGAATCAGTTGCTGGGCGCCAACTCTCAGGAGACTCAACCGACTCGGGAGAGCGATGGCCGAGGACGCCACACCACTACCCAGCGCGAATTATTCATCCTGCCCAGCGGAGGGCTGATTCTTGACAATCCCGGCATCCGGGAACTCCAGCTATGGTCTGAGCCGTCTTCTTTGGAGAGCGCCTTTCCGGAGATTGAAACTTTGGCTGGATGCTGCGAGTTTCGTGATTGCAGCCACCAAGCAGACCGAGGCTGCGCTGTTCAAGAAGCATTGGTGCACGGCAAGTTGAGCCAGGAGCGGTGGCGCAGCTATCTCAAGCTGCAAAGAGAGCTGCGGCACACAGCTCTCCAATTCGACGACAATGCGCGCAGAGATGCAAAGCAGAGAATCAAGAAGCTATGTAAGGGGGTCAAGCGAAATCGGAAACGATACTAACGGGGGACGATCGGGAATTAACCAGATTTCTCTGCATAATTTCGGTTCTCGGGCGTTCCAACGTTTTGGCGGTCATTCACGGTAGAATGAACTATTCATGAAGCGTCGGCTTTACATCGTGGTCCTGTTATTTTGCCTTGCGTGCCAGGCGGCGGATAAATCTCCGTCTAAAGACGAACTCAAGCAGGCGCAAAAGAGCTTTCAGCACGCGATTACTTTGCAGAAAGCCGGCAAGATCGAAGAGGCCCTGGAGGCTGCGACCGTCGCTGCTACCCTGGCTCCCGGCAATCCTGAGTACCTTACTGCACGCGAGATGCTTAAGCTCCAGATAGCTGGCAGTTATGTGCAGCGCGGCAATCAATTAGCGGAGAAGGGGAACAAGGCTGAAGCGGCCAGTCAGTTCCGCGCCTCTCTGGCCCTTGATCCACAAAATGCCTACGTGCAGCAGAGGCTGAGGGACGTTTCTCCGTCCGAGAATCCCGAACGCGAGCACATTCTTACTCTGCTGGCTGCGGTCGACCAGGTTGAAGTTGTTCCCAAGCCGGTTAAGGCATCATTCCATGTCAGGGGAGACACGCGGGCCTTATACGAACAGATTGCGCAGGCCTTTGGTATTTCGCTGGTCTACGAACAAATAACACCTCATCAGGTGCGCTTCGATGTGCAGGACGTAGACTTCTACACCGCCATGAAGCTGGCCGGCCAAGTGACTAAGACATTTTGGGCGCCGCTTTCCAAGAGTCATGCTATCGTTGCCAACGATACGCAGGACATGCGCCGTCAATATGAGCGGCTCTCCATGCGGACGTTTTATGTCAACAACGCGGCTGTGCCTACCGACCTGAATGATCTGGTCAACGTAATCCGTACTGTTCTGGAAGTGCGTTTGGTAACGTTGCAGCCTGCCAAGAACACAATCGTCGTGCGAGCGTCCAAGGAGCAGATTGACTTGATTGCTCCCATGCTGGATGAGATCATGGCCGCCAAGCCAGAGGTGCTGGTCGATCTGAAGGCCTACGAGATCAACCTCGATAAATTACGGCAGTATGGGCTGGACCTTCCCAACGACTTTTCGATCTTTAATATTCCCTTTGAGATTTACCGGGTGCTCGGCCCGGCGGCCCAGCCCATCATCGACCAACTTTTGAAGACCGGGACGATCGATCCCACGAAAATCCCTATTGGCTCACTCAGCTCGCTACAGGGATCGCCGCTGCTTGCGCCGTTCATATTTTTTGGTGGAGGATACGGCCTCACTGGCATCAGCACTTCACCGATCAACGGCCACCTCAGCTTTAGTAACTCCATGAGCAAATCGTTGGAGCACGTGACGGTCCGTGCCAGCGATGGCAACGCAGCAACGCTGCGCATCGGCACGCGCTTTCCCATCCTGATTAGCTCGTTTAGCAACGTTTCCATAACTGGCAATGGCCAGCCAGTGGTGGGATCGTCTTTCCCATCGGTCCAATACGAAGATCTGGGGCTGACCGTCAAGGCCACTCCCCATTATCACAGCGGCGAGCGAGTTACCTTGGACTTGGAGCTACAGATCAGAGCACTAGGCGGCCAGCAGCTCAATGGTGTTCCCGATATCACCAATCGGGAATTCAAGGGAACCATTACCGTTACCGATGGCGAGCCAGCGGTAATCGCCGGCTCGGTTACGGACCAGGAAAATCGCTCCACCAAAGGCTATCCAGCCCTCGGGCAGATACCGCTGGTCAAGACGGTCTTGAACAAGAATTCCAAAGAACACATTCACCAAGAGTTATTGATCGTGGTCACCCCCCGCGTGATCCGCAAAGCGGTGCATGAAGCGGCCGTCGATCAGCGGTAAGCTACTTCCCGGCGTGATCAATCTCGAACTGCACTAGGTTCTTCAACTGATCGTAAGGAATGCTGGCAATGGATTGCACTCTGCGTCCATTGATGAAGACGGTGGGCGTCTCGTTTACCTCCAGCGCCTGCCCCAAGTCCAGTGATTTCTTGATCCGGGCTTCGGTCGCCGGACTAGCGGCACACGTGGCGATCTGTTGCGCATTCAAGCCTGCGGCTGTAGCCAGTTCCTTCAGCTTGTCATCGGCGGTGGCCGCCGCAATGCCTCCCTGGTTTTCAAAAACGCTGTCGGTAAATTTCCAGAAGGCTTCTTTGTTGTCGCCATGGGCGGAGCAATCAGAGTATTGCGCGGCCTTCATCGCCCACGGATGGAACGAGGCCGGCAGAGGAAACTGCTGGAATACGTAACGGACCTGGGGAAAATCTGTGACCAGCTTCTCCAGGACAGGCTGGGCCGCTTTGCAATGCGGGCACTCCAAATCGCTGAACTCAATAATGGAGATCACTGGTGTCTGCGGACCTTTGGCCGGACCATCGGCAGCCTGCAGCTTGGCCCGCGCCGAGGCAAAGGGGTTGTTGCCAAAGGGAATTAAGTTGCCGATGATGGCATTCTCGCGGTCTGGTGACAGATAGATATGACTCGGCGCCTGCTTATTCACCGAGACCAATACCTCCGGCACGCCTGGTATGACGGATGGCCGAATGTCATAGATCTCCCAGGTGATGGCAGGGTCATAACCAAAGGTACGTTTGAGGGCTGCGTCGACTTCTTCCTTGCTGGGAAGCGTAGCGTCAGACAAAATCGCTTTGGCCGCGCCATCTTTCGTAGGCACAGGAGTTGACGACTGGGCCAAGGCAAATAAAAACGAGAACAGCACAAAT
>DASZEU010000528.1:0-5152 GCA_035940535.1 Candidatus Angelobacter sp.
CAATCCAGACCAACCTTGCGAATAAAGCGCAGGTGCGGGCCGCGCAAGCAGCGATCGGCTCCGCCAAAGCTCAGATTCAGGCCAGCCGCGCAGCGGTCGAAACGGCCGGCATCAACCTCAACTTCACTCGCATTATTTCTCCAATCGACGGCGTGGCCGGTGTTGCTCAGGCGCAGGTCGGCAATTTGGTGAGCACCAGCAGCGGGGCGCTGACGACGGTCTCGATGCTTGACCCGATCAGAGACTACTTCAGTGTGGGCGAACAGGAATATCTCGCCTTGCGGAAAAAGCTCTCGGACTCCGGTCCGGAGCGATGGAAACTGCAGCTCATCTTGGCGGATGGCACGACCTATCCCCAAGAAGGCCATTTTTATTTTGCCGATCGCGCAGTCAATCAAAGCACGGGCGCGATCCAACTGGCCGCTCTCTTTCCCAATCCCGGCAACGCTCTCCGTCCCGGGCAGTATGGCAAGGTGCGGGCCATTCTCCGCCTGCAGCAAAACGCATTATTGGTCCCTCAGGCCGCTGTGAGCGAGGAGCAGGGCAGCTATACGGTTGCTGTTGTCGGAACCGACAGCCGCGTCGCCATGCGCCCCGTCCACGTCGGAGGACGCACCGGCACGATGTGGGTGATCCAGGACGGATTAAAACCTGGTGAACGGGTAGTCGTCGAAGGTCAGCAAAACCTCAAGCCCGGCATGCTGGTGCAACCTAAACCATTCACGAGTAACGAGAAATAACCGCTGAGTTGTGATTACTCAAGGCTGAAAGGAATAACGCCCCATGTCCAAGTTTTTCATAAACCGGCCCATCGTGGCGATGGTGATTGCGGTCCTTACTGTAATCATTGGCGCAGTTACCATCGCTACCTTGCCGGTAGCTCAGTTTCCGAGCATCGCCCCACCGGAAATCATGTTGCAAGCCACCTATGTGGGTGCAGACGCACAAACCCTCGAGCAAGCAGTTGCCACGCCCATCGAACAGCAAATCAATGGAGTGGACAACATGGCCTACATGTACTCCCTGAACGCCACCGCCAACCATCAAACGACGTTGCTCACCGATTTCGACCTCAAGACTGATCCCAGCATGGACCTGATGCTCACGCAATCGCGCGAGCAGTTGGCCAACGGCCAGTTGCCGCCCGAGGTGAACAACTACGGAGTCACCCTCAAGAAGTCGGCCACTGCCCCGCTCATGCTGATCCCGATTTTCTCGCCACACGGCACTCGCGATGCAACCTATCTGGCCAACTATGCCTATATCGCCCTCAATGACCCCATCGCGCGCTTGTACGGTGTCGGTCAGAGCACGATTTTCGGCGCGGGGCAGTATGCCATGCGGCTCTGGGTGAAGCCCGACCAACTCGCCAAACTTGGTCTGACGGTGACTGACATCGTGAAGGCGATCCAGGCGCAGAACGCGGTGAATCCGGCCGGTCAGATTGGCGGCGAGCCGGCCCAAGGCGACCAGCAGTTCACCTACACAGTGCTGGCGCAAGGCCGCCTGAAAACACCGGAACAATTCGGCGAGATTGTGGTGCGCG
The DNA here is from genome assembly GCA_035940535.1 of Candidatus Angelobacter sp. GTDB lineage: Bacteria > Acidobacteriota > Terriglobia > Terriglobales > Acidobacteriaceae > Angelobacter. The sequence continues at coordinate 1,547 of DASZEU010000528.1, forward strand.
AAGCCCCTAACGGCGGGACCGTTCGCGTCAAAGACGTGGCCCGCGTCGAGCTGGGTTCACAGGACTACAGCATGATGTGCCGCCTGAATGGCAAGCCTGCTGCCGGTATTGCCGTTTATCAATTGCCCGGAACCAATGCTGTGCAAACCGTTGCCGGTGTCCGGAAGCTCATGGCCCAGATGAAGCAACGGTTTCCCGAGGATGTTGACTACGCCATATCGCTTGACCAGACGCTACCGGTCACAGAAGGAATGAGAGAGATTATCGAAACCCTGGTGATCGCAATCATTCTGGTGATCCTGGTCGTGTATCTCTTCCTTCAGGATTGGCGCGCCACTCTGATTCCTTTGTTGGCCGTACCCGTTTCTCTGGTGGGAACCTTTGTCTTGTTTCCGTTGTTCGGGTTTTCCATCAATACTCTTTCCATGTTTGGCTTGGTGCTGGCCATTGGGCTGGTCGTGGACGACGCCATTGTCGTTGTCGAAGGTGTGCAACGCCACATTGAGGAGGGACTGAATCCGAAGGATGCGGCACGAAAAGCCATGGAAGAACTCTCCGGCCCGGTCATTGGCATCGCCCTGGTTCTTTCGTCGGTGTTTGTGCCAACCGCTTTCATCCCGGGCATCACGGGAAGGCTCTATCAGCAATTCGCCATCACCATCGCCATTTCGGTGGTACTCTCCGCCTTCAATGCGCTCACGCTCAGCCCAGCACTGGCTGCACTCCTGCTGCGCAGAAAGCGCGAGAGCCACGGGCTATTGCAACGGTTCTTCAACTGGTTCAATCGCATCTTCAGCCGTGCCACGGACGGCTACGTCCATTGGTCAGGCCGGCTGATTCAAAAAAGCGTTGTCGTGCTGGCGCTGCTGGCAGTGAGCGGCCTTGCTGGAATCTTCTTCGCCAACCGTCTGCCCTCCAGCTTCCTGCCCGATGAAGACCAGGGTTACGTTTATATCGACATGCAACTCCCCAATGCTGCCTCTCTGGAACGCACCAGCGCCGCAGCGAAACAGGTGGAGGAAGTTCTGGCAAATACGCCGGGAGTTGAGTACACGACCAGCGTGGTGGGATTTAGCTTGCGCAGTTTTGTCCGGACCAGTTACAACGGCTTCTTTTGGGTCAGCCTGAAGCCATGGGGCGAGCGCAAGAGTAGCGCCGAACAATATCAAGCCATCAAGGTGCGTTTAAACCAGGAACTCAAGCGGCTGCCGGCAGGAACGGCTTTCGGTTTCTCGCCGCCGGCCATACCCGGCGTTGGCACTTCCGGAGGAGTCACGTTCGTTCTGGAGGATCGTGCCGGCAAGGACATCCAGTTTCTTACCAATAACCTGAATCAATTCCTGGCAGCAGCGCGCAAGCGTCCTGAGCTTGGCATCGTCAGCACGACCTTTGTGCCCAGCGTGCCGCAAGTGTTCATCGATGTGGATCGGGACAAAGCGTTGAAGCAAGGTGTGGCCTTGACCGATGTCTACAACACCATTCAGGCCTACATGGGCGGCTTGTTTGTGAATTACTACAACGACTTCGGCCGCACCTGGCAGGTGTATGTTGAGGCCGAGGCGCCGTACCGGTCGAATACGGACAACCTGGCGCAGTTCTACGTGCGCAACAGCCAGGGGGAGGCGCTGCCACTTTCCGCGCTGGCAAAATTCGAGACCCGTTCCGGTCCTGAGTTCACCATGCGCTACAACGAGTATCGGTCCGCGCAGATCAACGCGATTGCCGCACCCGGTTACAGCTCCGATCAGGCCACGGCAGCCCTGGAAGACGTTTTCAAGCAAACCATGCCGCGCGAAATGGGCTTCGACTACATGGGCATGTCTTACCAGGAACAAAAGGCGCGCGAGGGAATATCGTCGTCGCTCGTCTTTGGATTTTCACTGCTGTTCGTTTTTCTGATTCTGGCGGCGCTCTATGAGAGCTGGAGTTTACCGTTCAGCGTTCTGCTGAGCACGCCGGTGGCGGTTTTCGGCGCCTTTGGAGTGCTCTGGCTGCGCCGTGTGGTCCTGAGCCTCTTCGTGCCGCCTTACATGCTTCAGATGGAGAACGATGTTTACGCGCAGATCGGACTGGTGATGCTCATCGGCCTGGCCGCCAAGAACGCGATTCTGATCGTGGAATTTGCCAAGGAGCAATACGAACATGGCAAGTCTCTGACGGAGGCAGCGCTTGAGGGCGCCCGGCTTCGACTGCGGCCCATCATGATGACGTCCTTTGCTTTCATCCTGGGTTGCGTCCCGCTTTGGACCGCCTCCGGCGCCGGTTCCGTCGCGCGTCAGATCATGGGTACCACCGTGATTGGGGGCATGATGGCCGCGACTATGCTCGGGGTTTTCTGCATCCCTGCGTGCTTTTATCTGGTGGAACGATGGTCAGCAGCGCCTCGTGAGCGATTTCTCAGTCGATCGGAACATTCCACGACGACGGGAGGTGAGCAAAATGCATAATTTGAAATCTACACTTCGAATAAAAGCATCGTGGACGTTTGTGATCCTGCTGGCGCTGGTACTCTCTGGCTGCACGGTCGGCCCCAACTATCACCGGCCCCCTGTGCCAATGCCTTCGAGCTTCCCTGGCGAATCCCAACAGGGGCAGATCCAAACCGAATCGTTTGCCGATCTACCCTGGTGGGAGGTGTTCCACGATCCGCAATTGCAAGATCTGATCCGAAAGGCGCTCAAGCAAAACTATGATCTGCAACTGGCAGTGGAGCGCGTCACCGCTGCAAGAGCGCAGGCCGGTATCGTGCGCGCGAACCAGTTTCCTGTGATCTCGGTCAACCCCGAGTACAGCGGCGGAAAGTCGGAGGGGAATATCAAATCCAACATTTTTATGCTGGCTGCTGACGCCATCTTTCAAGTGGACTTATTCGGGCGCTACCGGCGGGCAACCGAAGCCGCTCGCGCCCAACTGCTGGCCAGCCAGGATGCACAGCAAACCGTAATCCTGACGCTGGTAAGCGATGTGGCCAGCGACTACTTTCTGCTTCGCGATCTCGACCTGCAGCTTCAGATCACGAAAAACACAGTGCGGACGCAGGAGGATTCGGTCAAGCTCACCGAACTGCGCCTGCAGCACGGCGTAGGGACGAAGCTGGACGTGCTCCAGGCCCGGCAATTGCTCGACACCGCCAATGCGCGCATTCCCGATCTGGAACGACAAATCGCGCAGACGGAAGATGCGATCAACATCCTTTTGGGGGATTATCCGCAGGACGTCGCTCGCGGAATGGCCATTGGCACCGAGACCCAGGATGGCTGGCAATGGAGTGAGAACCTTCCGCCGCAATTACCGGCGGGGCTGCCTTCGGCGCTGCTCGAGCGCAGGCCAGACATACGCGAAGCCGAGCACAACCTGGTTGCCGCCAACGCCAACATCGGAGTCGCCAAAGCCTTGTTCTTCCCACAGATATCGCTGCTCGGGTCAGGAGGAGGAGCATGGGGGCATAGCCAGTTTGATGGTTCCCATATTCCCGTTCCTGGCGAAGTCGGAACTTATGCAGCCAGCCTGGCGCAGCCCATTTTTGACGGTGGCGCCTTGCGCAACAACCTGCGCTTCGCCAAATCACAACAGCGGCAGGCACTGATCGGTTACCAGCAGACGATC
>DASZEU010000529.1:0-3549 GCA_035940535.1 Candidatus Angelobacter sp.
CGACGATGGCGCCAAAAAACTGTAACGCCAGCGGATTCGTGGGCGGCGGCTGGTGGATAAAGTTGAGAAATCCATTCAACCCAAAAACCGTAAACATCAGGCCCAGTAAATAGCGAGCAACAATTGAAGTATTTTTCATGAGTGTCCTCTCTTAGAAGGTCTGCGCGTGCGTCTGCACGGCTTGAAGGTGGGGTGCGAGAAATGTGTTCCGGTCCTTCCCCTGGTTCAGCGCGCTGGTCCCACCTGCGGTGAGGAAGGTCGCGTCTGTCACGCCAAGAAAACCAAATACGGACCGCAGATAGGGCTCCACAAAATTGAACGAGGCCATCTGCGTCTGGGCGTCGTAGATCCCGCCCGTTGCGATGATGAAGGTCGCCTTCTTGCCGACAATCAGGCCCTTGGGCCTTCCGTCGCCGTAGGAAAAGGTCCTGCCGACACGCGCAATCTCGTCGATCCATAGCTTGAGCACGGAAGGCACACCAAAGTTATGCATCGGCACTCCGATGACGTACTCATCGGCCTGCTCCAATTCGGCGAGCAGGGAGTCGGAGAGCGAAAGCAATTCCTTCTGCTGCGGAGTGCGGGCCTCTTCCGGCGTGTAGACGGCACCGACCCATTCCGCATTGATCGGCGGCATTGCTGTTGCGTTGAGGTCGCGATCTATGACCCTTCCATCCGGGTGCGAAGCCTTCCATTGAGTGACGAACACTGCGGTTAGCTCGCTGGAGACTGACCGACCGTAGAGTGGGCTGGAATCGATATGAAGCAGAGTTGACATTGAGAATTCCTCCTACACGACAGTTGATTACTAATAAACATATGTCGATTCAAGAAAATAAACAAGTGTCGCTTTAGTCTGCAAGAAGGTATCCTTACGGTAGGGATGGCCCAGCTTCTCCAACCCGAGACCGGAACGACGGATCCACGCATTCTGCGCAGCCGCCGGATGCTCATGGATTCACTAGAAAGATTATTGAAAAAGAAGGAGTTCGAAGACATCTCCGTCCAAGCGATAGCCGATGACGCGACGCTAAACCGGGCCACCTTTTACCTGCACTATCCAGACAAGAACGCATTGCTGCAGGCGATGACAGGCGTGCGGTTCCGCGACCTGATAGAGCGCCGCGGCATCACCTTTACCGACTGCAATGGGGCACTGCGCGCCATTGCACTCGGTGTCTGCGACTATCTCGCTGAAACCACAAGTTGCCCCGGTCAGTTGGCTCAGATACCGCTCGAAGGCTCCATCATCCCCGTCGTCGAGGATATGTTCAAGGAAGGCCTTGCCCATCATGGGCTGGCACCCGGTGTCGATGCGGCACTGCTGGCGACCACCGCGGCCTGGGCCGTTTTTGGAGCCGCGCGCCGCTGGTTTCAGACCCCCAACCGTATCCCCGCCGAGGAGATGGCAGCCAGGATTGAAACCATGGTGAGTCCGGTTCTTTTCGGCGCTTCCGTGCAACCGTAACAATGGGAGGACGGCCCTCTAAATAGCCAGGCCGCCCCCAGACCTCCACGCGCTGCGCATTGACCCAGGGATTCTCCCTCAGAGAACTTCACGGGATTTGGCTGAGTGTTATCCACGACAACTGCTACAACTGCTCAAAAGGGCTCCTCCACTTTGGGTTATGCCCTGGTTGTTTCATAGTTCAACCGGAAGGTACAGCCTGGTAGCCGTTGAAAAACTGCGTTAATTCCCAATCGACAGAGTGTGCCGATCGGGGTTCAGATGAGTGTCGTTGAACCGAGTCGGATACTTCAACCCAAATCCAAGCATTCGGTCAAGACCGATGTGAGCGATCCATATGAGAGACTGCGAAAAAATCGCAGGGCGATTCGACCCGAACGAGTAACCAGCCAATACCAATGGTCCCACGTAGGTGTGGATGGCATTGTATGTGATCGCTCCAACGCGAACATTGGCGTCATAGCCCAGCATTGAGAGATCCGGCACAAGAAACAGCAAGGCAAATGGAAGCCAACTGCCCTGCCTCCAGTGGTAGGAGAAGAGGCTGACGATAAGCACAGCGGCACCTTCAAGATGCAAGAGTGGCCGAGGATTCATAGCCTTTGCCTCTCCGTCCAAGGATATACCTTGAACATCTGCTCAGTTGACGAAGCGCCGTCACAATGAATACGTGATCCTTGATTTGCATGGTTTCATCTCCTAACGGTGTGTTTTCGACTCAAGCTCGGCGTGACGAATTGCAGGGGTGAACGAAATCATTTCGCCTCCGTTAACTTGTGGAATCGTCGCCAGCAGTGCGCGCGTTTCGGCGACGACGCGATCCGTGAACTTCGGGTCGCGCACGAGCGCGGAGCCGAGCATCGGATGGCCGCCCTCGTCGTAGTACATGCCGGTCTGACCGGATGCATCGATCAGGACATTGGTGGCCACCCTCGCGGCTCTCTTCGGGCTGCTCCAATACTTGATGTGGGGAGCCAGCAGCGGAAGGATGTAGTTCGCCAAGAAGCGGAGGAAGGCGTTGGCATCCCGCCCAAGGCCGGTGTTTGGCGTAAAGCCCGGTTCGAGCGCGTTGAAGCGTAACCGCGGCGTCTCACGAGCGAACATCATCACCGTGGCGAGATTGCACTGCTTCGACGTGGCGTAGGCGTCCCAGCCCGGGTTCTTGGCACCTCCAGGTTTCCACTCGCCGCGTGCGCTCGCCGCCGCAGAGATATAGCGACCGCCGCGGAAGCCGGCGGCCTTGGCGGGCTTGCGCTCGGGGTCTTCTACGCCGGAGCAGACGAAGACGACGTTCGCGCCGTCGGGGAGATGCGGCACGAGCGCCTCTGTCAGCGCGAACGGTCCGAGATGGTTCGTTGCGAATGTCATGTCCCAGCCCAGTGCGTTCTTGGTGGCGTGCATTGGCATAATGCCCGCGTTGTTGAGCAGCCCGACAATCGGGAGATGGAGCGCGATGATCTCCGCAGCCGCGCGCCGCACGCTCGCAAGATCGGACAAGTCGCACACGACCGAAACCGCGTGCTGCCCCTTTTGCTCGATGGTCTTCTGCACCTCGTCGAGCTTTCCGCGGTCGCGGCCGACCAGGACGACCGTGCCGTGCTTGGCCAACTCAAGTGCCGTGAAGCGACCTATGCCGGAAGTCGGGCCGGTGATGATGTACGCCTTGCGATCTGAAGGATTTTCCAAAACAGTATTCGACATATTTTCTCTCACTTAGTTGTTTGTCTAGTCAGTCATTAATAGGACAAAAAATTAAGTTAATACGCGCCACAGGGCATCGAACCCGACCCTGCAATGTTTTTTCGCGTTGGTTGGATCGTGGATCATGAAATCCATTGTTGCCTCCGCCAACGAGTTCATGATCGCGACGACAAAGCCCATCGGAGTTTTACGCAGGGGGCCGTTGGCGCGACTCAGTTCCAGCAGCTCGCCGATACCAACCATGGTCTTATGCCCCGCAGCGCGGGTCGCTGGCGTGATCTCGTCTGAAACGCCCAGCTGCGCCAGCACGCGCCACTTCTCAGGATTGGACACCGCCCAGCCCATCCAATTCGACCAGATATGAAACACCTGCTCACGAA
>DASZEU010000530.1:0-9989 GCA_035940535.1 Candidatus Angelobacter sp.
GAATCGGTTGGAGTGGTTTTTCAAATATCACGTCGAGGGCGACCTTGCCTCTCTGAACGACCCGCAGGTTCGCGAGTATTTCGATCATACGCACTTCGCCAAAATCAGTTGGGACTATTGGCGAGCACGCCATGACCTGACAAAAATCCCCTACTATGCTCGGATCCGTGCCGGTCTCTCCCAGGAACAAATGAGCAATTTTCTTTCCGGCGCACAAGATCTTTTGTCGCGTCCCAACCTGTATTGGTGGTGATCTATCTGCACGTAGGCTGGGCCACGGCCTCTTGAGCAGTGGGCAGGAACAATGCACTCAATAGGAACAGCGGCTTTAGATTTATCTTCCGACTTATACAGTTCCTTATTCAAATGCCTACAAACTTGATAAGCGATGCCGTTGGCATTGTTGCACCAGCCAGTTAATGCTCAACATACAGCGTTCGAAAACTACACTTCTACAGGCTCAACCCAGGAAAGGCCATTTGCCGAGGGAACCAGACCGCCATCCGACAGCGGTGCTTCGTGTCGAGGCGTTTGGCTGTTGGCCTGCCGAATTAGCGTTACGATTCCTCTTCTGAAGTCGCGGATAAAATCTTTGGGGTTGAACTTCGCGGTGTCGAATTGGGTGGTATCGAAGTTGCCGTCGTCAATTGGATTTGTGGCTTGTTCGTAAGCCTTTCTAAACAAGTCGCCCACTCCTACATGGGCCTGGAAGAATTCAGCAGCATTGGAAAATAGCGGCTCACCGGTGAAAGAGGTTCCGGAGACCAGGCGAATGAAGGCATCGTTGGCCCTTTCTTCTGTGTTCAGCACCTTGCGGGCGCTCCAGAAGTAGGAGTCCATGTCTTTATCCATGTCATAAAAGGCAACCAGGAACTGATAAAAGTTGCTGAATTCGTGGCGGTAACGCTCCTCGAATTCACTGAATGATCTTTCTTCACCAATTTCGCCGCGCAGGCAGCTATTCACGGAGCGTGCCGCAAGCAGGGCGGAGTAGGTGGCCAGATGCACGCCCGACGAGAAGACCGGATCAACAAAGCATGCGGCGTCGCCGATCAGTAATGCGCCCGGCGCCCAGAAGCGCGTGTTGCAATACGAATAGTCTTTGCGGATGCGATATTGTCCGTAGGGTCCCTCGGTAATTCGAGTTGCGGGGCTGAGAAAATCTTTTACCATGACCGTGGATTCGATAAAACGTTGCATGGCCGCTTCCGGTCCAGCCTTCAATTTGTCGGCATGTTCGCGCGCTACTACTGCTCCCACGCTGGTCAATTCGCTGCTCAGCGGAATGTACCAGAACCAGCCTTCCCTGAATGCCTCCGACAGGATATTTCCGGAATTGGGAGCAGGCAATCGCTTGCCGTCTTTGAAATAGCAGTAAAGCGCGACATTCTGAAAGAACTTGGAATAGACGCGCTCGCCGACATTCCGGGAAAGAGTAGTGGTATTCCCAGAAGCATCGATCACGTAGCGAGCTCTTGCAGTCTTCTTATTACCGTGAGCATCAGTAAATCCGACGCCTGTGATACGGCCTGCTTCCTCCAGAACTTCAGTCACGGTATGCTGCTCGCGAACGTCCACGCCTTTTTTGCGCGCGTTGTTCAGAAGAATGTGGTCGAACTTCATTCGTTCTACCTGATACGCAAATGCCTGGCTGCCGGGTACCATAGAAGAAGGCCCAAAAGTGAAACTCCAGGGTTCAGGATGTCGGCCCCAGCGATAGGTGCCTCCCAGTTTGTAAGTAAAGTTTGCTTGTGCCAGTTCTTCACTTACCCCCAGCATCACGCAGACTCCATTGATCGTCGCCGGTAGAAGAGACTCACCGATCTGGTGCCTGGGAAACCTTTCCCGTTCGAGCAGGAGCACCTTATAGCCTTCCATGGCGATAAAGGATGCTACTGTCGATCCTGCAGGCCCGCCACCTACAACGATTACATCGAAGCTTTGTTGGTCATTAGCTCCGTCACCCATAAATACCTTCCTTGGTCAAAAGAGTCTGCCACCTAAAGCTGCCTCCATCTCCGGAACAACCAGCGCCGTACCTTTTTCTTGCGTAGGCACGCCCAGAACCAGAACTTCGGAAATATGTTTTCCAATCTGGCGTGGCTTGAAATTGACGACAGCGAGAACCTGGCGTCCGACCAGGGCCTCTGGAGGATAATTGGTGGCTTGCGCGATGCTGCGGCGCGTGCCGATCTCCGGGCCAAAGTCCAACTCCAGTTTGTAGGCAGCCACACGGCACCCCTCGGCAATTTCAACTGCGGTAATGCGGCCTACGCGGACGTCAAGCTGCTGAAAGACAGAAAAGTCAACCGTTGGTGATTGTTGGTTGTGTGCCTTCTCGAATTCCACGGCATCTCCATGTGGCTATGGCATCTTAGGAAAATACAGTATCCAGAAAAATTCCTCAGATCTCTGCCACCAGGGCTAAAGCCCCGGTGACCTGGGATCACTAACACCGCCCTAAAGGGCCGTTCTTCCACCTTTATTCTTCAAGACACAGCCTTTTCTAAGCTGATACACGTTTTCACGCGGCAGCGGTTGAGCGCTCCGGAATCGTGGTGAGCGCGTGGAAAAGCCCTTGCCAGAAATTGAAAATCAGGTCAAGGTGGCGATGGTAGCCCTCCATCATCTTTGCCAGGTTTTCTTCGCTCGTGGCATAACGCTTTACTGCTTTCAGGGACTCTTCTTTGTGCTCTTTCTCGGTTGCGCCGATGTGGGCGTAGTAATACTCGCAAGCCTCGTGGAATTCATCGGGATTGTTCCACAAAGGAAGATAATTTCGAGCGCCGTCGTAGAGTTTGCGCAGCATAGTGTAGGCCTGCCACTCCAAAGCCAACTGTGCACCGAAAGACATTTGCGGATCGCGGTAAAGGTCCTGCTCGCCCTGGATGAGTTGCTGCGTGGTGGGCGCAAGCTCCACGGCTTTTTGCAGCCGATCCCAATCTATTTCGCCTTCGCGCCCCGGCGCCACTTTGGCGGCCAGTTCTTTGAAGAAATTATTGAGCAGCACACAATGCACTTTCTCCGCGTTTCCATAGCCCATCTCGGAGAAAAGCGTTTTTACATATTCTGTTTTCGCATCAATATCGTCCGTGGTCACCAGTAGAATGGCGAGCGCATCGGGAAAGGACTTGACCCACTCGCCGTAATTTCTGGCAAAAACTGTCAACTCATCGATGGTGAACTTTCCTGTCATCCATTTGTTATAGAAATCATTGTTTAAAGCAGGATGGTTGGTAATGTCCGTCAACAATGTCTCGAGAGCTGCAGTCATAACTGGATTTCCTCCATGAATTTGTTTCAACTACGAAAGCTTGTAGCGGCAGAGTTTCTTGACCCAGCCGGCTCATCTCTGTTCAACAGCGACTCGGAGAAGAATCCTCCTCCTCTTCCGGCGCCCTGGCAATTTCCAACAACAGTTTGGCATTACGCTCTAGCCTCCCAGGCTCGCTCTCCTCTTCGAGCATGATGCGGCTCAGGCCGTTGATCGTGGGCTCTTCGAAGATCTTTCGCACCGACAACTCCGTATGCAAAGCTTCGCGAACGCGGGATGAGATCTGCGTGGACAGGAGCGAATGTCCACCCAAGGCAAAAAAATCGTCGAAAACCCCAACTCGCTCCACCTGCAGGACGTCAGAAAAAATCGCTGCCAGTATTTCCTCCAGGTCTGTCCGAGGAGCTACATAGCCTTCGCTCAATTCCGGGTTCGTCCCTGGCGCGGGCAATGCCCGCCGATCAATCTTTCCGGACGGCGTAAGCGGAAATGCGTCGAGAACAACAAAACTGGCAGGAAGCATGTATTCCGGAAGCCTTTCATGGAGGAACTGCCTCAACTGCTTGGGGCTGATCTCCTGCTCCGGCTGGAATGCGACATAGCCAACCAAGATGCTCTCCTGGCCTTGCTTGGCCAGAACCACGGCAGATTCGCGCACGGCAGGATGGCGTTTCAATTCCACCTCAATCTCGCCTAATTCGATTCGCATCCCACGGATCTTGACTTGAAAGTCATTGCGTCCAAGGAATTCGATATTGCCGTCGGGAAGATAACGGGTGAGATCACCTGTCTTGTACATTCTCGAACCTGGCCGATTGCTAAAGGGATTGGGAATAAATCTTTCGGCAGTCAGATCAGGCCGTTTTAGGTAGCCATGGGCGAGACAAGTTCCACCCAAATATAGCTCCCCCGGAACCCCTATCGGCAATGGTTGGAGATAGGCATCGAGCACATAAAGATCAGTGTTGATGACAGGCCGGCCAATTGGAGGAAGCGAAGGCCAAAGCTCCGGGTCGTCGGATAACAAGAACGAGGTGACGATATGAGTTTCAGTCGGACCGTAGTGGTTGTGCAGCACGCAATCTCGCAGTTGGCTGAAGAGCGCAACCATTGGCCTGCTGATCTGAAGTTGTTCGCCGCCAACCATAAATTCGCGCACTCCGGCAAAAATCTGAGGATGACTACTGAACTCCTCCGCGAGCTTTTGCATTACCACTCCAGGCAGATGAAATCTCTCCGCTTTGTGCTGTTCCACGTAGCGCCCCAAAGCGGGAATATCAACGCGAACGGATTGAGGCGTCACCACCAAGGCGCCGCCTGTGGCCAGCGTGGAAAATATCTCCTGAAAACTTACATCGAAATTCAACGAAGCGAATTGCAGAGTACGTTTGCTTTGCCGGGCTGAGGCTTGATGCCATGCAACCAAGTTCACCAGCACACGATGCGGCACCAGCACGCCCTTCGGTCGGCCGGTTGATCCGGAGGTATAGATCACATAAAGCCAGTTTTCCGGTGTAACAGCGGTTTGCAAGTGGCCCTCATCTTCCTTCGCGATTTTCTGCAATTCGGAATCCAGGGATACCATCCGCACTTCACCGCTGGGAAAGCTGGACACAAGATTTTCCTGCGAAACCACAATGGGAGCCTGGCTGTCTTGCAGCATGAAGGCCAAACGTTCTTTGGGATAAGCTGGATCGAGCGGAAGACAGGCGGCGCCCGACTTAACGATGCCCAACACCGCCACAACCATTTCCAGTGACCGCTCCATGAATATGCCCACGATCTCTCCGGGCCGCGCGCCGAGTGATGCCAAGTAACGCGCAACCTGATTGGCGCGGGAATTGAGTTGGCTATAGGTCAGTTCCTGATTTTCAAAGACAATCGCCGGTGAATTCGGAGTACGCCGAACCTGGGCTTCGAACAGGTGGTGAGCGCAAAGCTGCTGCGGATAGGGCGCTTCGGTCGCATTCCAAGCCGTCAGCATCTGATACCGTTCATGACGCGTCAGCAACGGCAAATCTGAAATGCGCTGTGCGGGATCGGCCACAACGGCCGACAGAATGGTCAGCAAGTGCCCCGCCATCCGCTCGATCCTATCTTCATTAAAGAGGTCGATGTTGTATTCGAGAGTGCCGACTACCTCCGACCCGCGGTCGCTGGCGTACAGGCTCAGGTCAAATTTTGCCGCTCTGTTTTCTTTGTCCAAAATGGTCACAGCCAGTCCAGGTACTTCCGTCATACGCGGCGGAGCAGCCTCAAAGCTGAAAATCACCTGTACCAACGGGCTGTGACTAAGATTGCGCTCAGGCTGGAACTGTTCTACCAAGTACTCAAAGGGCAAATCCTGATGAGCATAAGCACCGAGCGCGGTCTCCCGAACTTGGTCCAGAAACTCATGGAACGATAAGTCATCGGAGACGGTTGTCCGCACAGCAAGGGTATTGATAAAAAAACCGATCAGCCCCTCCAATTCCTTACGCTGGCGATTAGCAATGGGCAAACCCACAATGATTTCCTGCTGGCTGGTATAGCGATGCAGCAAAACTTTAAAAGAAGCCAGCAGCACCATAAAGAGAGTTACGCCTTCTTTGCGAGCCAATGTTTTGAGTGACTGAGATAGAGAGGGTGAAAAGGCGAAAGTAAAATCGACGCCGTTATAGGTCTGCACTGCGGGACGGGGATGGTCCGCAGGCAACTCCAGCACTGCCGGGCTAGGCCCGATTTGTTGTTTCCAGTACTCAAGCTGTTGCGTTAATCGCTCGCCTTGCAGCCAATTCCGCTGCCACTCGGCAAAATCGGCATATTGCACTGGAAGAGGCGGTAGACCGGGCGCGCGTCCGGTGGAATAGGCTTGATAGAGTGCGACGATCTCCTCCACCAGCACCTTCATGGACCACCCATCACTGACAATGTGGTGCATGGCTATGGCCAGAACATGTTCCTCAGACGCAAGCCGGATCAGAGTAATGCGGAGAAGCGGCCCTCTCTTTAAGTCGAAGGGCTGGAGGGCCTGCTCGCCGAGCAGGCTGCTTATCTGCTCCTGTTGCTCCGCTCCCGACAAATGTGTGATTTCAATCTGGCGCAGCGGAATGGAATGCTGCTCGTTGATGACCTGGATCGGCTGGCCATCATGAAAGTCAAAGGTGGTGCGTAAAGCTTCATGGCGGCGCACCATTTCAACAAAGGCTTTTTGCAGCGCAGAAATATCCAGCTTGCCATGAAGGGAAACCGCCGTGAGCAGGTTGTAGGCGAAGCTGGCAGGCTCAAACTGATCGAAGAACCAAAGCCGCCGTTGCGAAAACGATAAAGGCGCGGGGCCACTCGCCTGGCGGCGTGGAATTCTATCCTCTGCCGGCGCCATGCCTTCCTGGTTCAGAAGAGCATCGAGGATCGCTTTCTTTCTGGCAGAAAGCTGAAATTTTGACGGCGCACCGCTCATTACTACTGCTCCTTTTTCATCGACTCTTCTTTATCGACCTAATGGCTTCTCCAGCATGGTTTCTGCCTGATCATCCGAAACAGACGCCAGCTTGACCATGAGTTCGGCCGTGCGCTCCACGCGCAGTCGCTCGTCAGCCTCTTCCAGCAGGGCTGCGGCTACTCCGGCAGCCGTAGGATCGTCAAAAATCCTGCGCAGCGAGACTTCAGCCTGGAAGGTCTCGCGTAAACGGCTGGCCAACTGAATGGCCAACAGTGAGTGACCTCCACACTCGAAGAAGTTATCCATGATTCCAATTCGTTCCGCCTGTAAGAGTTCAGCAAAGATGGCAGTGACAATCTCTTCGGTCGGGCTGCGTGGCGCAACGTACTCCTGTTCCGGCCCCAGGTTCTCATTGGTAGGCGCGGGCAAGGCTTTGCGGTTAACTTTGCCGGTGGAAGTCAACGGAAGAGAATTGAGTACCACAAACCAGGAGGGAAACATGTATTCCGGCAGGCGGTCGCGCAGATGGTTGCGCATCTGTCTGGCAGTCACAGAATGACCTAGCTTGAGAGTGATGTATGCGGCCAGACGCTTGTCTCCCGTCCCATTTTGGTGAACTGCCACGACCGAGTCCTTAATTGCCGAATGCTCAAGGAGAATGCGTTCGATCTCGCCCAATTCAACTCGAAATCCACGTATTTTGACCTGATGATCGATGCGTCCGAGAAAATCTATTTCCCCGCTGACTGAAAATTGGGCCAAATCACCCGTTCGATACAATCTAGCTCCGGCATGTTCACTAAAGGGATCGGGAAGAAATTTCTCGGCAGTTAAGCCGGGCTGATTAACGTAGCCGCGGGCCAGGGCCATGCCCCCGATGTAAATCTCTCCTTGCACGCCAACAGGGAGAGGTTCCATTGCATCGTCGAGCAGATAGATGGAGACGTTTGCCAGCGGCCTACCAATAGGTACACGAGAACGGTTTTCAAACGAAGGTATCGGCCCATCCTGTTGGTAGACAGAGGCAGTGATGGTTGCTTCAGTCGGCCCATACATGTTGCGAAAAGCCACTTGCCCGGTTGTCAGTTGGTTCCAGGCTGCAAGCTTGCTCAACCCAGGGGACTCTCCACCTACGGAAAGCATTCGAATGTGATGCGGAAGAGAAAGGCCGCGGGTGGAAACCTCGTCTACCAGACGATGCCAGAGCGCCACCGGCAAGTGCAGGGTCGTGATCTCAAAGCGCCGGCAAAACTCCAGTAGTTCGGAAGGCGCGTAGGCAAGCAAATCACGAGGCGGGACCAGCACCGCACCGCTGAGAAGCGCAGGGAAGATATCTTCCGCAGAAGCATCGAAGCTCAACGGAAAAAACTGCAACATGCGGCGGTCCGGGGCAAGGCCGTAAAAGTCAATCATCTGCAAAGCATGATTTACGAGAGCTCGATGGGAGACCATGATTCCCTTCGGCGTCCCTGTAGAACCAGAGGTGTATATCAGATATGCCAGAGACTCAGGGCTGAGGAAAATAGAAAGATCGGCATCAGTCTCTTTTGCAATCCTCTCACTGTGCTCACCTTCATCGATGCAGATCGTCTTCGTTTTGGCACAAGACGCATGCAAGCTTGTAGCCAAGTGACGTTGGGTGAGAAGCACCCCCGGAGCTGCATCTGTGAGCACATAAGCAATTCGCTCTGCCGGATGCTGGGCATTGAGTGGCACGTAGGCGGCCCCGGCCTTCAATATGGCCATCACCCCAACAAACATGTCCAGGGATCGTTCCATCAGGATGGCAACCCGCGATTCCACACCGATTCCGCGTCTCGCCAGATAACGCGCAAGCTGATTCGCACGCCGGTTCAGGTCTTGATAGGTGAGCTGGCCTTCCGAGGTGATGATGGCAAAAGAATTCGGTGTTCGTTGGACCTGCTGCTCGAATAACTCCGGGATACACAACGCAGATAGAGGACGGCGCATGGTGCTGTTGAAATCCACCAGCACTTTTCGCCTTTCCAATGGACCCAGCACGTGCAAATCTAAAACTGGCGCTTCAAGTCTATCGATGGCAGACTCGAGAACTTGATGCAGCCTTTCAGCCAGCAATGAGATTTCTTCGGGCTGAAAATCATGAGTGTCATACTGAATGTGCATCATCAAACTGCCATCCCGTTCGTGACAGAAAAGGCTAATGCTAAAACGATCGATGCATGCGTAAGCCTTTTCGAGTCTGAAGGTCAGATCTTCAGCAGCCGACGGCTCGCATTCACGAGCATATTCAAAACCAAAAGCTGGAATCCCTTTGTGCCAGGAGAAGCATTCCTGCCATTTGTAGTTAGCGGCCACTGCCTGTTCCAATGCCACAAACAGACTTGCGAAAGAAACATTTTCGGCACAGGAGACAACAATTGGCAAGAATCTGGTGAGCGGCCCAATTACGTTTTTCAACTCTTCGTATTTCCGGCCATCACAGGCAACGCCCAACACAATTTCAGCAGCATTGCTGCTGCGGGCCAGCAGCAATGCCCAGCACGCCAAGATGAAGGTAGAGAGTGATCCGCCGCGTTTCGCTATCGCCTGCCGGATGCGCAGGACCAGAGCAGAGGGCACATAGGAAGTAAATTCCTGAAGGACAAGTCCAGCCTGCGGCGAAGCCTCTGTGCGGAATGGCAAGCTCTGGACAGTCGCGCTCTCCGCATCAAGCTTGGACCAGTAGTCACGGCCTATCTGAAGCTCTGGCGCTTGCAACAATTCGTTCTGCCAGTTTGCCAAATCTCCGTATTGCATGGTCTTACTCGGCAGACTTTCGCCGCGTTGGCGTGCTGCATAGATTTCTCCGATCTCACGAGCAAGGTTTTCCAGGCTCGGCAGATCCGCGCACATTGCGAAAAGAGAAAGTAGGATGGAGTGCTTGAGCGGTGAAAATGCAATCACCGTCACGCGCAACGATTCGATCGGATGCAATGGCTGTTGGAGAGAGTTGGTCCACAGCGCGGCAACTCTCTCTTGCCCACACGCGCCCACATCTTGCAAACAGATTTCATCTGCGACAAGCGGCTCGCAGTTATGCACAATCTGGGTAGAATCGGCAAAGGAGGTGCGCAATATTTCATGACGGCAAACGACCTCATTGATTGCCTCGCGCAGGCATTTCTTGTCCAAAGGCCCCGTAATTGAGATGAGACATTGCGCCCGGAAAGGCAGAGCGCCAGCGCTCTGCTGCAAATCCCAGAGGTGCGCCTGCTGAGGCGAAAACGGATATGTCTTCTCTATCGGCATGGACCTCATTCTTGCTTAAGCCGG
>DASZEU010000531.1:0-10150 GCA_035940535.1 Candidatus Angelobacter sp.
TATGGTCTGGCCCGGCACGCTGTCGTCCCTCAGCCATTGGCCCAGCGCGTTAGCGTCGGCAAGAGCGTATCGCAGAAAGCGGGGGGCGCCTTTTCTCTGCCAATATCGCGATGCGTAAGAAGAGACTTTTACTCCCGACCGCAGGGCGCTCAGAAAGCTGTGCTGCTGCGGATCAACCACAATGCCCACGTGGCCACGCCAAGCGATCAGGTCTCCTGCTCTTGGCTCGCGCACGTGACGAAAACCGCGCACTCCGCTATATAGCTGGTGGGATGGGGCATACGAATAAGGCAGTCCAGCGCGCGTGTAGAGGTAATGCACCAGATGGGAACAATCCAAGGTTGCCTTCGATAGCTGCTTTGCATCGTTTGGAAGCACGTTAGCGGGAGGCGAATCGCTCGATGGTGGAAGTATGAATTCTTGTGCTGTAGCGCCACTTGCGGCGGCGGCTACAACAAACCACACAGACAAAACAGCTCCCCGAGCTTTTGCTATAAAGCTACACATGTTCTTGAATGTCTTAATTCTTAAACGAAGGTGGTCTTAAAAAATTCGATGCAGGCCAAGGCGGGAATGTTTTAAAACGAATTTGAAAATTCTTTCGAGTCTTCTGTAACTCTCTTCGGTAACTCGCGATTCACTCTCCGCAGCCGATGTGTCTGCTCGCCACGATTGTCACGAAAACGGCCTTTTTTCAGCAGCCTGTTGAGACAGAAGGGGCGGCTTGAAATCCTTCAGCATCAGTTCCAGGCCGCCAAAATCGGGATGGGAATTTACGGTTATCGTGAAGGCCAGATCCAGCTTGTCTCCAGGCTGATAGGGTGCGCTTTGCAAGCGTTGCGCCATGCGCCAGCCCATCGCTTCGTAGTTAAAGCTGGACTTGGTTTCGGGGAGCTTTTGGTTGACTCGAAATTTGATGTGTTTTTCTTTGATGATTTTGGGCGGCAGCAGCAGGCTCACTTCGCGGCAAGAAAATACCGGCTCAGGATTACCGTGTCCAAAAGGATCGAGCTGCCGGAGACTTTCGAGCAACTGCGGCGTGACTCCGCTCAAGGGGATTTCCGCATCGATCTTCAACTCCGGCACGAAGTCTTCCGGAGCAAGGTGGCCCTGAGCGAATTCATCGACTCGCTGCTTGAGTTCCATTACATCTTTGCTGGGCAGGGCAAAACCTACTGCATGAGCATGGCCGCCGAAACGGGTAAACAGCTTGTGACACGATTCGAGAGCATCCAGCAGGTGGAGTGCGGCAATGGACCGGCCAGAGCCATGAGCTTCTTCGCCGTCGATAGCGATTACCAGGGCCGGACGATTGGTTTTTTCGACTACGCGCGAGGCTACAATGCCGATCACGCCTCGATGCCAGCCTTCGCCATCGAAGACGACACAAGCTTTCTCGCCCAACTCCGGTTGGCTGGCAAGTTGGGCCTCGATTTCGGACATGATTCTGGCTTCTTCACCCTGGCGTTCGGTGTTGAGCAAATTGAGCTTTTCCGCAATTTCTCGGCAACGGGACTGGTCTTTGCAAGTAAACAGCTCAATTACGTCGCGGGCCACGTCCATGCGTCCGGCGGCATTGATGCGGGGGCCGAGACGAAAACCCACATCGCCGGCATTCAACGCGCGTCCGCATTGTGCCAGGCCGGAGACCTCCATCAATGCCTTGAGCCCGCCATTCACGGGACGCCGCAAGCCTTCCAGCCCCAATTTGGTAATGGTGCGGTTTTCGGAAATCAGTGGAACAGCATCGGCGACTGTGGCGATGGCTGCCATTTTCAAAAATGATGGAATGAGTTTTGCCTGATCGGGCCCATCTTTAAATCTTTCAAACAATGCCTGGGCTATCTTGAGCGCCACTCCGGCCCCACACAGCGCCTTGCAAGGATAGTTACAGCCGTGCTGATTGGGATTCAAGACTGCCAGAGCCTTGGGAACACCTTCATGTGCTTCAGGCAGATGATGGTCGGTAACAATCAGGTCAATTCCTACTCGCAGAGCAGTTTCAGCCGCCTGAAATGCGCGAATGCCGGTATCCACACTGATGACTAGTTTCACTCCCGCAGCGGCAGCGCGCTCGATAACGTCATCTTTCATTCCATAACCCTCTTTGATCCGGTGAGGAACATGGAAATCAGCCGCTCCGCCGCACAACTCGATGGCCGTCTTCAGAATTACTACGGCGGTCGTGCCATCCACGTCGTAGTCGCCATATATCAGGATTTGTTCGCGGTTGGTGATGGCGGCGCTCAGACGCTCTACAGCTTCGCGCATTCCCAGCATGAGATAAGGAGAGCAGAGCTGCGTAAGCGAGGGCACAAGAAAATTTCCCGCCTGCTCGGCGGAAGTAATCCCACGCAGAACCAGAAGGCGCGCCACCAGCGGAGAGAGGCGGGCCTCAGAGGCAAGCTTGGCTACGAGTTGAGAATCGGGAGTAAGGTGGTTCCAACGCAAGCAAGACCATTACACCGCAAAGGTCGCTAAGAACGCAAAGGGACAAAATCAAATTGGAGCAAGAATCAATCGTCCTGGTCGTCGTCATCGATCAGGATGCCATCGAAGTCGTCGGCGGTGGATTCGAGGCGCTCGAAAGTCTCGTACCACTCCGTGGAGATCTGGTAGACAAACATGACTCCCTGGCAGGGGAAGCCGAGTTGGATGTGCCCAACTTTACCGATAAAGTTCTTGAGCCAGCGGGCTTCTTCCACCTCTTCTTCGCTGAGGTAACTGGAGTCTTCCAGGCGGTCTACCAGAAAATCCACATCCTCCTCTTCCAGAGCCACGTGGTGCATGGTGACAAAGGTCACACCAGAAGCTTTGGCCAATTCAACGAAGTCTTTCCACGAGTCTGGCTGGTCTTCTTCGGGAGGCGTCCAAACTACGCCTGCGACGTCGTCGTTGACGATCCCGTGAAAACGTTTCATTCCATGACCTTCAATGAAGGCGATCATGTCATCTTTTAAGTTGTGCAGATCTTGTTCCATGCGATGTCTATAACATCATATCTCTTCCGGGAGCATCAACCTAGAGAGCCATGAGATCGAGGCTCAGCGGCAGGGTCAGAGTAGCTTCACAACCCGTGCGGTCTTTGCGATTGGCCAACTGCACAGTGCCGCCGTGGGCTTCGGCAATCTGGCGGCTCAGAATCAGTCCAATACCGCTACCTCCGTGCTTAGTCGTAAAAAAGGGGACAAACAGATTATCGCTATTCAGCAACCCTGGCCCCTCGTCCACGACAAAGACCTCAATCGTATGCCCATTCAGTTTCCAACCGACCTCCACCGATCCTGGCTTCTCAAGAGAAGGATCAAGAGAGGCATCGACGGCATTGCGAATCAAATTGATCAGCAATTGTTCAAGCTGGTCGGGATCGGCATCCACAGTAATCTTAGAACCAGGCCGGACATGCACTGCCAATCGGCTTTCCAGAGATGCGACCCGTTGCACCAGGGTTTCAATTTCCACGCGGACCTTAGAGGGCGCGGGCATGCGCGCAAGTTGTGTGTAAACCTGCATGAAGCGGCCAAGGGATTCCACCCGATTCTCGATAACGCGAAGGCCCTGTTGCATGTCTTGCTGGACATCATCGGAAAGTTCAGCGCGCCCCACCATCGACACCAAGGTACCGGCAATGGACTTGATGGGAGCCAGAGAATTGTTGAGTTCATGACCGAGCACGCGAATTAATCGCTGCCATGCCTGGCGTTCTTCCTCGCGCAAGGCGCGGCTCATATCGGAGATGATCAGCAATTGGTGAGGCACGCCGGTTTCCCGAAAACTGGTATGACTCACAGCCCATCGGCCATGCTTGCCGGGAAATGTTGTCTCAACAGTTTGGGGCCCCGGATCGTTCAGGTATGAACTCAGTCCCAGTTCTTCGGAGGTCAACCCCAGCAAACGAGGTGCGATTCTGCCCATCAGTTGCTCGCCAGCCCGGTTCACAATTCGCAAACGCTGTTGCTGATCGAAGGTGAACACTGCCACATCAATTTCCATCAGGACTTTCTTTAGGAGCGCAGTGGCTTCCAAGGAGCTGATCTTTTGCTGTTGCAAGCGATCGGCCATGGCATTCAGTTCATAGATCAAGTCAGCGAGGGCATCTTCGCGACCGCCGCCGCGCACACGAAAAGAGAAATCTTCTTCCCTGATCCCAGCCACCATGTTAGAGAGGGTTTGCAATGGCCTGACGACCTGCTCTTGCAAGATTGCACCGCCGATAAACCATGCCAGCAGAATGAACAGGGTCAGGGTCCATTTAAGTTCGGGCGAGTGTCCGCTGAACCAGAGCAGCAGTTCGGCAGTCAAAGCGCCGGGCAGGCTAATCAAAAGAGCAAGAAGCCGAATCTGCGTGTCATACCTGAGTTTTCGCGGGGCGAGAGAAGGTTGTTCGTCGATTTGGCTGGGCAGATCAGAGGCCATATTTTTCCATGCGGCGATAGAGGGCGCTTCGGCTCAGCCCCAGCGCCTCCGCCGCATGGCTAATGTTCCCGGAATGGCGGGCCAAGGCCTTCTTGATCAAAAGCTATTCTACTTCTTCGAGGCTCATCTCTTCTATTTTGGCTGAACTGGCCTTGTCACTCTCCAGGCCCATGTCGCTCGCCTGGATTTGATTCGAAGTGCTCATTAAGACGGCGCGTTCAATCGAGTGGTCCAATTCGCGCACGTTTCCCGGCCAGGGATGGTCGAGCAATCGCTGCATGGCCGCCGTCTCAAATCCTTTCAATTGTTTTCTATATCGCTCGGCATACATCTTTAAAAAATGAGAGGCCAGCAGAGCTATGTCTTCGCGACGCTCGCGCAGCGGCGGAATATGGAGTTCGACCGTGTTCAGCCGAAAAAGGAGATCGGAACGGAAGCGGCCTTCCGCGCTTTCCTGTTTCAAATCGGCGTTGGTAGCGGAGAGTACGCGGACATTCACCTTGCGGGTCTTGGATGAGCCAACTCGCTCCATCTCGCCCGTCTCCAGCACGCGCAATAATTTAGCCTGCTGCTTCAATGGCACATTGGCAATTTCATCGAGAAAAAGCGTTCCGTGATCGGCCAGTTCGAAGCGTCCAACGCGATCGGCGCGCGCGTCCGTGAATGCGCCTTTCACATGCCCAAACAACTCGCTTTCGAAGGTACCTTCCGGCAGTCCACCTGTATTCACCGTCACCATAGGCCGGGAAGCCCGCGAGGAAAGCGCATGGAGCGTCTGGGCAACGACTTCTTTGCCGGTTCCGTGGTCGCCAGTAATGAGCACATTGGCATCGCTGGGACCGATGCGGCTCATCAGCGTGAGCAAAGGCTGCATGGCCTTGGATTCCGCAATGAACACAGGGCGATTGTGGGCTCGAAGCAGATTGTTTTCGGCTTCCAGTTGCTCCGCCCTGCGCATGGTGCGATGCAAATCAACTTGGGTCCGAAGAATGGTCAATAGCCGCTGATTGTCCCAGGGCTTCTGAAGAAAATCGCGGGCGCCGCGACGCATGGCTTCCACGGCCAGTTCTACGCTGCCCCAGGCAGTCATGACCACCACCGGGAGCTTGCTATCCAGGGCCTGGATGTGAGAGAGAAGATCAATTCCCTCCTGGCCGGATGTGGTATCGCGCTGATAATTGAGGTCCATCAGCACAACATCAAAATCATTGTTTTTTAAAGCGTCGAGCAGAGCAGCGGGATTGCTTACCGTTTCCGTCAGATAGCCTTCAGCCTTGAGCAGCAAGCGCAAAGCCTCACGAACATCGGCTTGATCGTCGGCGATCAAAACACGCATGCGCGTGGCCTGAACCGCGGCGGGCGTCGCCAGTTCTTCTACTTTGCTCAAATCGCTGCTCCCTGGATGAAGCTCATACGGCGGCGCTCTCCACAACCTTGGTGTCGCTCACGATCCATCCATCTTTGAGCTGGATCACGCGGCTGCCAAACGAGGCGTTCAATTCGGAATGAGTCACTTGAATGATCGTGGTGCCCTGCTGGTTCAACCTTCGGAACAGCTCCATGATCTCGCGGGCCTGATCGGAATGAAGGTTGCCGGTAGGCTCGTCGGCGAGGATAATCTGCGGATTCCCAGCCACAGCCCTGGCTACGCCTACCAGTTGCTGTTGCCCGCCTGAAAGTTGGTTGGGATAAAGATCTTTCTTTCCCACAATCTGAAAGCGATCAAGAATATCGGCCACCATGGCTGCGCGCTGGACGCGGGGAATGTCGCGGTAGGAAAGAGGGACATCGATATTTTCCTGGACCGTCAAATTGTCGAGCAGATGATAGCTCTGAAAGACAAAACCAATGTGCTTACGGTTCAGCTCCGCACGTTTCTTACGATCCAGCTTATGAACGGGCTTTTCCAGGAGAAGATAGTCACCACTCCAACCATCGTCCAGCAATCCGATAATGCTCAAGAGCGTGGTCTTGCCCGCCCCTGAAGGGCCCATGATAGTGACAAACTCAGCTTCTTTTATCTCAAGATTGATGCGACGGAGCAGCCAGATTGCCCCGGCCGGGCTCTTGATGGTCTTTTCAATGTTCGTCAATTGAATCATGAATTCTTCCCGTTGGTGTCCGATGCTTTGCTTCGTGATTGGTCCATCCCAATATTATTCCGAAAACCCAGCGGATTGCCCAAAGCCCGACTTTTATTCACAACGAAGCGCCATTATTGGATCAACCCTGGTGGCCCGCCGTGCCGGAATATAACTGGCCAACGCAGCCACAATCATTAAAATCCCGGCGGTCAAGACAAAGGTAAGCGGATCATTCGTCTTGATTCCAAAAACCAGGCTAGACATCAGACGAGTCAAGGCAAATGCCGCGAACAAGCCGACGCTTATGCCCCAGGCAGTCAGCACCACTCCCTGACGGACCACCAGCTTCAATACGTCCCGTGCATTGGCCCCCAGCGCCATGCGGATGCCAATCTCAGGGAGGCGCTGGTTGACCGAGTAAGCCAAAACACCATAAAGACCGATCGCTGCCAGAGACATCGCGAGACCGGCAAAGGCCATGAAGAGCCAAGTCCGGAACCTGCGCTCCACGAGACTGTCGTCCAGCACCTCCGCCATCGTCTGGACACTCTCAACCGGCATGTCTTTATCAACTGCCAGCACCTGGCTATTCAACGACGACGCCAACGACCTTGCGTCCCCATGAGTGCGCAAGATGACGCTGAAGGAGGCCAATGCTTTTGCCGGCATGTAGATTTCCGGTTTTGGAGGTTGGTCGAGGCCCCACATACGGGTGTCTTCAACCACGCCGATGACCGTACGAGGTTTGGAACTGACGATCACTTTCCCGATGGGGTCCTGATTGGGCCAGAGGCCCGCAGCCAGCACTTGATTCACAATCACCGAATCGGATTCTTGCTCAGTCTCTTGTGAGGTGAATGTCCGTCCACGAAGTACTCGGGTCCCCACTGTCTCGAAATAACGGGCGCCGACATGTGAAATGCCAGCGCTATTGTTGTCCTTAGATTCTCCCGGAAGGCTGAATGTCGAAACATCAAATCCACCGCCTACGGAGGGCAATGCGCTGGCGAGCGTAGCGGATTCGACGCCACCCAGGTTTCCCAAACGCTCCAGCAGTTGATCGCAGAAGGCGGAAACCTGCTCCGGCTTTTGATATCTGGATCCAGGCGATCTCGTCGGCAGATTTACATGGGCTGTGAGCAAGTGATCGGGCCGGGAGAAGCCAAGGTCAACGCGATAAAGCGCCACCAGGCTCCGGGCCATAAGCCCCGCCCCCACAAGCAGCACTAGGGCCAAAGAAACTTCAGACACAACCAGGGTCCCCAGCGTTTTCCAGCCATGCGCCGCCAATGACTTTGCAGTCTTATTGAGGGCGTCGCTAACATCCTGGCGCATGGCATGGAGGGCAGGGGCCATTCCGAAAAGAATGCTGGCCATGCAAACGGTGACTAGACTGAAAGCTACGACCCAAAGATCAAAACGGAGATTATGCCCTTGGAGCACATCTTCAGGCGCAAACTGGTTGACCGCTTTCATGCACCAAAATGCCAGTAGAAGTCCAGCAGAGCCGCCGAGCGCACCGAGCGTCAAGCTTTCGGTGAGCATCTGGGCAAACACCCTTATCCGGCTTGCGCCCAGGGCCATACGGACGGCGATCTCCTTTTTGCGTTCGGCGGCGCGGGCCAGAAGGAGGTTCGCAACATTGGCGCAGACGATCAGCAGGACAAAACCGACCGCGCACTGAAAAACGAGCAATTCCTTAGCGGTGTCCCTCCCCACGTCTTCCACGCGCAATGGAAACAGATTGATGCCAATCTTAGAAGGGTCTGCCGTCCAGGTGTCTGCTGGAAGATGTTTGCCCAGGGCCTCCATTTCGGCGCGGGCTTGGTCCATTGCCACCCCCGTTTTGAGCCGGGCGACTACAACGGGGCTGTTAGTTGCCGTGTTTTGCTCAGCAGCAGGAGGCGGGTTGAGGTCCAACGGAAGTAAAAACTGAGCATTGCTACGCTCGTTTCCTTCCAGAACAGCAGGCGCATGGAATTCCGCCGGCAGAATGCCGATGATGGTGTAGTTGACGTCATTTAACTTTACAGTTTGGCCGAGGACCTGAGATCCCAGGTCCAAATGCCGCGTATAAAAATCATGGCCCAGGATCACAACCCGGTCCTTGCCGCGCAAGGTTTCATCAGGAGCAAAGTTTCGCCCCAGGGCCAGCTTGACTCCTAAGACATTCAGCAGGCCGGCAGAAACTCGCAATCCCTCGACCGACTCCGGACTAGACGTTCCGGTAAATCTGGCTCCTACTTGAACGAATGCTCCCATCTGCTCGAAACTTTTTGCCTGATCGCTGAGGTAGCGGTAGTCTTCAAGAAATACGGGGAAGCGTTCAGCAAAAATTCCCTGCATTTCCGGATGCCTTTCCCACACCATCACCAGCCGATCAGGATCATAAAATGGGAGAGGACGGAGAAGAAAGGCCTCAAAGGCGCCAAACATGGTGGTGTTGACACCAATGCCGAGCGCCATTGTAAGTACAGCAACTACTGCAAATACCGGTTTCAGGCGCAGCATCCGCAGACTGTAGCGAACATCTTCAAGCAGGATCCTCATGATCAACTCCCTGGCTCAATTTTTAGCATTCGTGCGTCAAGTCCGTCGCACCAGGAACGGCACACATGTTCCTTCACCTGCGGCTTCTGGAACCGGGCGTTTTACAGCAATCTAGGATATGCAGCAAATATTCTTCGACAACAACCTTCCGGAGGCGATCTTCAAACCGCGTTGGGGTCGGCGGTAACTCCGTTTTCGTGTAGTGCTCCTAATGCCCGAGCTGCGTTCTTGCGTGCCTCCGGCACTGGAGATGTTTTCAAAACATGGATGAGCGGCGGAATGGTTACAGGACCAATTCGCACCAGCGCCAGAGCCACTTCTTCTCCCAGAGTTGATTTGTGCTCGTCAACGATGTACCGGTATTGCGATGAATCGACCAGGGTCTTGTCTCCCAAAAGGCCAACTAGAGAGTTGATGATGCTGGTATCCAAGGAGCTTTGGCGGCTGAGCCAAAAAGCTGCCTCAGCTTTCTGCTGCGCGCTTCCGCTCTTGATGAGGTTGACCCGCTGGGAGGTCCCCTCTTCTGATTCCGCCCGTGGAGTTGGCCGGCATTTCTTGGAACCAAAGCCGGTAGAAGTAAGCACCAGCACTGCCAGAGTCACCATCATGGCGGCCCTTTTTGCTCGGTTCATATAACGTCCCTCCTCCCTCAATAACGGAGTAACCGACCTTTTGGTTCTTACAATAATCGCATTTTTTGTGCCGAAAGTGGATACTTTTTAAGTTATTGAAAACAAAGGAAAATTGGCTTTGGACTTACTGAAAAATCAAGGGACCGGGTGTTCGGTAACGAGTATGGCTGTTCGGAAACGAACAGCACTGGAGTTTCTACATGTGTAGTCACGATTTTACGGGGTTAAGTCCCCGAAGGGACGTCTGACAGTAGCCCCAATACGGTTCACTTAAGGAATTCGAAGTTGTCAGGGAACTCAGATGGTCAGCGCCGGAGGCGCACTAAGAAGTTAGCCCAGCGTGTGAACGCTGGGAAAAGATTAGAGATAAATGACAAGCCCCAGCGGGGCGGCACAGATTTTCAGTTGTCTCCGCACTAAAGCTATTGATCGAAAAGGTTCATCAAAAGCTTAAGTGAACCGTATTGA
>DASZEU010000532.1:0-5954 GCA_035940535.1 Candidatus Angelobacter sp.
TGGTACAACAGATCCGACATGACCTGCGCGCCGCCAAACCAGCGGTTAATCATTTGCAGGTCTTTCAATGAATCTTCAACTTCGCGGGCTGTACCCGTATCGCTGTCCAGGAGTTCAGGAATTGCCACGCGTTTCATCGGCATTGGGTTCAGGCTCCTCTCAAACCCGCGCCAGCTCTTCCTCTAAGAGTTGCTTGTTGTACAACTCGGTGTAGTAGCCATCGCGCCGCAGGAGTTCGTCATGGGTCCCCAGTTCCACGATGCGTCCTTCGTGGAGCACGGCAATTTTATCTGCATTGCGCACGGTGGAGACGCGGTGCGAGATGAAGATCGTAGTCCGTCCGCGCATGATCTGGCGAAGATGATTCAGGATTTTTTCTTCCGTGTAGGTATCCACACTGGAGAGGGCATCGTCGAGGACCAGCACGCGCGGGTTGCGGATGAGGGCGCGAGCGATTGCGGTACGCTGTTTTTGTCCTCCGGAAAGCGTAATGCCGCGCTCGCCTACCAGGGTGGCATAGCTTTCCGGAAAACTCTCAATGTCCTCGGCAATGTTGGCGCCCTGTGCGGCGTTGTGCACTTGTTCATCGGCTGCGCCTTCTACGCCGAAGGCAATGTTCTCACGGATGCTGTCACTGAAGAGAAACGTTTCTTGCGGAACAAAGCCTACGTTGCGCCGCAACATCTCCACCGGGTATTCGTGGATGGGCCGGCCGTCGATGAGCAGCGCTCCTGAAGCCGCGTCATAAATTCGCGGGATCAGGTTGACCAGAGTGGTCTTGCCCGAACCGGTTGGGCCAACCACCGCCAGGCTGGTTCCCGCCGGTATGTGCAGGTTGATGTTATGCAACACCGGAGTCCCGTTGTAGCTGAAGCTGAGGTTGCGAAACTCGATGTCGCCCTTCATGGTCTCCGCGGAGCGAAGGTCCGGTGCGACCCGGGCATCGGTAATCTCCGGCTGGGCAACCAGAATTTCATTCAGCCTCCCCATGGAAGCTGTGCCTCGCTGGAAAATGTTGATGACCCATCCCAGCGCAATGATCGGCCAGGTAAGCTGCACAATGTAGGTCAGAAATGCTACAAAGCTTCCCGGAGTTATATGGTGCAGCAGCACCTCGCGCCCGCCCAGCCAGAAGGCGATCACGATGCCTATGCCCAGCATGAACTCCAGGCTGGGCCACAGCATTCCTGTCAAGCGCGCCAGGGGAAGTGCCCGGTTTACATATTCCACGTTGGAAGTTTCAAACAAAGCGATCTCCGCATCCTCCTGTGCGTAAGCGCGAATCACCCTGGCCCCAGAAAAGTTCTCTTGGGCCCTGGCGGAAATTTCAGAGAACTGCGCCTGGATTTTCTCGAAGCGTTCATGAATCTTGCGCCCGAAATACTGGATCGCCACGCTGGCCAGAGGCAATGGTACAAACGCGTACATCGTCAGCCTGGGACTGGTGCGCCACATGAAGATCAGAGCCGCAATGGTAAAGACCAGGGTGTTGGCGGAATACATGATCGCCGGTCCCAGCAGCATGCGGACTGCATTCAAGTCGTTTGTTGCCCGCGCCATAATATCGCCGGTTCGATTCTTCTGATAATAGGAGAGCGAGAGCGACTCCAGGTGGCGGAATAGATCGTTGCGCAAATCGTATTCAATGTCGCGCGATACGCCGATCACCAGCCAGCGGGTCAGGAACTGGAAGATGCCTTTGCTGAAGGCTACTGCCAGCAGGAGAAGGGAATAGATCAGCAGTTGATGGCGTATAGCCGCCGGATTCCGGCGGTCCATGGCATTCAAGGCGTCAGTGGCCCGCAGGATGATCTGCGGGAACAAAACCCAGATTCCGTTCGTGAGGAGTACACAGATGAATCCCAGAAGCAGGGTTCCCCGATACTGCCGAAGATAAGGAAAGAGCGGCCTGAGATGCTTGAACATGACAGCGTTAAGAGATAATTTTATCAGCCCAGGACCTCAGGTTATCTTTGTGTGCCTCTGAATCACAATTGCTAGTTTCTAGAACAAAATAGTCAAGCGGCAGAAATCATTGGCGATTTTGGTTTTATCAGCGTTTATTCGCGTAAATCAGCGGTAAATTGGGTTTTTTAGTCGTCACGAAGGCGTTTTAAGCACCAGATAAGCTCCGACCATGCCAAAGATAATATCCGGCGACCACGCTGCCAGAATTGCTGGCAACTGGTTGACATTGCCCATGGCTTCAAACAACCCTGAGATGATCCAATAGACGACTCCGATCAACAACGCTGCCGCCACGCCAGTCAGCGCTCCGCGCTTTCCGGCGGAAAGAGAAAACGGAATTGCCAGGACCGCCATCACCAGGGTGATTAAAGGGAAAGCCAGTTTCTTTTGTAGTTGCACGCGGAGCCTCACCACGTCAAAGCCGCTCTGCTGAAGGTCCCGTATGTAGGCTCGCAATTCCTCATAATTCATCTCGGAGGATTGCTTAATCTCTTTTTTGAAATAGCTGGGCTGCTCGCTTAACTCCGGGAAGGTGGAAACATCGAAGCGGCTGATCTGCTCAAAGGGTTTATCGGATCCCGAATGGTCCCCGGAAACACGTCTCTGAAACGAACGTTCCCAGCCCCTTTCGAATACCCATTTTTGCAGGCTCTCCTCCCAATGGGCGCGCGCTGCATAGATCCTCTTGGTGATCTGGAAGGTATGCGGATCGAATTCGAAGGACGAGATGTTGCCAAACTGATCGCGGTCGGGATCGTAGAACTCGTAATAATAGATCACATTGTTCTGGCCGAAGATCCATTTATGGCCAGGCCGCTGATAGGTTTGCGCCGGTTTGCCCTTGATGAAGTTTCTCAGCGTCTCGACCCGCGTATTGGCATAAGGCAGATACGACTCCTCGAGCAGGAATAGGCCGCCCGCCAGAAAGGCGCAAATTACCAGCACCGGAACCGTGGTTCGGTAAATGCTGATTCCCGTGGCCTTCATCGCGGTGATCTCGTTGGATTTTTGCATCAGCCCGAAGGTGACCAGCACCGCCAGCAATACGGCCAGGGGTGTGATGGTATAAAGCAGATCCGGCATTTTATTGAGCAGGTATTCGCCCACCGTGACCAGCGGGATGCGGTTGCGCATGATGTCGGAGAGCAGCTCGAAGAACGTAAAAATCAATACCAGCACCAGAAAACTGGCCAGAATCAATCCCAGGAAACCGACAAAACTACGCAATACGTAGTCATCGAGAATCAAGGGAAAGCGGGTGCTGAGGAAGCGGCGCCGCAGCACAGTCGGACGATCCCCATTTCTGGCCGTCAGGTGCTTTTGTATCCAGTTCCTGAGATCGGTGCCTAAAGCGCGGCTCAGGCCAATCTCCATCGGCATCTTATCGACACGCCAGAGCAGCAGCAGACCGATCAGCGCAAAAATAATGTTCGCCAGCCACACGCCCAGCACTGCCGGAAGCTTTCCACTGCGCGCCAGTTGTATGCCGGTCAGGAAGATGAAGTAATAGATAAAGACCAGGACGATGGTCAAAACAAATCCCGCTCCTCTGCCGCCTTTTTTGGAAGAAAGGCCGAGAGGAATGCCGATCAGGACGAGCACCAGGCAGGCGGTGGGTAGAGCGAGCCGCCGATTGAATTCGATCCAATACCAGCGAGCGAATTCCTTGTTGGGATGGTAGGTTTGACGCAGCAGATCACGAGTACCCAACTGGGCTACGGGAATGACATCTTGGGCCGGCTTGGGAATGGGTGGGAGGTTGAGGCGGATATCAGTTTCCTGGAAAGTTGAGATGCTGTACTGATCCGAGGTCTTAACGTCGGCCAGGTGCTCCTCGCCATTGATCAGGTGCAGACGGATGGCATCTTTTTCAGCGGTGCTGACGAGTGCCTCCTGGGCAATCGTGATTTTGGGCGATCCTGGCGTGCTGATGTCCGCCTGGAAAACGTGCCTCCAGATCTCGCCTCCTTCGGGGTCCGATTTCACGTCCTGGACGTAAATTACGGTGTTTTTGAAGTCCTCATAGAACACGCGCGGCTGCACATTCGCGGAAGCAATCGTGCTTGCCAGATTGTTTTGCAGACGAGCCAGCGCCGCTGCCGACCGGGGCGCCAACAGAATGCTGTTGCCCATGGCCAGTATCCATGCGGTGACTCCAAAGAGAGCAATGATCCAGACAAACCGCTGCACGCCGACGCCCGAGGCCCGCATTGCGGTGATTTCGCTGTCGGCAGACATGCGGCTCAGCCCAATCAATATGCCGACCAGCACGGCCATCGGGATGGTTACCGTCAGGGCCTTGGGAAGCAGCAGGAATGAGAATTCGGCAATGCTGGGAATAGGCGCACTGTTGCGGACCACTAGCTCGAGTAGCTGGCCCACGTCGCGCATGAAAATGACGAACGTGAACACGGCTATCCCAATCAGGCCGTGGGAGATTACTTCCTTCAGGATGTAGCGCGTAAAAATGCGCACGGTTTTTTTCTTAAGAAAGTCTAACAGATGCGGCTTCTATGTTATTAATGATAGCCGGAACTATGCCTGCGATCCGTCTCCTGTTTCTGTGGCACATGCACCAGCCGTTTTACAAGGATCTAGTTACAGGAGAGTACCGCCTGCCCTGGGTTCGCCTTCATGCCCTTAAAGATTACTATGGAATGATCAAACTGCTGGACGAGTTTCCCGGCGTTCATCAGACTTTCAATCTTGTTCCTTCCCTGATGGTCCAGATACAGGACTACGTGGACGGCAATGCCCACGATCCATTTCTGGAAGTGGCCGCCAAGCCAGCGACCGAACTCACCCCAGCACAACGGCAATTCGCTCTGCAATATCTTTTCCAGGCCCAATTGGACAGGATGATTGGCCGCTATCCGCGCTACCGTGAGCTGTGGGAGCGTTTTCACAGCTCCGCCGGTGATGTGGCCAAAGTGGCGCACCTGCCCACCGACAACGACATCACCGATCTCCAGGTACTTTCGCAGATTGCCTGGTTTGACGAATATTTCCTCGACGAGCCGGAGATTCATGAGTTGGTGAAAAAGGGGCGCAACTACACGCTGGAAGACCAGAGCTTTGTGATCCAACAACAGCAGCGTCTGCTGGCTCGCGTGCTGCCCGCTTATGCGGATGCTGCCCGCCGCGGGGCGATCGAGATATCGACTTCGCCTTTCTATCATCCCATTCTGCCCCTGGTCTGCGATACCGACGCGGGGGCGGTCTCCCATCCTGGACTTCGTTTGCCCCAGCAGCGCTTCCATCATCCAAAGGATGCCCTGGTACAGATCAAACGAGGATTGGCCTTGCATGAAAAGGTTTTTGGGGTCCGTCCTCAGGGCCTGTGGCCTTCGGAAGGCAGCGTCTCCAACGAGGTGCTAGCCCTGGCTCATGACGCAGGTCTCCGCTGGGTGGCGACCGACGAAGGTGTGTTGGGGCGTTCTTTAGGTTGGATCTTTCAACGTGATGGCGGCCGCCTGAGCGCTGCCAGCGCCGAGAGGCTTTATCGTTTCTATCAGTGGGAACAAAGTGAGCAAGACGTAGGAGGCCATGCTGGGGCAAACATAAAAATGCTGTTCCGCGACCATTCGCTTTCTGACCTGATTGGATTCGTCTATGCCACTGTTCCGGCACGCGAGGCGGCAGCCGATTTCGTTCGCCGCATCAAAGAGAGCGCTGCTCCAGTGTTGGAAAGCGGCCAAGATGCTGTGGTGCCTGTGATTCTCGATGGCGAGAACGCCTGGGAATACTACGCGCAATCGGGGCGCGAATTCTTGCGTCGCCTCTATGATGAGATTCAGAAAGATAAGCAGTTTGAAGCCTTGACCGTCTCTGAAGCCATCGCTCGCGAAGAGGCCGTGAAAAGCCTGCCTAACATCGTTCCCGGCTCGTGGATCAACGCTAACTTCGATGTCTGGATTGGAGCGCCGGAAGATAACTTATCCTGGGACCATCTAAGCGCAGCCCGAGATTTTTTCAGTGAAAACGCG
>DASZEU010000533.1:0-7672 GCA_035940535.1 Candidatus Angelobacter sp.
AGCGTGTGAACGCTGGGAAAAGATTAGAGATAAATGACAAGCCCCAGCGGGGCGGCACAGATTTTCGGTTGTCTCTGCACTAAAGCTATTGATCGAAAAGGTTCATCAAAAGCTTAAGTGAACCGTATTGAAAGTAGCCCAGCATGGTTCGGTGCTGTACTTTGCGCCGAACCCAATGCTGGGTTGCGTTACAACACATGAGTCCCGTATGGGACGGCTGAATTATTCAAAATGACCTACTTGAAAGACAGCCAAGCTTCTGCTTACATAATCATCCCTGTTTCCGGAATATTTTTCAGGAAGTCGTCGGGATCGTAGTCCTTGATCAGCGCCCTTAGGAAGCAGTTCTTCAGATCATGTGAGCCTTCGTCAAGGAGCAACGTCACTTCGCAGAGCCTTCTTATCAGGTTTCCAAAAAGAGGATAGAATTCCCGGCCGCAGATTTTCTCCAGCCTGTCGAAACGCGGTCTTGGAACGGGGAGCCACCATTGGGTCCTGAACATCAGCCAGAGCGTAATCGTGATAATGGCCAGCAATGCATAGCAGCGAAAATTACGGGCGGCTTTAAGCACTTCCAGTTGGGCTGCAATGACCTTCGGATCCTCTTCCCACGTTTCACCCTCTTCTTGCCACGGCTTTTCCACCAAGTACATCCGCAACTGGCTGGCCGACCAGGCAATCAGTACACGCATGTTGTGAAACATCAACAGCATGAACTCCCGTATCTCATGCAAGTTCATTTGTTGCGACTCGGCGAAGTCGCGTGATGAAAACGGGCCACGCAATACTTCATTCGCTATCATGAGGACCCACACCTGATTCAAATCCGCCGCGCGTAGAAAACGGGGAACGCACACCGTAGACAATCCCCTTAGGCGGGAGAGATAAACCAGAAAAGCGCAGAACCCGCCCAAAATGACGGCGGTCAGTAGGAACCAGAGCCAGAGTGCATGATGTCCAACCACGGTCGTAGTATCTCCTTAGCGCGTTGTTTCCACTGCTCAATCAACTTCAGAAAGTGATCTGAGTTCCACCGATGACGGAGCCGGGCAAAATAATCGGGCGGCTGCTGCCTTACGAAAGAAGCAAGCCAGATCACGACAGCGACAAAGTATGCCAGAAAACCGACAAGCCTAAGCATGACCATGTGGGTTGTTCCAAATTCAGAACGAACCACAACCATAACCAACATTCCCAGAGCTGCGACACCGAAACCGGCGGCGATGCCAAAGGCGTATTGCTGGGAATACTCCTCGAAGTAAACAGCCAAGAGAAAGATCACGATAAAGAAGCCGATTTGGAGCAGACGTACTGCGATTTCGAGCCCGAAGATTACTGTGAGGAATGGCTGATCATGGACGGGTTGGCCGTGAATGAAAATCCATAGAGCCGCCACCGCAAGCATAAGCACTGCCGCTCCTGGAAAAGAGAACCGGACCCACTGGAGACTATAAAGGTGCCGAAAGGCGTGGTCGAAGACCTCATAAAGAGCTGCAAAGCCGAGAATAGAGTACAGCGCCTCTGCCGACCAATATGTATAAAAATAAATCAAAGGGTACTTCTGCAGTTCGTATTTGACAAACTCCGCAGCCACGGCGAACACGGTATAGCCAAAGAAGAGACGAAAAGTCCGATGCGCTCCGCGTCGGACAAGAAAGACAATTAGGCAAAGCTGTAAAATTATCTGTAGTACCCAAACAGTGTTAGTGAAGCTCATCATTGTTAAGGGCCAGGTCCAAACTGGCCCTCACAATTCTACATACTCTTTTTGTTACTAGGGCAGCCTTGGCCACCTGGATAACACAAGGGTGCAGGGCCGCCTTCTTTCACCAGGGTTGAAGGTCCAACTTGGGTGGCTGAACATTCCGGGTCACCCAGATTGCACGACGGTAACGGATTTCCTCCATCTCTCGACACCAGCTTCGACTGCTTGGCAGCTTGGGAAATCGGGCCTCCTTGATCGCCCGCTTTACGCAAGGGTAGCGGCCCGCCGTCTGTCATTTGGATGCGCAGCCTCACTATCTCGGGGCCGAGAAATCCAGTGCTAAGGCCGTACAACCGGCTTGGAGATTGAGCAGCCAATACGTTTGCAGCGCAGGCCATCGCCAATACGATGACCTGAATCATTTGGATCATTTTCTGTTGCATTTGCATTTCTCCTTGCAATTGAGTTGCTCTGCGCTTTCGCACAAACGCAGGGCGGATTGCATGGCAAGGATAGGCGTTTTCCACAGGCGAATTACAGACGATTTCCACTCGCCGAGGCTTGAACCCGCGAGTGTTTATTAAACGTCGATGAACCTCTGCGAAATCTTCCAGCTCTGAAGGAATATCGAGCTTGGAATGGAGTTCTGTATTGCGCAGAGCCAGATTTACTTTGCAGGCAGCCTCAAAAGCTCGCCTCACACATTGCCATCCATCCACTGGAGGAAATCAGTAAATGCGCAAGACACTTTCCCTTCTATTTTTCGGCTTAGCTGTGGTGGCCCTCGTGGTCACAGGTATTGCACAACAGTCGCCGGCAACAGAGGCGCCAGCGGGGTTCGACACGCCCGTAATCAGCGCAAATCCCGGATCGCTCAGCATCAGCAATGGAATCGCGGAGCCTCCAGGAGACACGTTTGCCCTTGATCAGAAGATCTTTGAACAGCGCGAGGGCGTTGACAAAGGATTGGGCCCGGTCTTCAACATGTCATCTTGTGTGGACTGCCACCTGAATCCTGTAAGCGGCGGCCCCAGCCAGATTACCGAGATTCGGGTTGGCCACAAAGATGCCAACGGCAATTTTGTAAACCCCACAATTTCCATCAATCACGGAGCCAATACCATTACCGGCCGGTCTATTGTCAATGATCGGGCCATCTGCGCGGAAGCCCAAGAGCATGTACCAGCTTCAGAGAA
The DNA here is from genome assembly GCA_035940535.1 of Candidatus Angelobacter sp. Classification (GTDB taxonomy): domain Bacteria; phylum Acidobacteriota; class Terriglobia; order Terriglobales; family Acidobacteriaceae; genus Angelobacter. The sequence continues at coordinate 2,902 of DASZEU010000533.1, forward strand.
TATTCGCGCTCTGCGCGCGGTACTTAATACGCTGGGAGATGGATTTGTCGAAGCTGTCGATGACAACACGCTACTCGCCATTGCCGCCAACCAGCAGGAAATCAGCGAGGGAAAAATTCATGGCGAAGCCGTGCTCGTCCCTGTGCTAGAGTCGCCAGGACAGACCCGCGTGGGCCGCTTCGGCTGGAAAGACCAGCACAGCAGTCTTCTCTCTTTCGTGGGCGACGCCTATTTGAACGAAATGGGTATCACCAACCGCTTGCGCCCCAAAGATGTCACCACAGTTTGCAAAACCACGACCGACATCGAAGACACTCCGGACAACCTGGGCTTGGCCAACATCGATCACTTTACCCAGTTCATCCGTGGCACTAAGGCTCCGCCTCGCGACCTGGTTCTGGCCGCCACTCCCGATGCGAAAACCGGCCAGCGTCTCTTTGCAGAAATTGGTTGCAACGTATGTCATGTAGAATCCCTCACTACAGCCCCGGCGGGAACAATCATCAATGGCGGACGATTCGTAGTGCCAGATGCGCTGGGGAATAAGGTCTTTCATCCCTTCAGCGATTTCCTTTTGCATAATGTCGGCACCGGAGATGGAATCGTGCAGGGCGGTCCCCAGGACACTGCCAACAAACTACGTACCGTACCGCTCTGGGGCGTGCGCGCCAAAGCTAGGTTCATGCATTATCTAAGGTCTCTCTCTTTGGAGAATGCCATTCTTCGCCATCGCGGAGAAGCGCGTCATGTAACAGATCACTTTGAGGATTTGACGCCCACAGAAAAGCAGCAGGTAATTGCCTTCCTTAACTCTCTGTAATGAATCACCCCGATAAGGCGCAGTTCTTGGCTGCGCCTTATCATTTTCGCCCTTTTTAACTGGTCTAAGTTGCTTCAATCAGACTTTAAATTAACGCATACTAATTTTAGTGGCCTTCTGGGGGACATAAAGTTGGTATCAGACTGCTGCCAAAGGAGCCGCTGAACGTTTGGGCAGCATTTCTCCGATGCGGCGGATTTGGGCTCCTATGCCGCGCAGCTTTTCTTCAATGCGTTCGTAGCCGCGATCGATGTGATAGACGCGATCGATAATGGTTTCGCCATCGGCTACCAGTGCGCCAAGTACCAACGATGCAGAGGCCCGCAGGTCAGAGCATTGCACGGCAGCGGCGCTCAAAGCCGTCTTGCCTCTGACAACGGCGCGACTGCCTTCAACCTTGATGTTGGCTCCCATGCGCACCAGTTCCTGGGCGTGCATGAAGCGGTTTTCAAAGATGTTCTCGGTGACAATCGATGTACCTTCCGCCTGCGTGGCCAGCGCCATGTACTGGGCCTGCATATCCGTGGGAAAGCCGGGAAACTCTTCTGTACTCAGGTCGGCCGCGGTCAGCGGATTATCGCCCATCACCCGCACCGAGTCGCCATTCGCCCTGATCTTGACGCCGCATTCCTGAACTTTCTGCAAAACTGCACCCAGATGCCGAGGATCGCAGTTGGCCACAATCAAATCGCCTCCCGTAAGCGCCGCTGCAATTACAAAGGTCCCAGCCTCGATGCGGTCGGGAATGATGCGATGGCGCGCTCCGTGAAGCTTCTTTACACCCTGAATGCGGATGGTGGAGGTGCCTGCGCCTTCAATCCGGGCGCCCATCTTATTCAGCAATGTGGCCAGGTCAGACACCTCAGGCTCGCGCGCGCAATTCTCAACGAGGGTCTCGCCCTCGGCCAGCGTGGCCGCCATCATGAGGTCTTCTGTGCCGGTAACGGTGATCTTGTCAAATACGATCTGGCCGCCTCTGAGCCGCTCAGCGGTAGCTTCGATGAAGCCGTGCTCCTGCGTAATCGTCGCCCCCAGCCTTTCCAGCCCTTTGATGTGCAGATCAATAGGCCGTGCCCCGATAGCGCATCCACCAGGAAGAGAGACACGCGCTCGTCCCATGCGGGCCACCAAAGGGCCAAGAACCAGCGTAGAGGCGCGCATGGTCTTTACTAATTCGTAGGCGGCTTCGGGCTTCGTCAGGTTTTTGCAGCAGATAGTAGTGCGATGGTGAGCGCGGCCATATCCAAGTTCAACCTCTGCGCCCATGGAGACGAGCAGGTTGCGCTCTGTCTGAATGTCGCGGACGTCAGGAATGTTTTCGAGAATGACTGGCTCTTCTGTGAGGATGGCGGCAGCCATGGCTGGGAGCGCCGCGTTCTTGGCGCCGCTCACGCGCACTGTTCCAACCAGAGGATTGCCACCCCGGATTACGAATTTGTCCATGATGTAGTAAACCCTTTTACCGCTGATTTCCGCTGATAAACGCTGATATCAATTTTCAGATTCAACCAGTCGCTCCGCGCCCCTGTGCGTTATCTCCGATCTCGGCGGTGAGCTTTTTGGTCTTCAAATTACAACTTATAAATTATCAATTCTAAATTCTTCAATCGCTTTTCGGACGTTGCCCTTAGTCCGTTTGAGTTTCTGTTGCGCTTGTCTGCGGTCGAGCCCGGTCATGAGCATGATCAGGGCAATGGGGACGTGGTTCTTGGCGGTCTTCAGGGCCTCAGTGGCTGTCGTGAGGTCCACTCCAGCAGCTTTCTGCAGGATGGTGAGTCCTCGTGCCGCCAGCTTTTGGTTTTTCATCTGGACGTTGACCATTAGGTTGCCATAGACATAGCCCAACTTGGCCATGGCTCCGGTGCTCAACATGTTCAAGATCATTTTTTGAGCGGTTCCAGCCTTCATTCGCGTAGAACCAGAGAGCACCTCCGGTCCTACATCTGCGACGATCTCGATATCGGTGATGCGGCCTAATTCGGAGTTGGGGTTGCAGACTACGGCCACGGTCAGTGCGCCCTTCTTGCGAGCATATTCCACGGCGCCGACCGTGTATGGCGTTCGGCCACTGGCGGTAATGCCCACCACGACATCTTTCTTGCCAGGTTTTTTTCGAGCCAGATCATGCCGGCCATGTTCGCGGGAATCTTCGCTAAATTCCACAGCACGGGCCAAGGCTTTTTCGCCACCGGCGATCACATACTGAACGGTTTTTGGGTTGGCATTAAAGGTAGGCGGACACTCAGCAGCGTCGAGGGCTGCAATGCGTCCGCTGGTGCCGGTGCCTACATAGATCAACCGGCCGCCCTGCTCGATGGCTTGAGTAATGGCGTCGATGGCCTGAGCAATCTGAGGGATTGCCTTTTCCACTGCGGTAGCTACCTTGCGGTCTTCATGATGAATGATGCGAGCAATCTCAAGCGCTGACCGCAGATCCAGCTCGGTCGAGGCTCGGTTCTGCTGCTCCGTTCTCAGGTTTTGTAGTTTCACTGGAGCGCCTCGACCACGGCATCATGGAAAGCGGGCCGAATTTGCTTGATCTTTTGGGAACTGCAATCGGGCCAGATGCGGTTGGTCAGCAGAGTAACAGAGAGTTGGCGCTCAGGATCAACCCAAAGCGAAGTCCCTGTATAGCCCAGATGCCCATAAGATAAAGCAGAAAAATACTTGCCGGATTGCGAAGGGTGTGAAGGTGTATCCCAGCCCAGGGCCTGTGAAGTACCGGGCGGTGATGATTCGCGCCGGGTAAAGAGCGCAACCGTCTTCGACTGGCCCATCTGGCGTTTGCAATACAGCAGGCAGTCGGCGAAGACAGCGATATCCAGAGCGGTAGCAAAGCAGCCAGCGTGTCCGGCAACGCCACCCATCACCCAGGCATTTTCATCGTGGACTTCACCCTGGACGATACGACGGCGAAATGTGCTGTCATCCACGCTGGGGGGAATCATCGTTTTCCATTCTGACGGAGGGAGAAAGGTCGTATGATCCAGGCCCAGCCAGGAAAAGATTTCACGCTGGCAAAACTGGTCGAAAGGCTGCTTCGTAAGCCGTTCAAGAGCAACCCCCAAGAGAATAAAGCCAATATCACTGTATTCGTGCCGCGTTCCGGGAGCGGCTGCGAGCGGCAAACGCATAGCTTCCTGGATAAGATCATTGCGTGTGTGCGCCCGTTCAAACAGCCTCACATAGCCTGGAAGCCCGGAGGAGTGGGCCAGAAGGTGATGGAATGTGGTACTTTGCCGGCGCGGGTCGTGGCCTGAAAACTCAGGCAAAACCTCGACCAACGGCTGCTCCAACTGGAAAACTCCCCGTTCATAGAGCAACATGCAGGCCGCCGTGGTAGCTACAACCTTGGTGACAGAGGCCAAGTCGTAAATCGTCTCTGGGGTGACTGGTGGCGAATTCGCGTCATAAGTAAATCTTCCGATACCCTTCAATGCAACAAGTTCGCCCTGGTGGGTTATAGCAATCGATGCTCCCGGAAATGCTTTTTGTGCGATTCCAGTTTCCAGCACTTGAAAGGCACGAGAGAAGCGCTCGTCCTGGTCGGCAAAATGATCGGGAAGCATGGTGTTGTTTTGACTGAAGAAGCTTGCGGAAAAAGTCCTTTGTTGTGATTGACCCGGATGGCCTCAGGGGCTCAAAGGCCCGCTGAAAAAATCAGTTGTCAGCTTGCGGCACGAGTAAACTCGTGCCCTGATAACAAAGCGCGCGAAAAGGGCCTTTTTTCAGCGGCCTGTTTAGCCAATACTGTTCACTTAAGGACTGGAACCTTCTCGATCAATCGTTTGCTCCCAAATGGAGAGATAAAACCAGTGTCGCCCCTACGGGGCTTGTCATTTATCCCTAACCTTTCCCAGCACTTACGTGCTGGGCTACTCTCTTCCGCCCTTGCAGGGCTGGTTCTTCCAAGCTCCGAACGTTATTTCCATTCCTTAAGTGAACCGTATT
>DASZEU010000534.1:0-4247 GCA_035940535.1 Candidatus Angelobacter sp.
GTTTGGACATGTTTTTTGCGAAATACCTGGATGTCATAAATTTTGCTATCTTTTTGATTGCCCACTATGAGACCTCCCGAGTCTTGGTGGGCAGGGATACTCAGTATTAAGCAACTTTAGTTCCATCTTAAGTTGTTGAGACTATTGGCTTAAAGCACGAAATTCCAGGAGAAGCTCGTAATTTTTCTCGGGAGGACTACGCCAGCTCTTCCGGGTGCGCTTGAATGTATTCCCAGGCCTTTTGCGCCATTTGCTTTTCTCCGCGATAGCTTAATTTGGCCTCTGCTTCTTGGAGAGGCAACCAATAAGCACGCCGGACCTCGTGTTTCATCTCCTCTGTTATCTCATCGATTCGCCCTGATTGATATTTCATCAGATAGAAGCTAACGATCTTGAATATCTTCTTGCCATCTGCCCACTTGCGAACGTACACATACCGGATATCAGCGAGTTTCACAATGGGCCTGGCGTGGAGTCCGGTCTCCTCCAGAACCTCGCGAATGGCGGTCTGCATCGGCTTTTCGCCGGCATCAACATTGCCTTTGGGCAAAGCCACTATGTCTTTGCGGTCTTCCGGTTCCCCGTGGCTGCCTGGCTCGATGACGGCCAACCACCATTGATTTTGCATGTGGCGCAGCACCAGAGCGCCCGCCGAGAATTCGCGTAACATTGGATGTTCATTTCACCCGAAAAAACGCCAGGAAGCAAACTCCCGGCCCCTAGCAGACGAAGCGTTCGGCCCCCTTTACTTAGCCCACTCTTTCTTAGCCCATTGTGCGCGGTCTGAGTTTCTGCTACAAGGCGGTCTGTCTGCTGACAAAGGCAGCCATTAGGCTGCCTTGTCATTCGGCTCCGCTACTTTCCAATTATGATTGTCACTTTACTCTGGCAAAACACATCGATCTGTTGCTTGGCCGCCTCAATCGGATTCCTGTCACCCCTGTTAATCCGGCTGAGGAACAGCCCATCATCGGCGCATAATACAAGCTCACCGTTACTCAGTGTAGTTACTGTGAACAGGCAAAACGGGTCAACACTGGCCTTCGCCGCTTCGATCGGATTTGTGCTCCCCCTGTTAATCCGGCTGAGATACTTCCCATTGTCGGCTTGAAGCACGATCCGGCTATTTTCTTGTACAGTGACTACAAATCTTGTGAACGGATCGATTGTTTCCTTCGCGGCTTCGATTGGATCAGTATCTCCCCGGTTGATCCGGCTCCAATACTTCTGGTTATCCGCTTGCAGCGCAACTGTATCACCAGTCTTTAGCGTAATGTTCGGTGAAACAATCACAATCGGTACTGATGGGGCAACTCTTGATGCTGTACTCATTGATAAGCTCCTTTACAAGAAAGTTTGAAAAATCTCTATCCACTAAAGCGGAAAGCCGCAGCCGCCCGGATCAATGTTCAAAAAAATTATTTGGGGGCTCGGAGCAGTTTTGCAAAATGCTGCAATTTAATAAAAAAAGAGATGCCGTAGAATCTGTCGTTTTCTAGTTAGAGCGATAAGCTTCAGCTCGAAACTTTATCAAAAGGAGAATGAATCGAAATGGTTGAGAAGGCTGCTTCTGTTGATGCTCAAAAACATAGTGCCCTTCGGCTAAAGGGAAATAACCAGGAATACCGTCTTAATGTTTGTTACATTAGTGCCGCCAACGGCATCTAATGTGAGCAGCAGGTGTGAGTAGCCGGCCTGCCCTTGGAGCTGAGGGTGAGAAACACGCTGAACAAAATCGCACTCTCGATACGAGCATTCCAGCGCGAACTCAAGCGTCATGCTGAAACGCAGGTTTCCGTCAAGACTCCTACAAGAGCCCGGGTGGGCGTGGCCTTAGGCGGGGGATTTGCCCGTGGGCTGGCCCACATTGGCGTGCTCAAGGTCCTGGAAGAAGAGAACATTCCCATCGATTTTATTGCCGGCACCAGCGTCGGCTCGGTGATCGGGGCCGCTTATGCCAGCGGCATCTCTGCCAAGGAGCTGGAAGAAATCGCGGCGCTGGTTCGTTTCAAAGATTTTTCCCGCTGGAGCTTCTCCCGCTTTGGAATCTTTAACAACGACAAGATGGGGATTTTCCTGCGGAAGGTTTTGCGCTGCAAGACCTTCGAAGAGCTGCGAATTCCCTTGGCCGTGGCTGCAACTGATGTAGTGACCGGCGAGGCAGCGGTCTTTACCAGCGGTGAACTCATTGACCCGGTCCGCGCCAGTTGCGCCTATCCGGGAATGTTTCACCCCGTCAACGTAAACGGCCGCTTGCTCGTGGATGGATTGCTGGCCCACTCGGTACCCACCGTGCCCCTCCGAGCCATGGGAGCAACCCGCGTGATCGGTATCACATTGAGCGCGTCCTGGGTAAAGAAACAAGGGCCCCGGCATGTTTTCGATGTGATTGGCCAATGCTTCTCCATCGCTCAAGACAATATGTGCAGTGTATGGAAGTCAGCCGCCGATATCGTGCTGGAACCCGCAATCGGCGAGTTCAGTTACGATGATTTTGCACGCGCTCCCGAGTTGATCAAGACCGGCGAAGTGGCAGCCCGGGCCGCCCTTCCCCAAATCCGCTCCTGGTTCCCCGATCTGAAGACGGTCGAAAATAGAGCTTTGGACAATCCCCAAAAAGGCGAGCTTCTGGCAACCAGCTAATTGATCTAGAATCGTCCAGCACATAGATCATGCGCTATAAGTTCTTTTTTTGCTTTTTACTCTTTGCTTGCGGTATCAATTCGCTCGCATGGCAGCACTCTCCTTCTGCAGCCTCGCCTGTCAAGAGAAGGGCCAATACGGCAGATCAATCCAAGTCTCATGCGGAGTTTGCACCTGTACCTGTCTTTAAAGACATTGGGACATCAGCGGGACTGACCGTGGCCCACATTTCGTCGCCGGAGAAACGATATGTAATTGAATCCATGAGCGGAGGTGTTGGCCTTTTCGACTGCGACAACGATGGCAAATTGGACATTGTTGTAGTCAACGGGTCGACCGTAGACCGCTATCGGAAGGGCGGCGACCTGATGGTCACTCTCTATCACCAGGACACAAATCTCAAGTTTACCGACATCACCGAAAAAGCCGGCCTAACCCGTAAAGGATGGGGGATGGGTGTAGCCGTTGCAGACTTTGACAACGACGGACTGCTCGACTTGTATGTGACCGGCTACGGCGGAAATGTTCTGTATCGCAACAAAGGCAACTGCACATTTGAAGATGTTACCGAGAAAGCCGGCGTAAGGGTGGGCGGATTCAGCACGGGTGCGGCCTGGGCCGATTATGACCGCGACGGAAACGTGGATTTGTTTGTAACCCGCTACGTGCATGTGGACATGGAGCATCTGCCGGAGTTTGGCAGCACTCAGTTCTGCCGCTTTAAGGGCATCCCGGTGCAATGCGGCCCGTGGGGAATGATCGGAGAGAGCCATTTTCTATTTCGCAATCGTGGCGATGGCACATTTGAAGATGTATCCAAAAAGGCGGGCGTCAGCAACACCAACCTGTATTACGGCCTGGGCGCTATTTGGGGCGATTACGATAACGATGGGTGGCCGGATCTCTACGTTGCCAACGACACCACTCCCAATTATCTGTATCACAACAACCATGATGGAACCTTTACCGATGTCGGCTTGCTAAGCGGAACAGCGCTCAGCGGCGGCGGCCAAGCGGAAGGCTCCATGGGCGTGGACTTTGGCGACTACGACCATGATGGTCTCCTGGATATCGTCGTTACCAACTTTGCCGAGCAATCGAGCGCACTCTACCACAACCTCGGCCATGGCCAATTTGACGATATCCGCCAAAACGCAGGCATTGCAAAAGACACCTATCCTCTGGTCGGCTGGGGCACATCGTTTTTCGACATGGATAATGACGGATGGCCCGATCTGTTCACGGCCAACGGCCATGTGTATCCCCAGATGGATAGCGTAAAGAACAGCGCTCCATACGCTCAACGGATGCTGCTTTATCGCAACAACCGGAACGGTACATTCAGCGAGGTCTCCGATGCGGCAGGCCTCGCCGCTCTGCCATTGAAGTCGAGGCGAGGAGCAGCCTTTGGCAATATCGGCAACACCGGAAACGTAGACATTGTAGTGCTCAATGTGGGTGAAGCCCCTTCTCTGCTGCTCAACATGGCCAGCAATCCAAACCACAGAGTTCTGTTCAAGCTGATCGGCACAAAGAGCAATCGGGCCGCCATTGGCGCGCGCGTCACAGTACACACCGCGGGAATGACACAATTCAACGAGGTG
>DASZEU010000535.1:0-9264 GCA_035940535.1 Candidatus Angelobacter sp.
CCTTCAATGTAAGTTATGCGGTTGCCGGCAAAGTCTTCCCCCAGCGATATGTGCAGTTCAGAGATTTTCAGGTTGGCCAGATACGGGTCGTCCTTATGGGCGTTTGGATCGGGCTTGTTGCGGCCAAAGAAGAATACAGCCGCCACCACCAACGCCAGGAAGGTAACTCCCATCGCCAAAGAAATCCAGAACGGGTTACCACTCCCGTTATCCTTCGGGGTCAAAAATTCCTGGTTTTTTGACGAAAGATTTTTCTCTGCATCGCCCATGCTCCGATTCTACTACTCATAGTGCCGTACCAGTCCAAACGACCATCACCAAGGCCACGAAGGGGAAGCACAAAGGAAAGAAACTACAGAGAACGTTGCGAGACGATCAAACATCTGGCCAGAAGATTCGCGGGTGATCTCAGATTATCCGGTGTCTCGATCACTCGATTCATTTCGCCCCGGCATCCAGGTCCATGTCGCGGATATTGGCAGGTTCGGCCGGAACCATGACCTTGCGGACGGTCTCCCGGCCCTTGTAGACCACAGCCAGTGTGTAGACGCCAACGGGAACATTGCGGAGGATATAAGCGCCATTCGGTCCCGTCTTGGCTGATATCGATAACTCTTTCACATACACAATCGCGTCCGGCAAGGGAACAGGTTTGAGGGCAGTTGTATCGTAAACGGTGATCTTGCCGGAAATCACTCGAATGGCTTTGACTGTGAATTCCAGTTTGGCGGGTTTGCCCGGTTCGACCGTCGCTTGTTGTGGTTCCAGGCCTTGCAGGGAGTACCCGTTGGGATAGGAGCCGGCTTGCGTGGTGATCGAGAAGGTTCCTGGCCCTAGTCCCTGAAAGGTAAACTTGCCATCAGCATCGGTAGTAATGCTGCGCTGGATGCCTGCGCCACTTAGCTCCACGACTACACCTGAGATTCCTTTGCGGGCATCGTTGAGCACGAACCCAAAGAGCTGGCCCTTCGCAAAATTGATGCCGAAGTCCACTACTGAATTCAGGTCGGCGGTGGCTGGAGAATCAGTTGTATAGAAGAAAGGGTCGGCGCTATGAAACTCCGCTTCGACTCGATGAACACCGTAGGGAACATGATGAAAGGAGTAGTAACCATTGGAGTCGGTGTGAGTGACGCGGGTATCGTCAAGCCTGACTTCAACGTCCGCAATACCCGGCTGTTGGCCTTTATATTGGGCGGTCGACTCATCGTCGCGAAAAACATGTCCCTCAATGAGACCGTGGCGGCCGGGCAAGATGAATCCAGGCACGCTGGTGAAACGGTGCTGAAAGGAAATGGAGAAAACCGGCCGCAGCTTAGGAGAGCCGCCACCGCTGGTACGCAAGAGCGAGGCCGAGGCAATCAGGTCATTGGTCGCATTCAGGCGCTGGGCATAGCTTAGGGTCTCGGTGGTAAATCTGAAACTTCCCGTGATCAACTGGCTGTTGCTGTCAAAATAACTCAAGTTCACTTGGCGGCGATGGTTGTAGCTTTGGTTCATCCACGTAAGGGAGGCATTCACATCATCACGCACAGGCGCCAGGTTTACGGTGAATGGAGTAGTGAAGCCGAGGGTGGCCAGCAAGGCGCTGTTGCGCAATAACTGAGCCAGCTCATCAGGAGTATTGGCCACGATCCCGGCGCGATCCAGCAGATCCTGCAAACCGGGAAGCTGGGAAAAAATCGTGGTCACAGTCGGCGCTTGCACATCATGACGGAAGAAACCGCTCAGCATGAATTGATGGGCAGAGCCGCGCACGTTGACCGCGTAATCATTTCCGCCGGCCCCGTCAAAAGTTATGGTCCGCTGGTATTGGAAACCGGTCCCAAAGTGGCGCGACGAAAAATCAATTCCTGCTGGAACATTCAGAGTTTGAATCAAGGGACCGACTGGCACTCTTGATTGGAAGCGGGAATAGGTACTGCCACTGGTGACAGTGAAATGGCGATTGAGTTTAAATCCCAGAAGCGCGTTGCCGGTAAAAGTGTTCTGTCGAAGATTGATCAGGTTGAAGTCCGAGCTGTTGATACTGCTGCTGGCGAAGAGGCGATTGGTAAGGTCGCGCGAGAAATTCAAGTCCCCAAAAGTTCCGTGCTGGTTGTTGATGGCCAGCGAAGCAAAGCGCTGGGGCATGATGCGGAAGCTGCCAGCCAAATGGGTCCGCTTGTCGTCGTAGTTCCCGCGGCTGGCGAATGCCAAATTGCGGTTTGCTGCCAGTTCAGCCAAGAAGCTGGCCCGGTCGCGGCGTCTGAAACTGTAGACCAGCGAGCCCACACCGCCGTTTGAGGCAATCGATAAATCTTTTCTGGGGTTCTGGAAATAAAAAAAGTTTGCTTGGAGTGAATTTTCCTTGTTCAACCGAAACACGCGAGAGAGGCCGGCCAGGTATTCAGGGTCGGTGGCCAGAAAAAGTCCCTGAAAAGTAGCGATAGTGGTGAAGCCGGTATGGAAATACCACTGTCCCTGGCGCACGTGGAAGCCGCGCACCAGATAACCGTCAACGGTAAAAGGGGAATTCAGGACAGTCTGATCAACGAACGTGAGATCGCGTTGTGGCCGGCTGATTTGATAGGACGCTAACGGAAATCCGACGACTGAATCTGAAGTTGTGGAAAATAGGTTAGAGTTAACAATTTGAATGCGGTCAAACGAATCTCCCTGGGTCCGTTTGAACTCAATACTGTTGATGATCTGCGCGGGATCCGAATTATAGTTGACTTCGTATCTTCCCTCTTCGGCAACGCCGCCTTCGCGGGGTGGAATAAAACCAGGAGGATAGTTGGGTGGCGGCTGGGGAACGACAACCGCTAGCGTCTGCACGCCAGCCGAGGTGACCACCACGACATTAGTGGTTCCGGGCGACTTGCCCATGATTTCTATCAGTCCATTCGACGCCATAACGTCGGCGATGTTGGAATTGAGAGAATAGGCGGCAGTTGAACCTGTAATGTGAACTTCCACTTTCTTCTGATAACCGACAATGATTGGAGATTGTCCCGGAAGCACAACTTGTCCCTGGGTGCTCGCCGCAATCAGCAAGCCGAGCCAGAGAAAGCGCCGCCAATGGTTCATGGGATCTTGAAACCGGTGTCGCGGGTCAGAGTTTTGCCTTCAAATTGGAAGGAGCACATCGCTTTGTACTCGCCCGGCGGCAATTGATCAGGATATTCAGCGGTAAACTCTAACCGCTCCCCAGGCAAAAGACGTTTTGACTCAAAGGGGCTTTTGCCTACCAGGCTCCCCTTGGCGTTGAGCACCACAGCCAGCCCTTCGGGCAATACCGGCTCTGTACCGGCATTGGCAATCCATTGCGAGATGGTGAGGTTCGCGGTTTCAGTGGCTGGGGTTACTCGAACCTCTTCCGGCTCAAGTTTCACATTTTCGGTGAGATTGAAGGTAATCAAGGCCCCAAGGGATGCGGTCATGCCGACAGTACTGCCCGAGGTCTGAATTCGATTGGTGCCTTTGAACACGGCCACTACGGCCCGTATGGGAGTTGCCGCCGGAATTGTAAGCCGCACATCGACATTGACTGAGGTGTTGGGCCTTACCACCACCAGCTTTTGGGAAAAGATGGCCGTAGCTGCGATGCTGTGCTCGGTTTCACCGGGCGCCACAAAAACCCGCTTGCCATCTTTCACCAGAACATCATTCGCTTCCATCTCAAATGCAAATTCCGTGCCGGTCTTGTTGCTTAATGTGAGCGTTTGTGTAAGTCCCTGGCCAAATGTTCCACGGGCCATCACCACCGCGGGACTGAGAGCGATCGAGGGCGGAATTGTAGGGTCGGCTCTTCTCTGGACTGCTGGTAGCGTCGGCTGGCCTTGGGGAGCGGAGACTGAGTTCTGAGCGAACGTAGACAAGGAACCTATCATTAGTCCGGCAACCAGCATTGCAAACATGAACTCTTTTTTCACCACATCGCTCCAAGAATGCATTTGTTAACTTGACTTCTCCGCAGAACAGAGCCGCTCAGGCGCATATAGCGGGCCTGTGAGGCCTCAAGCAAGAATATGAACACGCCCTAATTAGGAATGACCTGAAAAATAATGGCATTGTGCAGTTGGGCATTTTGCTCTGTCAATGAGGTAGGAACCTCAATCTCCAACAGGTGCGAGGAGACAGGTCCAATACGGAGCTGGCCCTGGATGACCTGCGGCATGATTCCCAGCCGTATACCGTCGAGCCGGAGAATATGGCCCACATCGGGAGTGGCAAGTGAGGCCAGAACCGAGGCGCTGGCAAAATGCAAAGTTGGGTCTTGAATGCTTAGGCCAAACTTTGTAACCACGATAAAACGGTCACGCAAATGCCGCACTTGAACGTTCGGAGTCCGGGGATTCATTCCATAAGCTAGCGTCCCCAGGTCCAAACCACGCTGTCCAGAAGCGCCGGATGTCAAGTTAACTCCATCCGGTGTATTGGTAAACGCCACCGTAATGGCGCCCTCCCTCTTGACTTGCAAATTCACAACCGGGGCGGAAGGGTGTTTCGTTGAACGCTTTTGCTGCGCCCAGCCGTTTGTCGTGAGGGAGGAACCGAGCACGAGTAACGGCAGGGCATAACGAAACTTAATCGCACACCTCCCGCCAGCTCTTAATCCATCGTCATAGCCTATCCCGCATCTCCTTTATCGGCAAATCTGCAAAAACCTTAATTGGCCGTGGCCGTAAAGTTGATCGTATTGCTGATCGCGGTGGCGTTGGCCGTGGTAAATGGCACAGTCAAAGCGATGGCTTCCGGCACATTCGCGCCATAAGTACCAGTCGCAGTGATCGTTGACTGGGCCGCATTGGTTACGGTTGTCCCGCCAACCTGCCAGGTGTTCACGGCGTCGGCTGCGCCCAACTGGGCTTTAAGCGTGTAGTTGGCGCTGGCTGAATTCGCCTTGGTCACCAGCACATCCACCGGTGTGCTCACCGTAAAGGTGGTGGCCGTGGTGCTGCGCGTGACATTTGCGGCCACAGCGCCGAAAGCAGAGACGTTGCCGAAGTTCAAGGTCGCAGTGTTGGTGCCTGCGCCAGACGAAAGCGGCACGCCTGAACCGTCGTTGTTAAACACCAGGTTGATGGACGAATTGACCGTAGCGGTCACAGTAAGTGTTCCAGTGGCGGTTTGGGCCGCAGCGAGCGATGAGATCATCATGATCACTGCAGCGACGATGATTAAAAGACCGAGCTTCTTCATTTCCGGTTCCTCTCCTTGTATCTGTTGCTTCCTTAAGATGGTTTACTTCTTAAACTCAATTGGCCGTGGCCGTAAAATTTATGGTTGCCGTTATCGGAAATCCCACCGCCGGCCCGCCCGCGCCCGGCGCTGACATGGAGACCACTAAGCCGAGATTGTGCGGAACATTGGAGTTATACGTTCCATTGGTCTGAATAGTCTGGGCCGTTGTGGTCAAAGACACAGCATCAACTTTGTATGAGATTCCCGTGGGGGCCGCCGCTGCCAGATTGGCCGTGAGCGTGTAATTGGCGCTCGTCAGGCCACCCTCAATGACATCGACATTAAAACTCGTTTGGACGGTAAAAGTGGTCGGGCCGACACTGGGCCGGGTCACGCCTGCTGAGAGAGTTCCAAATGCGGAGATGATGCCGAAATTGGCGCTCGCGGATGAGGTGCCGCTGTTTCCCAGGTTTACGCTTCCGCCTGCGGTATTAAAGATCAGGGAGATGCCGCTCTTATTGACGAGCGTGGTATTCACGGTGCCGGTAGCGGTTTGCGCGAACAGGGTTCCGCCCCAGAGCGCCATAGCCACTGCTGTGAAAATCCGAATTGCGCTGTCTCGATTCAACATCTTTGCACACCTAATCAACTGGCTGTCCCATCAATCAATTCGCCGTCGCCAGGAAAGTAACGGTTTCCAGCAACGATTGTGCCGGCACCGCGTTGCCTATTTGCACCTGCAAGGTCTTCGTAATCGCCTGTGAGTAATTGTCACTGGCATCAAGCTGCGTAAAAGCCGAATTGGTTAAGATTATGTTGTTTACCAGCCACACGACATTTGCGGGCGGCGCCGTGGATATCTCGGCGGCCAGCTGGTAATTGGGGCTGCTGGTATTGGCCTTGGTTACTACCACATCGAAGGCGCTGCTAACCTGATATGTATTGGCCGAAATATGGCTGTAAGCCACGCATGCCAAGCTGTCGCTGGCCGGCGTAAATGATGCAGTTCCCAGATCCAAACTCACACTATTGGTGCCCGAGTTGATCAGCGGACAAAATCCATTTGTCCCGACGCTCGGATTATTTTGAAAAACTAAATTAATCGACGACTGCACACTCATGCTGATCGTGAGCTGGCCGGTGCTGGTTTGGCATTGAGTTCCGATTGCGTACAAAACGCAGCACAGTGCAACGACTATTTTCAGTTTTCCGGTGCCGCCACGATTTGCTCGCATGAAGGTCCTGCGCTCCAGAAACCACAAATGATTTCATCGGCTGTTGTTAGTAAAACGACAGCGCAACATCTTCCCTTTCGCCTGGCCAACTGTCGAAGTGCGAGTATCCGAAGTACATGTACCTCGGTTATGCAGTAACATCTCCTCACAATTTGCAGAGGTTACTTAAGGGAGTGTCTGAGTGTAACCAGCTTCTCTGGTTTAGGCAAGTAAAATTATAGTTTTCTTACGTTGCCTGATCTCGCTGTTATGGAGTTAAGTGATTAATTTTAAACCAGTTAGCTTATAGAAAGAGTCCAGGTTGATGTCAGGAGTACCGGCCGCCAAGAAAGCGGCTGGACCTACAATCTCGTCACAGGGACAAAGGCCGGTAGACGGCTAGGAGCTCGACTCGCTGACCTCCGGCGAACTTCCGGCCTCTAGCGCCCGAGCATGTGTGCGCGAGCATAGCAGCATCTATAACAATACTGGAACGATATGCAGGGTGAAATCGTGTAGGCGCTGGGCCTGATTGTTGCACGCAGAAATCGAAAATCTTTGTCGCAGTCTTAATAGTCTGGAATGATCCGGATACAAGTTTGGAAGCACCGGAATTTCAAATAGTAGTGGTTCCTTGATGGTAACAACGAATCCGATAAAGCGTTTCAGTTCTCTTTCTTTTTCTCTCAGCCCGTGATCCCAAATATATCGAAGTAAATTTACTTGGTTTTAACCTGTTCTTAACCGTCAGCGGCTATAAACGAACCAAGTCACTGATATAACCTCACTGCATAAGGGAGCTTTCCACCTCACGTTCCGGGAGCTCCCTTCTTCATCTTCCCCGACAATTCAGCGTCCGAAAGATTTTGTTCGATGTGTTGCAATCAAGCAGTATCGTTGCGACAAGAATTTTGGTACATGGGTGATTTGAGTAACTGTACGTTCCGGCGTTTCTGTTCGTCAGAGAAGTCCGGCCAAAAATATTTTTTTTGAGAAATGGCCCTAGTCCGCTACAATAAGATGTTTATAACCAGCATTTTAGTGTAATTTTTACATTTTATCTTATTTAGCAAGCCTCTTTAAAACAAGACTTGTTATAACTAGTAGACTGAATGCAAAGCATACCTCGAAAATCGAGGTCAATGCAAGTCATTCAAAAGACGCTAGGTACAAGAATCCGTGAATTGCGACTCAAGCGGGGTTGGTCGCAGGAGCAGTTCGCGGACATTTGCGACATCCACCGCAGTCACATGGGAGAGATTGAGCG
Organism: Candidatus Angelobacter sp.; assembly: GCA_035940535.1. Taxonomy (GTDB): domain Bacteria; phylum Acidobacteriota; class Terriglobia; order Terriglobales; family Acidobacteriaceae; genus Angelobacter. Next base: position 7,651 of record DASZEU010000535.1, read on the forward strand.
GGGCGAGACGAATCTCACGCTCTCTACCATGCTGGCGATTGCCCAAAAGCTAGAAACCACCATCTCTGCGCTCTTCAGGGGGATTGCCTGAGTGGCCACGTCATTAATAGTTAGAATTTACTAATGTTGTAGGTGTGTTCACCTCTGCGTCACAGAGAAGGCCTTCCCAATTTGGGGTCGATCAATTCTTCTAGTCGTCCTTGCCTCGACTTCAAACTGCAGTCAAGTAACTTCCCCATCCAATCCCCGCGCAACCTACGTAATTCCAAGCGTAAATGCTCTTGAATCTGTTCGCATAATGTCATGGACCAATATGGCTCTCAGCGTAGAATTCCTAGTCGATGCCTACAACGCTCGCCGGATTCATCAGCCTGAGTATCTGGATCTATCTGCTTTTTGCGCGTGGGATGTTCTGGCGAGTAAGACGATCAATGGCTCCCGAGTCTATCCCAGCCAAAATTCAAGGTTTAATCGCGGTAATTGTTCCGGCCCGAAATGAAGCTGAGGTGGTGGGCAGGAGCCTGCGCTCATTGCTGGATCAGACCTGCAGCGAATCGCTACATATCTTTCTCGTAAACGATGCCAGCACCGACTCTACAGTGGAGATTGCCCGCCGGGAAGCTGCTTCAACCGGCAAGGCTACCGCGTTGACCGTGATTGACGGCCAGCCCCTTCCCACTGGATGGTCCGGCAAGGTATGGGCCATGCAACAGGGCGTGGAAAGAGCGCGCACGCTGAATCCACGATTTCTGTTATTCACCGATGCCGATATCGTTCACCAACCGGAAAGCATTTCCACGCTGGCTACCCTGGCGGAGACCGGTCAATATGACCTGGCTTCCTACATGGCGAAGCTGCATTGCGAGACCCTGTCCGAGAGGTTTCTGATTCCGGCCTTTGCATTTTTCTTTTTTAAGCTTTATCCGCCATGGTGGGTCGCTGATCCTCAGCGCCGGACTGCTGGCGCCGCCGGAGGATGCATCTTGCTTCGGCCGGAAGTCCTGGACCGCTTTGGAGGATTGGCTGCCATTCGCAACGAGATCATTGACGATTGCGCTCTGGCACGACAAGTAAAACGCAACGGCGGCAGGCTTTGGCTGGGACTGACCAACTCTGCGCGAAGCATTCGTCCTTACAAGAGTCTGGGGGAGGTCGGACGAATGATCTCCCGAACAGCTTTTAACCAATTGAACCATTCGGCGATGCTGTTGTCCATGTCATTGCTGGGTTTAGCGATCACTTATCTTCTTCCACTCTTGCTGCTCTTCACGCACAGTTGGCCGGCAAGAGTCTTGGGGGGAATGGCATGGTTGGCGATGATGCTCTCGTATCTTCCGATGGTACGTTTTTATACATTGAACCCGTTGTGGACGATGGCGCTGCCTTTGATCGCACTCTATTACATGGGCGCTACATTGTATTCAGCCTTTCAGTTCTGGACAGGGCGAGGCGGTGAGTGGAAGGGCAGGGCTCAGGATCTGCGCGAAAAATAAGCACAGCGCAGTCTGAGTATTTTATCTATTTTGCGCTGCAGCTGCCGGGTCGAGTTCCGACTCCGCCTCAGTCTTATTGATCTTGACGCCCACAGCCGCAAAGATTTTCTCCTTGGCCACC
>DASZEU010000536.1:0-7221 GCA_035940535.1 Candidatus Angelobacter sp.
GGGAGCTTTGATCAGCGCTTCATATTTTTCCTTGCGCGGCTGAAACCATTCGCGACGATTGTTGCGCTGCAAATTGCGCAGGAATGTGAGAGCGTCAGGAGAGAAGCCAGGGAATTTTGATTTCATTGTTAGCACTCAGCAGTCAGCATTCAGCTCAGAAACAACCTTTGCCGCTGATCTGCGCTGATGAACGCTGATCAGTTTCAACTTTATTGGGTTCAACTTATTGCGGTGTATCTAATTTGTTAGTTAGTCTAGCGCCACGCTTTTATCGGCAATCAATCTTTTTACTCGCTCTACAAATTGCGTGACGGGCACCGTGCCTTCCGGTTGTTGCTTACCGCGTACACGGACGTTGACGGTTCCGGCTTCGGCCTCCTTCTCACCCACGACCAGCAGGAACGGCACTTTTTGCAGCGTGTGCTCGCGGACCTTGGCGTTCATCTTTTCGTTGCGGGCATCGAGTTCCACGCGAATTCCGGCGTCCTTGAGTTGCTGCGTCACTTTTTGTCCGTACTCGGTATGCTTCTCGCTGATGGGAATCACCGCTACTTGTACGGGCGAGAGCCACACCGGGAAGGCCCCAGCATAATGTTCGATCAGCACGCCGAAGAAGCGCTCCATGGAGCCAAACAGGGCACGATGCACCATGAGCGGCTGCTTGCGGCTGCCGTCTTCGGCAACGTATTCGAGGTCGAAACGCTGCGGCAGATTGAAATCAAACTGCACGGTACAGAGCTGCCAGGGACGCCCGATCGCATCCACCAACTTGATGTCGATTTTGGGTCCATAAAACGCGGCCTCACCAGGGATCGTCTTGTAAGGGATGCCCCGGCGACTCAGCGCATTTTCCAGGGAGCGAATTGCCAGTTCCCATTTATCATCGCCACCCAGAAAATTCTTGCGATCATTCGGGTCCCAGATGCTCAGCTCCACCTGGTACTCGGCGAAGCCGAAGCTCTTGAGCACGGCCAGGGCAAAATCCATGCAGCCGACGATCTCGTCTTCGATCTGCTCCGGGGTGCAGAAGATATGGGCATCATCCTGGGTAAAGCCGCGCACTCGCAACAGGCCATGCATAACGCCGGAACGCTCGTACCGATACACGGTGCCCAGTTCGCCCAGCCGGACGGGAAGGTCGCGGTAGGAGCGCAAGGTGTCGCGATAGATGAGGATGTGCCCGGGGCAGTTCATGGGCTTGATGCGATAGTCGGCATCATCGAGCTCCATGGGGGTAAACATGTTCTGAGCGTAGTAGCCTTCGTGGCCGCTGGTCTGCCACAGATTCACGCGGAAAACATGGGGCGTATATACGAGCGAATATCCGCGCTTGAGATATTCATCGCGCATCCAGTCTTCCATCTCTTTGCGGATGAGGCCGCCCTTGGGATGCCAGAAGATCAAACCCGGGCCAGCCAATTCCTGAATGCTGAAGAGATCGAGTTGCTTGCCCAGCACCCGATGATCGCGCTTCTTGACCTCTTCCTGGGCGGTAATGTATTGGTCGAGGTCCTTCTTGCTGAGGAACGACGTGCCATAGATACGTTGAAGTTGCTGGTTCTTCTCATCGCCCAGCCAGTACGCGCCGGCAATGCTTAGCAGCTTGAACGCCTTGATCCTGCCAGTCGATGGGATGTGCGGCCCGCGGCAGAAATCCACGAATTTGCCATTGCGGTAGGTGGAGATGGGTTCGCCCGGCTTAGTGAACTGCTCAATGAAGTGGACCTTCATGAAGTCGCCTTCAGCGCGGTACCGCGCCAAGCCCTCTTCACGCGGAACGAGTTCACGAGCAAATTTTTCGTCGCGGTTCGCAACCTCCGCCATGCGCTTCTCGATTTTTTCCAGATCTTCTGGAGTAAATGGCGTGGGACGGTAGAAATCGTAGAAGAAGCCGGTATCGGTCGGTGGTCCGTGCCCCAGCTTGGTCTCGGGAAACAATTCCAGAACCGCAGTAGCGAGCAGATGGGCCGAGGAGTGACGATAGACCTCCAGGGCTTCAGAATCCCGGTCGGTTAACAGACGCAGCTCGACATCTTCCTCCAAGGGCTTGGTAAGATCGGCAAACTGCCATCCGTCCTTGGATTGCGGCGCGTGCGTGCTGGTGGCAGCTTTGGCTCCATCTCCCGCGGGCTCTGCGGAGACATCCTGCGTGCCGGGTGCCAACGGCTTGATCTTCGCCACCAGAGCCGCATCGGCCAGCCGAGGGCTGATGGACTTGGCAATATCCAGAGGGGTGGTGCCCCTGGGAGCCTCTTTTTGGCTGCCATCGGGCAGGGTAACGTGGATGGTGCTGGTTTCAGTCACTGGCATTACAAACCCTTTTTGGTTGAGGCGATTCGCTGACCTTACCTGTCTAGTGTGGCACAGCCGCCCTCGATTGTGGATACCAACAGAATAAGTTGCCGGGTGGGAGTACGTCCAGTTTCAAAGCCATTTATGAGATAAGTTGTAGATGTATTTGAGCGGTTTTGGCCGATCATTGAGTCCCGTCTGAGCGATGGTGACCGGATCATCGAAATCCTGTAGCGTGCGGATTCCATCCGATTCCTCTGATCTGGTTCACTTTTTTCCGGCTGTCATCACTCCCGCCCGCACCAGAAAATCGTAAACAACATGTGCTGCTTCTTCGCCGTCTGCCGGCAACAACCCCGGATGCAGCATTCCTTCGAAGTCGGCCATTCCCAGGCTTACCACTAGAAAACCGCTATTCACTAAAGGTGCGATCACTTGAGAGTCCGCATCTTTCAAAACGACAACGGCTGCTCCTTGATCGAATAATATGCGCTCCAGTCGGTATGCAATTTCCACGCGTCCCTGAAGGTTTACGGCTGCTCCCAAATGCCCGTAGCGCAGAAAACGGTCGCCTGTTGTCACGCGTTCTGCGGTTGGTGAGGCTTCAAGTTGTCGAGGCTCTATCCCGGTTTTCTCGTTCAATATCATGCCGGCGGCGACGGTTGCGTTGGTGGCTGGGTCAATTAACAGCAAGCTGCCGGTGATGGGATTTTCCTGGTAGGCATCGAAATAGAGAGGACTGCTGGTCTCAATCTCGACCACGCCGATTTCGTTCAATAGCAGAGTGTCTGCAGGCTCCGGGTCAAAAGTGTTGATGTTCAAACGATTGCGAAGCGCCTTGACTTCTGCGCGCACCGTGCGCGCCGTGTGTTTCAAGAGATAGCTTTTTTCCAATCGTAGCGGGAGTTCATTGAACCACACCAGGGTGGCGGCCACGCGGCTGCTGACTTGCGGCGGATCGAACTCGGTGGAGCAGATGAGGTCGCCTCGGCTGATGTCAATCTCATCTTCGAGCGTCAGCGAAATCGACATGGAGGGCGAGGCGATCTCCAGATCTCCGCCGTAAGAAACAACCTCACGCACGCGCGTTTTTCGCCCTGACGGCAACACCAAAACATCATCGCCGGGGCGCACCATTCCGGAGGCGATTCTTCCTGCATAGCCGCGATAATCCTGGTGCGGACGAATGACGCGCTGCACAGGAAAGCGAAACGGTTGATCCCAACGCAAGTTCTCAGTTTGTACTGTCTCCAGGTATTCGAGCAGCGAAGGACCATAAAACCAAGGCATGTTGATGCTGGACTCGACCACATTGTCGCCGGCCAAGGCGCTGATGGGAACAAAGTAAGCGTTGTGTACGTTCAGTCCGGCCAGCATTTTCTGAAATTCTGCCTTGATATCGAGAAAGACCTGCTCTTCATAATCAACCAAGTCCATTTTGTTGATGGCCACCACGAAGTAGCGAATCCCCAATAACGCTGCCACATAAGCATGGCGGCGCGACTGTGGCTGAATGCCCTTTCTGGCATCCACCAGGATGATGGCCAGCTCGGCATTGGAAGCGCCCGTGACCATATTGCGCGTGTACTGCTCATGTCCGGGCGTATCGGCCAGGATGAACTTTCTTCGGGCCGTGCTGAAGTAGCGATAGGCGACATCAATCGTGATTCCTTGCTCGCGTTCCGCCCGCAGACCATCAGTGAGCAACGAGAGGTCAGGATGGCCGTCCCCACGATTTAGGGAGGCGCGCGTGACCGCCTTCACCTGGTCTTCGTACACGTTGCGCGAATCAAACAACAGGCGGCCAATGAGCGTGGACTTGCCGTCGTCGACGCTTCCCGCCGTAGTGAAACGCAACAGGTCTTTGCGGTTTTCCTGCTCGATGAAGTTGTTGATATCAAAAGATGCCGCAATCGTAGCCATTAGAAGTAACCTGCCCTTTTCTTGAGTTCCATGGAGCCATCCTGGTCGTGGTCAATCACCCGATTCTCGCGCTCCGAGCGGCGCAAGGAAATCAGCTCCTCAATAATTTTGGGTAAGGTATCTGCATCCGAACGAATGGCCCCCGTGCACGGACTGCATCCCAGCGATCTCATTCGGCAACGGACCAGTTGCGGCTCCTCGCCTGGTCCCAGGGGAATAAAGGGCTGCTCCAGGGGAATTAGGGATTCGCCGCGCACCGCCATCCAGCGCTCTTTGGCAAAATAGAGCGGCACGATGGGAATTTGTTCCACGTGGATGTAAAGCCACACATCCAACTCCGTCCAGTTCGAGAGCGGAAACACGCGGACGCTTTCTCCAGGCCCAATTTTGCCATTGAGCAGAGTCCATATCTCCGGCCGCTGGTTCTTGGGGTCCCATTGGCCTTTGGCATCGCGAAACGAATAGACCCTCTCCTTGGCGCGTGACCGCTCTTCATCACGCCGCGCCCCGCCAAAAGCGGCATCAAATCCACCTTGCTGCAAAGCAGCCAACAGAGACTCGGTCTTAAGAAGCTGGCAACAGCGTTGTGTGCCCAATCGGAACGGATTGGCTCCCTCGGCCAGGGCTTCCTCGTTTCTATGGACGATCAGGCGCGCGCCGATCTCCTTGGTAAAGCTGTCGCGGAAGGTGATCATCTCGTGGAATTTGTATCCGGTATCCACGTGCAGCAGAGGGAAGGGAATCGGCCCCGGATAAAAAGCCTTTTGCGCCAGCCGCAGCATCACGGACGAATCCTTGCCGATGGAATAAAGCATCACCGGATTCTGAAATTCTGCGACTGCCTCACGGAATATCTCAATGCTCTCGGCCTCAAGCATCTCCAAGTGTCCTAGCCGGGCCGGGTTTTTGGTCTCAAGCATTTACGTTCAAGTCCTTTTTGCAGGAAAAATAAAAAACCCACTCACCGCGATATCTGGTGAGTGGGTTTCAGGCTTAGTTAGAAAATGATTGCGATTTTCAGCCAGCCGGACAACAACTCGCCAGACACACCTCGACTGGACAACAACACAGCCCGGTTTGGCGAATTGCTTTCACGGAATAAATATGGCAGAGAGGGCGAGGTCTGTCAACCCTGAAGAGCGTACGGAAAAAGTCATTGTTGTGACCGATCGAGGGCCTTAGGGGCTAAAGCCTAATGTCACTTACTTTTTGTCGGCTGAGCATCAATTTCTCCCTCTAAAACGCCCTGTCATCCTGAAAGGCGCGTTCTTTGCGCCTTGAAGGACCCCGAAAATGCATAAATATTCAACGTCAAATTAAGAGGCAACTCGGCAACGCTCGATTTTTCCGGCCAGAGCCAGTCGCTCGCAGCCGAAGCTCACATAAATCGAATATGCGGCTGACATTCCTTGTTACAAAGTAAGTGACATTAGGCTAAAGCCCGATTGATTCTAAACGTCTTGAGGCACGAGTTTACTCGTGCCCTGGTGTTTCTATATTTCGGAGGCGCTTTGGAATCTGTGATAGAGTCCCGCAGGGACGTTTGGCAGTAGCCCAGCATGGTTCGGCGCTGTCAGGCGCCGAACCCAATGCTGGGTTACCTTCCAATCCAATGGGAGTCCTGTTAGGGACGGCTGAATTCTATGTCTCACAGCTATTTGTGCTTGGCAGGAGGTATATGGAGCATTCTCTATCGGAGCGTCCAATGAGACGAGAGGATATCCTACATCCGGCGACCACTAGAACATCACAAGCGGATCAGCTTGGAAGAGGAATTCAAGAGATTATTGGGGGCTTACGGAATCCAGGAAGAATGATTCAGCCGTCCCGAACGGGACTCCGTTGGTTTTGAACCTAACCCAGCATTGGATTCGGCGCCTGACCGCGCCGAATCATGCTGGGCTACTGTCAGACGTCCCCTTCGGGGACTTAACCCCGTAAAATCGTGAGTACAAATGTAGAAACTCCAGGGTACGAGTTCACTCGTGCCGTAAGCCGTTTAAAATCAACCCGGCTTCAGCCCCTGCAAACTCTCTTTCTCTGACGAATTGAGTTTTTCAGCGGCCTGTAAAGCCCATGATTTGTTTGGCTTTATCGGCCGAAAATAAATTCGTGCCCTGACACAAACCTATTTTTGAAACATGCTCTAAAGAGAAAAAGGCAGAGCACAGCCGCCTCCGGCTGCGTTGACAAATGTTCAGCTCACTATACCGATCTCCACAAGTTCAATTTCTTTCACGAGACCAAATGATTCTTGCTCTACGGGATCTGCTTCTCTGCGCCTCTGCGGTTAAGCTTTTGACTTGCTTCTCCATTGCGCCCTTCGCGTCCTTTGCGGTGAAATGGTTGTCCTACGCCAACACCTCCGCCAACTCATGCGGCTGATCAATGAGCACATCCGGCGGGGCGCTCTTCAGAGTGTGCGGGGCGAACCCATACTTCACTCCGACGCTATAGATGCCGGAATTGCGGGCTGTCAAAACATCGATTTCGGAATCGCCCACGATGACCGTTTCATGCGGTTGCGCTCCGGCTTCCTGAAGCAGGGCCTGTACGCCCGCCGGGTCGGGCTTCTTAGTGTGGAAGCTGTTGCCGCCATACACTTGGAAAAAATAATCTCCAAGTCCGAGGGCATTCACAATGGCGCGCGACGGGAAAACCGGCTTGTTGCTCAAGACCGCCATCTTTACCGGGTTGCCATTGCGGCTGTTGCGAATGGCATCCAAAGACTCTTGTATGCCTTCATAGACGTAGGTGTAGTCCAGCTTATGCTCGCGATAATAGAGCAGAAAAAATTCCAGCGCACGGTTCACATAAGATTCGTCGTCGGGATCGCCGAGGGCGCGGCGGACCAGCATGGGGGCCCCGTCGCCGATGTAGCTGGCGATCACTTCATCGGGCAGCTCCGCCTTGTCAAAATGGCGGAGCATGGCATTGACGGAATTTGCCAAGTCGATGCGCGAGTCAACCAGCGTGCCGTCAAGGTCGAAAATAAGCAATTTTAAA
>DASZEU010000537.1:0-7320 GCA_035940535.1 Candidatus Angelobacter sp.
ATCGCGGCGCATGGAAACTTGTTGTCAATCCACAGGCGTTGCGTGTCGCAATACGTATTGCCATTGGTATCCGTAACCAGCAACCGGAACGTATACAACCCGTTCAGATTGCAACCACCGATATTGCTATTCCAGGACGAAGGTGCGAGCAGCGCGTTGGGAACGGAAGTAATAAATGGTGGTGGAAAGGGCGTACACAAGTTGACGAACGAAGGTTTAAAGCAATCTGCCACCCAATCGGCAGTCAAGGTGGAAGTCCCGGTCCTCATATTGATAAACCGGTATTGGGCCGGCGTCGCGTAGTCCACCTCCCAGAACTTCGTCCATCCCCCTGAGTTGCAGTTGATCTCCAGCCCGGCCTTGTATTCCAGCGTGTACGACTTGATCTTCCCGTTGTTGCAGCCACCCACCCAGGCGCCACCCTGTACGGAAAGCGACCCGCCGAAGGAAACTTCTGATGATTTGATTTCGGGCCGCGAACATAGTTTGGGCACAGTCTCAACAAACTTGGCTTTTGGATCGGTCCATCCCGTGTCCAACGTGAAGTAGTCGTCCACGCCCAGAATCCGCACATCCTTCTTGAAGAGTTGGAAGCGGGTTTGGCAGACCCGTGTGGCCCCTCCGGCTGCAAACACAGTCATACGGATGAAGTACAAACCCGGGTCCTTGAACGTGGTATCGAAATCTGCGAGCACACCGTTAAATACCGGAGAATTGCCCGGACCGGCATTGCCAGGTGGCAGTGGAGGGTAAAAAAAGTCACTGGTGTTGAATGTAATGCTGTCTATGGACCACTCCAGCACGTAATGCGTAAACCCCGCGCCCGAGGCTGTCCCCTTAATTGGGACGACAAAAGCGCCTAGCGCCGGAGCGGCTTCCTCGCTCACGCAGTTATTTGGATCGGTGAGACTGCAGGTGAGCGGGCCAAAGCATCGCCGCAGGCACCGGAAAAGATTAATCAAGCACCAGACCAGATCCTTCAGAGAGCGTGATCGAGCCAGGCAGCATCCAAAGTAAATGCCGCATAGACACCAGCACCGGCAGTACCAGAAAGATGCTTCATTACCTGCGGTGGCAAAGGACTCGCGCCCTAGGAGCGCCTCTGCCGCCTTGGGCGTGAGAAGCCGCTCTAGAATCTCGTCGTCTTCCAAACCTTCATGGCAGTCAATCTTCCCCTCGATGACTTCTTCGTGTATTGCACCGGGAAACTCGACCGTGGCCAGTTGGTCAGTAAGATGAGGCTTGAAGGCCGCAGCCAGCTCTTCCACCAGAATTTGAAAGTCCTGACGTTCCTGAGGCGTAGGTGGTGTGCTGACTGGGCGCCCCAAGGTCTGTCGGACACACAACCAGTATCTGTGCAGGTAATAAGAGAACGCGCGGAAATGTCTTGGACCGCGGCAAACCAGCCATCCGAAGATTACGCAACATTGGATATGCCGAAGACACCACCGCCACTGTTCCGGCGGGCCCAGGTTCTTCCGGGCCTCTGCCGGCAACATGCGTAACGCCACGTCTTCGGTAAGAAACTTACCAAAAATCCGGTTGGCGTGATCCATTTCGTCATCACAATCGGGCGGCCCGGCTTCCGCTTCTTTGCTTAACTTGGCCGGATCTGCCGCCCGCTTTAACTCCTGTTCAAGAATCGGTTGATATGCAGCCAGCAAGGCCTTCAGAACAAACTGGAAGTCCTCATTTTTAATCTCTTCTGCGTGTGCATCCTGAGGGCGCACCGGGTCCTGCTCGGGGTTCTTCTTGCTACTGTCAGCCATGACTTATCCTCATTTTCTTGGCTCTTTCTTCCTGGTGTTTTCCCATCCTGGGGCCAATTGGGACTGGCCAGGTCTCTACTTCGGACCCGCATACTGCGAACCTTGTACGTTCGGCTCACTCTCAATCGCTTGTAATCAATAACGTGAGATTGGCTCCTTTCCCGCATGCCCAATCTCAAAAAACTTTGGCGACTCAACAGTAGCGTTAATCACTCAGACGGCAAACGCCTGAAGGGGTATTTCTCGCATTACTCGAAAGGGGGTTTTCTTAGAAGCCGGCTTTGGCTAAAGAAAGATCGTTGCGGAAGTTACAGGTGGTCTTTACAACTGAACGATACCACGACGGAGAGCAATCGTTACGGCTTGGGTTCGATCACTGGCTTGCAGTTTGGAGAGGATATTCTTGACGTGCATTTTCACTGTATCTTCGGAAATAAAGAGCAGCTTGCCAATCTCTTTATTGGATTTTCCTCCCGCTATTAGCTTCACAACCTCAATCTCGCGCTTCGTAAGGCTATCGTCCGCAAGATATTCAGTAAGCCTCGCAGCGACAGCGGGAGGAATCCGCTTCTTGCCGGCATTGACCAGCCGAATCTCCTCAACCAGTTCCTTGCTGTCCATGCCTTTGAGGAAATAGCTTCGTGCACCGGCCTCCAGGCCGGCGCGAATATCGGCGTCCCCTTCATACGAACTCAAGATCACAATTCGGGCATCTGGAAATTCATGGAGAATGCTTCTCATAGCCTCGACTCCACTCATGTCCGGCAGTCTCAGGTCCATTACGGTCAAGTCGGGACGGTGGGTTCGGAAGTGTTCAATTGCCTCGCGCCCACAGGACGCTTCGGCTATCACAGTCATATCATGCTGCTGCTGGATGATCCCCGCAAGCCCCTGACGCACCAGCGGATGGTCGTCGACAATCAGAACACGGGTTTTTGTCGTTATATCCATTGGTAAATGATGTTGTCTCTTCAGTTCCAGAGCAAGCCTACAAACTGTCACCCCAGGAAATCTCGATCTTCAATCTTCGCGCTCACCAGCCTCCTGAGCCAGTGTGCGGGCGACCACCGGCTTCGTTGAGAGCGAGTTCTATCACCATTGTCCCGGAGTGGTACTCGCACAGTCACCTCTGTACCTCCGGAGGAGCGGTTCCGAAAACCCAGTTGCCCACCGATGCGATTGACGCGCTCGCGCATACCTTGTAAGCCGAAATGGCCTGGAAGCCCTGAACTCAAAACTTCTAAAGGGATTCCAACCCCATCGTCCGCGATTTGGAATTGCAACTCATCGGCGGTACAAGTGAGAATCAGATGGGCCGTTTTTGCGCGCGAATGGCGAAACGCATTCAAAAGGGCCTCCCGGCCAATTTGAAATATTTCATCTCCAATGAGAGGATGCAGCCAGATCACGTCTCCTTCCGCCTTTACTTGCAGGGCTGGATCCGATTCACCGCGGAGTTCATCGCCAACCTGTGATAAGGCCCGCGCAAGGTCGCTTGAACTGATATTTGGACGCCGGAGGTCTGTCAGGGCCTGGCGGCCGCCAGTGGCCGTTTGCCTCAGTTGATCAAGAACTCGTTGCAACGTTTGTTTTGCAACGAGCGGGTCGGAAGGCAATTGGTTGGCGGCCATCTCAACGTGAAGCACCAACCCCACAACATTCTGCAAAAACGTATCGTGGAGATCCTGAGCAATACGGGTCCGGTCAGCGAGCCTTTCTTCCAGCCGAAGGCGCATGAGCGTAATCAGATGACGCTCGCGCAGCAGGTACCCTCCCCATAGCAGAAACACAACGCTGATGAAACAGCCGACACGAAACCAGAGTGTCTGATAGAAGTGCGGCATGAGATATAGATCGACGGAGGCAGCCGCTTCATTCCATTTCCCATTGAGATTCTTTACCTGCACTTGAAACTGGTACTTTCCGGGAGGAATATTCGTATAGTACGCATACCTGCGGGTGCCGGCTGCAACCCAATCCTGATCAAACCCCGCCAATTTGTATCGGAATTGAACTCTGTTTGGGGCCTGAAAAGTTAGTGCGCTATAGCTAATTTCCAGATTATTCTTCCCAGGCGGCAGATTTCCTCCATGAATAGGATCAACTGGGAGCAAATCAGCTTTAACTGTCTCCACATGTACAAGCAGGGGAGCGGCCCGGTAGACTCGATCTGGATTGACCTCCACAATGCCTCTCCCCGTTGCAAACCACAAGTCGCCGCGATGGTCTTTCCATCCTGTGGGTTGAGTCCCTTCAGCACAAGCTGCGCTTCTCATCCCGTTTTCTACCCCGTAGCGCATTGGGTCTAATGTATTGATCTTGCCACTGGAAAAACCTGCTAGTTCCGCCACGGCTATCCGGATAATACCTCTGTTTGAGGACAACCACAGATATCCGTCGTTATCCTCCAGAATCGAGCAGACCTGACTTGTGAGCATGTGATCTTTGTCTGTGTAGATCTTAATGCGTCCGTCTTTCAAACTATCTAATCCCCGGGGCGTGCCGATCCACAAAGTGCCATCTGCGCCCTGGTAGAGCGATGTGATCAGATCATGAGATAGACCATCCTGACTCGTATAGGTCTTGAAGAAACCGTCTTTGAAATGACGAAGACCGCCTCCAGAGGTGCCCACCCACAAGCCCCCATCAGGGCTGCCAACAATCACTGAAACAGCATTGATTGCGGACCCCGGCGATGTGACATAGGCTGTGTACTTGTCATCCTTCAATCGAAACAGGCCGTGCTCAGCCCCTAACCACAAAGCGCCACTTGAGTCCTGATATATTGCCTCGATTAGACCGGTGGTCGTAGCCGGGGCAGTTCGCATGGATACCAGCTTCCCATTCATAAGCTGATTCAATCCATTCATTCTGCTGGCAAAGATATTGCCATTCGCAGTCTGATAAAGCGAGAATATGGCATTGGCCACATACCCGTTAGCATCTCGGCTATCTCTAGGGGGCAGCTTTGGTATGTTGTACACGGTCATGTGGCCATCTTTTAAGGCATTGAGTGTTCCCGTCAAAGAGCCAATCAGGATACTGCCGTCGCGAGTCTCCGTTATCGTAAGCGCATGCTCGTCGGAGAGCCCCTCTAGCGTGCCGTAGGTTGTGAAAAGCGCATCTTGTAGAAGATCGAGGCCTGTCGCGGTCACTATCCACATATTGTGTTCCCGGTCCTCATAGATCTCCCCCACAGAACTATTGGACAGCCCATCCTGCATGGAATAACTCTCCACCCCGTCCGTGGTCCAGCGAAAAAGCCCGTCTCCTCGCGTGCCCATCCATACATCTCCTTTTTCATCTTCCAGCAGGCAGTTGACCTTGGGCTCCGATCCACCTGGACGTAAGCGATAGATCTTGATTTTTCCATCCTTGAACCGGCTTAGGCCACCAGCCGTTTGAATCCAAACGGTTCCTGAGCGGTCTTCCAGGAGCAATTCCACTGTGCCATTCGGTAGTCCATCTTTCGCCGTGTAGGTGGTCTGTTTTCCATTTCGCAAAATTGTAAGGCCGCCAGCAAGATGCGCCATCCAAAGATTTCCATCATGATCGCGTAACGCTGATTGACTAAAACATTGCCTGTTCCGGGAAAGGAAGGGATCTGAGACGGTGAATTTTCCATCCTTCCAGTGGCCAGCTCTTTGCCGAAAATCGTCTAATCCGCGTGTTGCTCCTATCAACAAAGTGCCATCTTGCTCCGTTTCCAAACTCAAAATGTTGTTACCCGGTATTCCCTCACGCTGGGTGTAGCGAGTAAATATTCCGTCCTTCCAGTGGAGCAAGCCATCTGCCGTCCCAATCCAAAGGCTGCCATCTTGTGCAGTTGCCAGTGCGTGGACCGCATCATTCGTCATGACCTTCGTATTCGTTCGATCAAAGGTGGTGACATGTGCACCATCTAGGCGAACTAATCCCTCGGTTGTACCCAGCCACAGATAGCCATCGGTTGTTTGCGTGATGGCGGTGATATGGTCTGCTGCAAAACCGCTCGTCGAGTTCCAGACTGTATGAACATACTGCCTGATGCCCTTGCGCTGATTGGCTGCTTCACTTTTGGAGGGCGGTGCTTGAGCATTGAGCTTGAGGGCATTGAACGGGGAGATCAAACTTGAGAAGAGTGCCATGAAAAGCAGTGAGCATCCCAACCATAGTTTCCAACAGAGCCGAGGTTTAGAGAGCACGTTTGTCACGATTGGTGACTCCTGGTTTCTGGTTAGGCGATTCCGCCCCAAACCAAGCTAACGTGCGAACAGTATCTTTTGTGGAACTGGCAAGTAAACCCCCAAAAGGGTGTTTTTTGCAATCATGGAAGCATCCGCCTGTCCGGACCGCGACCAGCCTCAAGCCATCGCCGCAGATGCAGTATCTGCTTCCATCAAACATGCCGCCAATCCTGCTGAAATGGGTTGTCCGGTGTGTCCCTCATAGTAGCTAAATGCTGGTGAGGGATTTACCTCGAAACAATAAACCTCCTTATCAGGTGTAATTTTGAGGTCAATGCCAGCAAAAGGGAGATCAAGGGAACGGGCCAGGAGTAAGCATCTTTCCGCAAGTTCGTCGCAAAGCTCTACCTCGCGCAACGCTGCAGCTTCACCTGATTGCCGCATAGCATAACGGTAATCGGTAGCATTGGTAGTAATGGCCGTGGCATAGACCCTGTTTCCCACGGTGTGCACCCGCACATTGGTACCTTCAACACAGTTTTGGAACTGGGTAGGACACCAGCGGATGTTATCGAGCCTGGCCGCATCATGTTCCTGGTAGGTTTGAACGATCGACCGGGCGGCACTGATTGATTTGTAGATGATGCGTCCGTGTTGCTGCCGGAACTCACAGACCGATTCGGGAACATTGGTAATCAACGTTTCTGGAACCAGAAAACCATGCTCACGAATGAGTTGGGCTTGGTAGGGCTTAGAAGAATTAGATCCCATCGGCGTGCAGCGGTTCACCACGTATGCAGGGGATATTTCTATCCACCGAGTGATGGTCTCATGAAATCCACGGCAGTACCGCCGTAATTGGGAGTCGGGAGGCTCTTGTTCCAGTTCGGGCAAGCAGCGATCGTCCATCATGCGGGTATAGATGGCCCTAAAATTTTCCAGGGGATACGCTTTGCCCGCTATCTTAAGGCAGCCACTTACCTGTCCTTGGTTTATCTCAAAAAAGATATCGCAATTCGCAAATTCGCGTTGGTTGAGGACTAAATATGAGGCCCCAAGACTCTCAAGGCGCTCCTGCACCATGACCATCGGCGTCTCTGAAGGAATGCCGCAAAGCAGGATCATTGAATTCCTCCTGATCGAAAGATTTGTGTAAGGCGCTGTAACAGTCTTGTTCCACCAATCTGAAAATCAGGCAGAGGCGTGGCATGGGAAAAAGTCCAAAGACCGCCGGAGGTTATATAGAAGTCGATTCCCAGCAAGCGGGTCCGGCACAGCTTGGCAAGCTTACAACAGCCTTCGCGTACAGTTGCTGACGGTTGCGCGCCGAAAACCTCATCTTCTAACACAATCACCCGCTCGATTCGGGCCTGCGGTGGAGCAAG
>DASZEU010000538.1:0-6041 GCA_035940535.1 Candidatus Angelobacter sp.
GCACTCCATGCAAGCCAAGTTGATGGAGATGTTCCCAAGCTGTCCGGCGAAAGAGGCGCAATCCATCGCTCGCCACACCAGCGTCCGTGGCAGCGGACGTGTAGGGCGCAGCGAGGCTGGAAGAAGCCTATCCGAAGAAGCACTTCATTTTGCCGCTGTTGCCTATATAAGACATAGGCATACCAAGTACGATGAGTTGCTCATGCGTGGCTGGGACCGCGCTTCAGCAAGGCGCGAAGTGCGCGATAGGATTGACGGCGTTCTTGAGCGATGGAGCAATAGATCAACGGTGAGAAATACTCCGATGCTTAGCTGCATCCGCGGCTCTCGGCATTGTGGGAGGCAGCATCTACGATGCCATGCTTGCCCATTGTGCTATCAAAGCACAAGCAGAGAGAGCATTAGGACGTCGTTTCGATTTCTACCTCGGTGTTCTCAAGGAAGCGGCTCACCAGCATATAGAAGCCGATCGTGAGCAGCAGTTCGGCCATTTGCCGGTCATTGAACTGCGTGGCCACGGCTGAGTAAAGCGACTCTGGGGCTTTCACTTCCCAGACGACGGACTCGGTGAATCTCAAGACTAGCCGGCTGAACTCCGGAAGGCAATCATCGGAACGCTCTCTGAGGGCTGCGGCGATCTCGTCTTCTGAGAGTCCTACCGATTGTGCGACTCTCTTGTGCTGATAGATCTCATAAGTTGCTTTGCTGATTGCGCCGACACGCAAAATCACGAGTTCTCTTAGTTTGGGGTCAAGCTCCGACTCGGTGAGAAGCGCGCGTCCTAAAGCTAGAAATCCAGGCGCAGCGGTCTGGGCATGGGCGATGATTCGGTACAAATTGAGAGGACGACGGTCCCAGAGTGCAGCGACCTCTGGAGAGAAGGATGCTCGATCCAAGTAAGGCAGACGGGGCACGAGGGGCTCCTTTGCAAAGCATTCCATGATAGTGGATTGCTGGAATTGCCATAGGTGCCAAGATTGCCATAACTGCCATAATTGAATCTGGCGGGGAATCCTTTTCACGGCCCCCACGCGAAACGCATTCATCCACGCACCCGAAAAGGCACTACCATCGCGAAAACGAACAAAGAGTTATCTGCGTGTACTTGGTTGATAATGTCCCGTTGCTGCGGTTTGGGTCTTCGGTTGTCCTTGTGGATATTTTTTGAGGGCATGAACCGGGGTGATCTTTTGCTGGGGGCTCAGACAGTTTAGAAAAGGCAGAACGGAATTTAGCGCCATAGCGAATCAGCGCCACAGAAATTTATGCGCCACAAAAATTAACGATGAATTCAAAAAGCCTTAAGCTTGTCTACTCCTTTACGATGCCGGGCGGGTTGTTGCTGGCCTCCGCTGTGGCGCTTACGCGGTTTCCTGTTTTGCCTCCGTCGGCGTCCCAGGTATTTTTGTGGCTGCCTTATGCGGTGTTTGCCATTGGAGCGTTGTTGAGCTGGCGCTTCAATCGCAGCCGTGTCCTTATGGCCATGGTGGCGCTGGCGGTGGTCTACGCGGCAATTCTCTTTTACGTCTTCCAGCAAACTGGGAACCCCGATGCCGCGACCACGATTCTTGCCGCCATAGCTTTATTGCTGCCTATGAACCTGGCGCTTTTTTCCCTCATGCAAGAAAGAGGTATTACCAGCTTTGTTGGTGGCGCGTGCCTGGCGTTGATCGGGTTGCAGCTTGTGGTGGTTACGTTGTTGTGCCGTCCGGAACTTGCGGACATTGCTGCACTCTTGCGACAGCCATTTTTTCAATGGAGGTTCCTGGACCGCCTTCACGTTTCCCAGCCGGCGTTGATTGTTTTTATCGTGTCGCTGGTGGTGCTGATCGTGAGATTCATCTGGCGGCCCAAGCCTCTGGAAGGCGGCTTCTTCTGGACGCTGGTTACAGCATTCCTGGCATTGAACGCGGTTTCCCAAGGACACGCCCCCGGCCTGTACTTCACTACAGCCGGCCTGATCCTGGTTGTGTCGCTTATCGAAATGTCATACCACATGGCATTTCTGGATGAGTTGACCGGTCTACCGGGTCGACGCGCATTTAACGAGGCTGCCTTGAAACTTGGTGATAATTATTCGGTAGCCATGGTGGATGTTGATCATTTCAAGAAGTTCAACGACACTCACGGGCACGAGTGCGGCGACCAAGTGCTGCGGATGGTGGCCGCCTGCCTGGCTGACGTTACCGGCGGCGGACAGGTATTTCGTTATGGTGGCGAAGAATTTGCCGTTATCTTTCCGGCCAAGACGGCTAAACAGTGCATCGCGCACCTGGAAGATCTGCGGCAGCAAATTGCTGAAGCCGATTTCACGGTGCGGGGCAATGACCGGCGCAAGAACAACAAGACCAAGAGAAGCAAAGCCAACAACGGCAACAAGAAAAAAATACAGGTGACGGTGAGCATCGGCGTGGGTGGCCACAACACCCGCAATGCATCTTTCGATCAAGTCGTGCGAGCTGCGGATAAGGCCCTTTATCGGGCTAAAGATGCGGGGCGTAATTGTGTGGAAAGTTAGAGCGATATCAAACGCAGGGGTCCCTCCGGTCTACCCGCGCTGGCGCGCGAGTAGATCTTCGGGATGACGACATCAAACTAGAATCCGCGTGCATCCGCATAAATCAGCGGTAAGGTGGAGCTGTTTAGTGGCGGTGATGATGATTTGCGGTTCTGTTACTGCGTGCGCGGATGCGGCCGCAGCGTACATGAGTGAATCCAGAGGTGTCGCCCTCGACCAAGGAAGTATCGTCGCATTGCAGCGAGAAATTGGCATTACCGGTTGCGGTGTCTTTGCCAAAGAAGTGAGCGATGGCCAGATCTTCAACCAGGAATCCATCTCCGCCGTTGTTGTTGACGGTATTGCCTCCCAGGCTGGAGAGGACCGAACTTTCATCGACAAAAATGCCGTTGCTGCTGTTGCCGGATACGTCCATTGCGCCGTCGATGAACAAGTCGGAATTTTCGACGACCTCCATGCCTCCAGCTTCGCCCGAACCTAATTCAAGATTGTTGGATGTGATAGCGGATCCATTGCCATTGATCTTTACGGTATCGAACTCACCGTGGCTGGTTTCGCCGATATGCACGCCTACACCGAGGTTATTGAGAATCTCTCCTCCCGACATGAACAGCGAACTGGTGTGGACAGCTTGCACGCCGGTGAGCTTATTGTTGTCAATGCGGTTGTCGCCGCTGATGTCTGCTTCAGCCGTACTGCTGAGGACCAAGCCCACAGCCGCGTTGTTGCTGATCACATTTTCTGTGCCAGGTGTGCCATCGCCGCCGATCAAGGTGAGATGGCCGGTCAGCATGAAGAGGCCACTGGCCGCGCCACCGGTGATTGTGACTCCGCCGTCCACGTTCATATTGCCCCCCGTGGCAGCAATTCCGGACCGCGTGCTGTTGGTGATGGTGCTGTTGGAAATATCGACGGTGGAGTTCAGAGACCGTATTCCCTGGAGAGTGCTGTTCTGGATGGTAATGCTGTCGAATTGCGCAATCGAATTCTGATTCACCACAATGCCGAGGCCGCCGTTGAAAACGAATGGGCCCTCGATATTTACATTTTGCGACCCAAAGATATTGAGCAGCCTGCGATTGGGATCGGCAGGGTTGATCGTGACGGACGGGCCAGCCGATGAAATGAACAACTGGCTGAAGCCCCTGACAACGACGTTATCGGTGCAAGGGCCGCCCGAGACCGTAACAAAGTTCGGTCCGGTTTTCGGCAGGCTGGCCAAGGCGGCGGTAATGGTGGTGAAGGCACCGGGCGTAACGCCGGAGCAATCAACCACTGCATTGTTGGCATGGGCGGCTATCGGGAGCAAAAGCGAGCAGATTGTTCCCATAAGAAACTTGAGTCCGTAACGGCATGTTTTCATTTTTTGTTCTCCTTCTCCGTGGAGTTAAGTATTTGTAATTGAGGCACGCCCGAAGGCCTGCCCAGACCGCGCGTCGTGGGCCAGACGCAGAGGGCTCGACGCAGTTTGAATTGGCGCAGCAGTTGGAATTTTGGCTTGTGGGAATGTCCTTCAATCCATATAGTGCAAACAGGCTTTGAAACGTTTCATTTTGGGAGATCAAAATAGTCGAAACCCAAATCGAGCGCCAGTCCAGAAATAAGGTATTCTGCGCATTGTTTTTGCGATTGAGCGGCTTTCGCATGAGGATGATTTACAAATGATAAGAATCAGTGCCTCGATATTTTTTTTGCTATTGATGGCGCCGCCATTTGCGCTCCCGCAAACTGCGGGGGCTGAAGAGCAGTACCGGAAGGCGATGGGACTTTTGCTCACCATTAATCCCAGCGTACAGGAACGCGATGAGGCCCTGACGTTGTTCCGCTCTGCGGCAGAGCAAAAATATGTGCCGGCTCAAACCGCTCTGGGCACTCTTTACGAAAGAGGCAATCTGGCGACACAGGACATCCGCCAAGCCATATCGTGGTACGAGAAAGCGGCCAATCAAGGAGATTGGATTGCCCAATTGGCTTTAGGCCGGATTTATTTCCTCGGAATCGGAATTTCCAGAGATACATCAACTGCCAAAAAGTGGCTGCGGATGGGGGCGGATTCTGGAGATCCCGGTTCGGCCTTTTATCTCGGATTGCTCAACGATGAAGGGCAGGGTAGCGTGATCGATTTGGGAGAAGCGGCCAAGTGGTATCGGATAGCGGCCGAGGCAGGCAATCCTTTTGCCCAGCAAAAGCTGGCCATTTTGTTACTGAAAGGTGTCGGTATGAAGCGCGACGCAGCTCAAGCATATACCTGGCTCTTGGTGGCGTCGAGCTTTGGCAATCACGGCGCCGACAACCAGCTTCAATCCATGCAGGCCGACCTGGGCACGACGGGCGCCAACACCGCGCGGACAGAGGCAGCAGGCCTGCGCCAACAAGTCCTGAAAAAACTGGGCAGCAATGAATGCCAAGGGTGGCGAGGGCAGTTCAGCGAATTCCCAGAACCGCCAACGTTATCATTCCAGATGGCCTGCGAGAATTTGAAGCGAAGTGAGTAGAACTAACCGCGGATTTTGCGGATCGGCGTTGAACGCTGTGCAGAGTTTATCGATCCAACCCCGTATAAAAGGTGGAATTGTTGAGCCCAGGGTGAAACGCAGCGGAACCCTGGGAAAGCATTAGAACAGGCACCGAGCCCCAGCGGGGCGGTACATCTTGGATCACGCACACCGTGCAATTCATTCATATCTTCTTACGCGCTGGGCGTGGAGTTTCTACATTTCGGAGGTGTTTTGGAATCTGTGATAGAGTCCCGCAGGGACGTTTGGCAGTAGCCCCAATACGGTTCACTTAAGGAAGTGCAGCATGTTTGGGGTTGAGGTGATCAGCCCCGGCAGGGGCGTCGAGAAGTTAGCCCAGCGCGTAAGCGCTGGGAAAGATTACAGATAAATGACAAGCCCCAGAGGGGCGACACAGGTTTTTCTTTTGCCCTCTCCGACAAATCTGTTAATCGAGAAGGTTCATGGAAAGCTTAACTGAACAGTATTGACAGTAGCCCAGCATGATTCGGCGCTGTCAGGCGCCGAATCCAATGCTGGGTTAGGTTCAAAACAAAACGGAGTCCCATTAGGGACGACTGAATCATTCTTCCTGGATTCCGTAAGCCGCCAATAATCTCTTGAATCGGGAACGCCCCCGACCGCAGAGCTGTCATCCCATTCTCGCGGGCGATTCCGCCCCAATAGGCATGCGGCCTGTCTCGCATCTCATCCCGAATCCAGGGGCCGGCGTTCAGCGGTAGTGAAGACGATGTGGAGCAGACAACACAGATAGCTGTGAGACATCAAATTCAGCCGTCCCTAACGGGACTCCCGTTGGATTGGAAGGTAACCCAGCATTGGGTTCGGCGCCTGACAGCGCCGAACCATGCTGGGCTACTGCCAAAACTGTTCACTTAAGGAATTCGAAGTTGTCAGGGACTCAGATGGTCAGCGCCGGAGGCGCACTAAGAAGTTAGCCCAGCGTGTGAACGCTGGGAAAAGATTAGGGATAAATGACAAGCCCCAGCGGGGCGGCACAGATTTTC
>DASZEU010000539.1:0-7962 GCA_035940535.1 Candidatus Angelobacter sp.
GCGAACTACACCAATGCGGCGTTGATTATTAAGGAAGGCTTTAAGCTTCCTGACGATGGCTTGTTCTCGGGCTACGATGCCCCGGGCAGGAAATACGACGTCTCTTCGTGGAATTACGAGGAAGGCGGGGACCTTACGCCCAAGGATGCTGCAGCGTATGCCGCTACTGCCTCCACTTTAGTGAAGCCTCCGGCGCCTCCCGCGGCCAAGGGTGCTGCTGCTCATGCCGCGCCGGCTCCTAAGCCGGCCAAGGTCGTGAAGCCGGCAGCCGCGGCTGCCCCCGGTGCTCCTGCGCCTGCTCCACCGCCCAGCCTGCCGCCCAACGTGGCCTACGATCTTTCGCTACAGCATCCTCGTTGCGTGTATCAATTGCTGAAAAAACAATTTGAGAAGTACACGCCGGAAAACGTCTCCAAGATCACCGGCGCGGATAAAGACAAGTTCCTGAAGGCCGCCGACATCTTCACCTCGGTCCGGGATAAAGGCAACACCAAAAAAGTCGGTACCATTATTTACTCCGTGGGGTGGACGCAGCATACCTTCGGCTCACAGATCATTCGCACCGCCGCCATGATTCAGTTGCTCTTGGGCAATGTGGGGCGGGCGGGCGGTGGGGTCAACGCCCTGCGCGGTCACTCTAACATTCAGGGCGCCACCGATATGGCTGGCATTTTCGATAACCTTCCCGGCTACCTCAAAATGCCGAATCCTAACGACAAGGATTTTGCCACTTATGCCAAGCGGATTACCCCGACTTCGGCTAAACCGAAAGAGTGGGATTCTTTCAACTACTGGAGCAACACTCCCAAATTTGCCGTCTCGCTGCTGAAAGCTCTATACGGGGACGCCGCCAAACCGGAAAACGACTGGGCTTTCCACTACTTGCCTAAGATCGCCGCCAAGTATTCCTGGGGCGAAATCTGGGACAACATGTACAACGGCAAAGTCAAGGGTCTCATGGCGTGGGGCATGAACGGCGTTGCCATTGGCCCTAACTCCAATAAGAACATCGACGCCCTCAAGAAAGCGGATTGGCTGGTGGTGTGCGACATCTATCCGGAAGAAACCAGCTCGTTCTGGCAATCACCCGGCATAACCGAGGATGAGCAAAAGAAGATCAACACCACGGTTTACCGGTTGCCCGGCGCTGGTTTCGCCGAGAAGGATGGCACCTTCGTCAATTCCGCCCGCTGGCTCAAGTGGAAATACAAAGCGCTCGATCCACCCGGAGACGCCAAGCTCGACCATGAAATCCTGGCCAGCATCTTCGTCAAGGTCAAAGAGCTATACCAGAAAGAAAAAGATGATCCCAAGACCAAGTTCCCGGATGCCATTGTGAACTTGAGTTGGCAATACGTGAATCCCAAGTCACCCACGTTCACGGAAATGGCCAAGGAGATCAACGGCCGGGCGCTGGCCGACCTGAAAGATGACAAAACCGGCCAGGAGATCAAGTCGGGCCAGCAGTTGCCCGGCTTCGCCTGGCTCAAAGACGATGGAACGACCATGTCCGGGAATTGGCTGTATTGCGGTTCCTGGACGGAAGCTGGAGCGCAGAGCCAGCGCCGTGGGCAGGAAGATCCGTCGGGTTTGGGAATCTACCCTAACTATGCCTGGTCATGGCCTGCGAACCGCCGTGTCCTCTACAACCGCGCTTCCTGCGATCTGAACGGCAAGCCCTGGGATGCCGACCGCACTCAAGTCAGGTGGAACGATGCCCAACAAAGATGGGTGGGTAACGATGTCCCCGACTTCAAGGTAGACTCCCATCCCAAAGATCACATGGGACCGTTCATCATGACGCCCGAAGGCACCGGTCGTCTCTTTGTCCCGCTGGCGGGAATGGCCGATGGCCCGTTCCCTGAGCACTACGAGCCAGTGGAAAGCCCGGTGGATAATCTCTTCCATCCCAAGCAGAACAATAGTCCGGTGGCCAAGTCTTTCAAGACCGACAAAGACAAATACGGCACGCCCAAAGATGGGTTCGATGTGGTGTGCACCACCTATCGCCTCACCGAGCACTATCATTACTGGACCAAGAACAACCCGGTCAATACCCAGCTTGTTCCTGAGCCGTTCATTGAGATTTCCGAAGACATGGCCAAAGAAAAGGGAATCAACGGTGGCGACAAACTCCGGGTTACGAGTGCCCGAGGCGAGTACTTCGGCAAGGCCATGGTCACTAAGCGAATCAAGGCGTTGCAACTTGGCGATAAGAAAGTCTATCCCATCGGCATTCCTATCCACTGGGCCTATCGCGGTATCCGCGAGGACCGCGAGCGTGAAAAAGGCAATTCCACTTACCTCAACCCGATCAACATGCTGTCACCAGCAGCGATTGATCCCAACGCTTACACGCCAGAGTTCAAAGGATTCCTGGTGAAAGTAGAGAAGGCCTAAAGGAGCGCAGCCATGAGCAATGGACCACTGGAAATAAAAGCCATCTCCGGCCACTCCGAGCCGGTTCCGGGGCAGGGTGTCTCCCGCGACTACGACGTTTGTAAGCTCGTGGACACCACCACCTGTATCGGCTGCAAAGCCTGTGAGGTGGCTTGCCTGGAGTGGAACGGTTATGAGTTCCGTGAAACTACTTTCGACAACACCTACCAGACCATGCCCGATACGGCCTGGAACTTCTGGAACCTGATCCGCTTCAACGAGCATGAGAATGAAGATGGCACGCTGAGCTGGTTGATGCGCAAAGACCAGTGCATGCACTGCGAAGATCCCGGCTGCCTGGCCGCCTGTCCCGCAGAGGGCGCAATCGTGCAGTACCAGAATGGAATCGTAGACTTCAACCAGGCCAACTGTATTGGCTGCCAATATTGCGTTACCGGCTGCCCCTTCAACATTCCCAAGTTCAACAACGCGACCAAGAAGGTCTACAAGTGCACGTTGTGTTCTGATCGCGTCGGTGCCGGGCTGGAGCCGGCCTGCATCAAGGCCTGTCCTACGGGCTGCCTGCACTTCGGCAGCAAAGACGACATGAAGGCTCTGGCCAACAAGCGCGTAGATCAATTGAAAGCCAACACCTCTTATAAAGACGCCGGCGTTTACGATCCCGATGGAGTGGGTGGTACGCACGTCATCTATGTGCTGCACGACGCCAAGAATCCCGAAAAATATGGCGGACTACCAAGCGATCCGAGAGTGCCTTTGATGGTGCGCCTGTGGAAAGGTCCGCTCAAGTGGCTGGGTGGTATGGGCATGATCTTCGGCGTGCTGGGCGTATTCATGCATCGCGTGAAGTACGGCCCTAAACACGTTGATCGAGTCGAGGAGAAGAGACCATGAGCGGAGGAGCCGTAGTACGTCCGAGCGTTGCCGTTCCTGAGGAGCAGGTTGTTCGCTACACGTTGCAGGAACGCGTAGGCCATTGGATCAATGGCATTGCTTACACCTACCTGCTGGCCACCGGGCTGGCGCTCTTTACGCCTCACATGTATTGGCTGGCGGCCGTGATGGGCGGCGGGCCGACCATCCGCTTCTGGCATCCGTGGATGGGTGTGGTGTACATGATCACCATCTTCTGGATGCACTCCAAGTGGAAGAGCGACATGATCACCACCGCAGAAGATCGTGAGTGGCAAAAACATCTCAAAGACTACATGGAGAACCGCGATGACAAGATGCCGCCCCAGCATCGCTTCAACGCCGGCCAAAAGCAGTTTTGGTGGGTCATGTTCTATGCGTCCATCATCCTGCTGCTCACCGGAATCGTAATGTGGTTTCCCGAAGAGATACCGATCAGCCTGATGTGGGTGCGTCCGATCGTGGTGTTCATTCATTCTGCCACAGCCCTTATCACCATCGCCGGCTTCATCATTCACGTTTACATGAGCGTATTCGTGACTCCGGGCAGCATGAAGGGCATGGTAGACGGCACTGTTTCCGCCGACTGGGCCCGGACCCATCACCGTCTGTGGTACGAAAAGATCACTGGACGCAGGAAATAGGACTTCATGGCTGGATTCAGCTTCGACCGCCGCATCGCGCGCGCGGGTGAACTGGCACAGAAACATGCGCCTGTTTCCCAATTACTTCGCTTTTACCAGGAACTGGCCCGCTTTCAAAAAGACGTCTGGGAGGCCCTTGCTGGGTCAGAAGACCACTCGGTGACTGGTTTGCTTCCATACGTGCCTGCGTTGCTTTCCGTGGTGAGGCAAGCAGGCTCTCCCACGCTCAAGCAAACCGTCCAGGAGCTTGCCGATCTGAGCCGCGAAGAATGGCTGGAACTGCTTTCCGGCGGCTGGCAGCCGGAGGAGCAGGAGCAGGAACTGTCATCGGAATACGCGTTCTTTGTCCACGCCTTGTTGCAGCCCCAGGCGGAATACCTTGCCGGCAGGACGATTACGCAAACTGAATCCAGCCCACCGTTGTGTCCGTTTTGCAATTCCAAGCCTCAGGTAGGGGTGTTGCGTCCGGAAGGGGACGGAGCCAAGCGGTCTCTGATCTGCTCGCTCTGCTCCACCGAGTGGAACTTTCGCAGGGTAGTCTGCCCCAGTTGCGGTGAAGAGAATAAAGACCATCTGCCAGTTTTCATCGCCAGCGAGTTCGACTACGTTCGCGTGGAAGCCTGCGACACCTGCCACACCTACATTAAATCCATCGACCTTACCAAGAATGGACACGCTGTTCCGGTTGTCGATGAACTCGCCAGCGTCTCGCTCAATCTATGGGCTCAGGAGAACAAGTATTCCAAGCTTAGCCCTAATTTGTTTGGAGTGTAACGGGCTTTTTGGCAGGGTGAAAAAGCAGCTTTCTATTTCAGCCAAACGATCTCAACCCCTGTCATTCTGAGGCCGCTCTTTGGCCGAAGAATCCCTATCGTTTCGATGAATGATGGGGTGAGTACTGAAAGGTTCCAGGATGCCCATGTATCATTCGTCAAAATCAGGTGGCTCGCTTACCGGCTCACGTGGCGGCAACTCAAGTTCAACACCTCCAAATTCCGCAACCCGGCGGCGAATCCTGTCGGCCAGATTTCCCTTTGGCCGCGGTCCAGTGCCTAGAGTTGAGCGCAGAATTTCTCTAGCTTCCTCCTCTATCGAGCGTCCGTGCCGCAGGGCACGCGCCTTAATAAGTGCCACGGTATTTTTGTCGATTTGTCGAATTGTTAATGTTGATGTTTCAATGCGTGACCTTCTATCTGATCGGCGCGTTGCTGTCGCCAAATGTGTTTTGATCTTGGCACGAAGCTTAGCTTCAGACCATCCATCGAAGTGACTCAGAACTGAGCGTGTTTGCTCTGCAATGTGATTAAGTCCAGCTCCGACGTCAGCACTCTTGACGTTCTGTACGCGCATTTTCATGCTAGCAGTGCTCATGCCGAGCTTCTGAGCAATCTCCTCAACCGACATGCCAAGATTTGCTGCTCCGTGCTTGTAGATATAGACCGCTACTAGGTCGTCGCGTTCAGTCCAGCGGTGCTGTGCTTTCTTATTCATGCAAGTGATTCTAGCTGTCTATGAATCTTTTCGACCAATAGAAGATCTATGCCCCGCCGGGCTAAGTGTGTGGGCAACCGTAGGGATTCTTCGGCAAAGAACGCCTCAGAATGACAGGGGGCGAGTGTTTGGCTGGAATAGGATGGTGGCAGACATCCAACAGATTAGGATACGGCCAAGTATAATTTTGTACGCCATGAAAGCCATTCAAGTTCAAAAGACCGGGGGCCCAGAGGTTTTGACGTTGGTGGACCTTTCTGTGCCCAAGCCCAAACCCAATGAAGCCGTAGTCAAGATAGCCGCTATAGGAGTCAATTTCATCGATGTGTATTTCCGAGAGGGTCGCTATCCCGCGCCTCTGCCATTTGTAGATGGACAGGAGGCCGCTGGGACCGTGGGCGAGATCGGCAGCGAAGTGAAATCGCTCCAACCCGGAGACCGCGTCGCCTATACCGGAGTCCTGGGCAGCTACGCCGATTATGCCGCCGTGCCCGCCGATCGCCTGGTGCGTGTACCGGACAAGATCGCGGATGAGCAAGCGGCTGCGGCCATGCTCCAAGGCATGACCGCGCATTACCTGGTGTATAGCTGCTATCCCTTGAAAAAAGGCGAGACCGCGCTGATTCATGCAGCCGCCGGAGGCATGGGGCTGCTACTGGTGCAGTTGGCAAAAAACATTGGGGCGCGGGTGATCGGCACCGCGGGCTCTGCGGAGAAGGCGAAGCTGGCGCGCGAGGCTGGCGCCGACGAGGTAATCCTCTACAACGAGCAGGATTTCGAAGCCGAAACCAAGCGCCTCACCAACGGCAAAGGTGTTCACGTAGTTTACGATGGCGTGGGCAAGACGACCTTCGAGAAAGGTTTGAATGTTCTGCTCCCGCGCGGCTATATGGTCCTCTTCGGCGGCGCAAGCGGGGCCGTACCCCCCTTCGATCCCATTCGTCTCACACAGAAAGGCTCGCTGTTTCTAACCCGTCCCAGCTTGGGCAACTACATCGCGACACGCGAGGAACTGGAGCAACGCGCAAACGATATTCTGAACATGATCGCGCAAGGCAAACTGAAACTCCGCATCCAACATACTTACAAACTCGCAGATGCACAACAAGCCCATCGCGACTTGGAAGGCCGTAAAACCACAGGCAAACTGCTGCTGATCCCGTAGGGTTCTACCGCAAATCCACTACGGAAGCGCGGAGAAAAATCAAAAGCTCAACCAGAGAGGCCACAGAGTCGCACGGAGGGAAACAAAAGAGAGCTCCTACTGCACGCTCCTCGCCGCTTCCAGAAACTTCTCTGGTCCATTCTCATTAAGGCTTCTCCACCGGATTGTGCCTGAGGGATCCACCAGGAATTCTGCCGTACCTCCAATGTCGCGGCCATTTTCGCCAGCTCCCGGAAGCAGCAGATCATAGTGACGGATTGCTTCCGCTTTGCCATCAGAAAGGATAGGATAGCTAAGATTAGCCTTCTGAATCAGGTGTTCGCGAGATTCTTCAGGAGTGTCGGCGCTGATCGCAACAGGCAGAATTCCAAGACCTTCAAGAGAACTTAGAGTTCGTTGTATCCCCCGCAACTCGGAGGTACAAGACCCTCACCAATACCCTCGATAAAAAACGAGCAGGACTCCTTTGGGAGTCCGAGCAACACCAGACGAATCCGTAATTGAAGTTGTAAGCAATTGCGCCAGTGCTACGGAGTTACCCTTGGAGTCCACGGTAACGAACTCCGGCGCTTGTTGACCCACTTGGGGAGCATGAAGCGCAGCGGGAAAGAGCTTCGCAGCCATATAGGCGCCCCAGCCAAAAACCCCAAGCACCACGACGCCCAGCACTGCAAGAACAGGCCCCGCAACTTTGCCCCGATAGGCTTGAGGCTGGCCAAAGGCGCGCTTCAGTCCTGAAATCATCAGCGCCACTGAAACCAGAAAGAGCGCCAAGCTGCCCCAAAAAATGGAGCGCGTCCTCTGAAGAAGTAACACATAAATCAGGAGCCCCAGCACGCTCACGCCGAACCCAACCCAGAGCCGCCAATTCCAAAGCTTTGTATTCACAAGTTTCCTCCGGAAGACTGAATATTAGCACGGAGCTCACTTGTGCTCAGAATCGTGGCTTTACCAAATCTCCAGACGGATGGCCCGGTAAGCATTGATCATCTCATCGACGAAGACTGATGTATCGAAAATGATGAGCTCAGTCACCGTGCCCCGCGAATGATAGTTTGCCTTCGTGTTTCTTCATCAGAGCGTAAGATTAAACCCGCACGAGGTGCGCTTCACATGTCTCTCATTCTTCGCGTCGCCATCGGACTCGTTGCCGGCCTGCTTCTCGGTGTGGCAATCTCTTCCAGCCATGCAGCGTGGCTCGCCCGTATCCCCGGTTTTCTTGATCCCGTTGGGGCAATATTCGTCAATGCTATCCGTCTGGCCGTCATTCCGCTCGTGGTGTCCGGCCTCATCGTGGGAGCTGCGTCCGGGGGAAGCCCACGCAAAATGGGTAGGCTGAGTGGTCGTGCG
>DASZEU010000540.1:0-28241 GCA_035940535.1 Candidatus Angelobacter sp.
CCGCGCCGGATGCGCGGATTACGTCGACAAGCGCCTGGGACCCGAGCTGATCGCGGCTCATATCAAGACTTTTTTGCGAAGCAACGCCGAAGGGTTTCAGCCGGTACAGATGCTCGGCTCATCCGATGCTGCGCTCAGCGGCAGCCTCTCGCATCTTGACTTGCCGGGTGTCGTGCAGATGCTTGCCCATTCGCGCCAGAGCGGATCGCTCTACGTAAACGCCGGACGCATCGACGGACTCATGTATTTTGAAAATGGCATCATCTCTCACGCCGAGAGCGGCGACCTGATCGGAGACGATGCCGTAGTTCACATCGTGAAGTATTGCAATGGAGTTGAGACCGGCTCATACAAATTTGTGCCGGGAGCGAGCGCGACCACCCGTACCGTACTCAGGTCCGCGACTGAACTGATGCTGGAGGCCCTGCGTGAATGGGACGAAGCTGCTCAGGACAGCGCCGAGGGAGGATTCTAATGAGCACGACGCCGACTGTCTATTTCATCGACGACAGCGCAACCATGCGGGAGGTGATCAAGATCGCCTTCCGGCGCGAAAACATCAACGTGGTCGCCTGCCACGATGCGGCCAGCGCCTTGGGCGAGATCGAAAAATCCAGGCCCGATATCGTGATTACCGACGTCATCATGCCCGGAAAAGACGGATACGAAGTTTGCCAGCACATCAAGAGCCACGCAATGTTGTCGAAGACGCCAGTGATCCTGATGTCGGGAGTAGTCAACCGGGCCGTGGCCGAAAGAGCGTTCTTGGTTAAGGCCGACGAACTGCTGCGCAAACCTTTCCAGCCGCAAGACCTGATTGCTCGTGTAAAACATCTGCTCAAACCCAACGGCACGCCCGCTCCCACTCCGGCATCTGCGGCCAACGCTGCGGTAGCCTTGAGCAGCATCTTTTCGTCTGCTGCTCCGCCGCCTCAACCGCGTCCCACCGCTGTCCCCGGACCGCGTGCAGTTCCGGCCATCGCCGCGTCTGTGGCCGCTGCACCCGCGCCAGCTCCAACTCCAGCCCCCAGCGTGGTTGCTACCATGCCGATGCCAGCTCCGGCGCCGGCTCCAACACCCCAAATCAGCAAACTCACCGCGAGCAGTGACGGTGCGAAACTCAAGATTGAAATCATGCGTCTCGAAGGCCTGGTAAAGAAATTGCAGTCGGAACTGACAGCCGAGCGCGAATACTCGCATGCCCTTGAGGCCCACATTAAGACTTTGCAAGAAGCGGAGTAGAATTGGGGATTAGGGAATTTGAAATTTAAAATTTGTAAGTTGTAATTTAAAACCCAAAATCGAACTCACTGTTCCAAGGCTTGATTTTCAAATTACAAATCAGTGATCGATAGATAGAAAATCTTCTGGTTTATACCTCTGGAATCAATGACTTACCCCTAACTAAGCCCGCACGGAAGCACTACACGTCGGTATCACAAAAGCGCATTTTGGCGTACAGCGGCTCGCATGGGATGGCACATTCTCGACACACCGCGAATGCGTCAAGCCCACTGCTTGAGTCAAACTCGGTTGGTTACACGTGCCGTTGCTTTGCCGGTTCCTCATGTTTCTTGCTCACTCGTTAATATACTAACGATACCATACCACGAATGGCCCAAATGTCTTTGACCACTGAATATGCCCGATAGCCAGCCCTCAGCGTACCTCCAAGGATGCGTTTGGTTTGCAGGCTTTGGATTTTGAACCCGCGACCCTTGGGTTATGAGTTCCAAGGGAAACTGATCTGGAAGAAACTTACAAGCGCCCGGCTGTTGCTAAAATCGCCAGCAGTGCGCGGGACGCGGCGGTATCAGTATCACTTGGGAGAACTGTGCACGGCGGCTGAACAATGGTGAGCTCACTAATCTTCTCCGGCGGGGGTGGATCGGATCAGCAGCTTAGCAGTCGAAACTCCTCGCACAGATTATTGAAGAAGTACTTGGCAGTGGTCACATGTTGATTCTTGCCGCCACGAGCGGAAACGTCACCTCAAAGGACTTGCCCCACGACATAATGGGACGCTTCGCAGCGGATGATGATCCTGCCGGAGCTTTCTGCCATAGGAAATCACCACAATTTCTTGTCCCTCGATCTCTACTGCACGTGATGCGAACCCACAGCTGGATTGTCACGTTCTTACTCATACCATTAAGAGAGATATGACAACGAGGTAACAGTTTTAGCTGTTGAAATCTGGCCGGTTATTCATCAATCAGATGAAAAGTGGGGCAATCGAGCCCCAAGATGGGCACTTTTCCCCTCCTTGGCGATAGCGTTCGATTGTCATTGTGCATTGAGAGGGTTAGCAGTCTCGAGTTCTCTCAGGCACTCAATGTCGCGCCCAGGCCAGCCTTCATGACGGACTCAGGGGGAGTGAGTATGTGCTGCTATTTCAGCAACATATGGAAAGAGATGGTGATGGTCTTCCACATGCAAAGGAAAAGCTGTCGTGGGTACCAGATAGCGAATGTTGCGCTTCTGGATGCTGGTGAAGGCATTTTGAACGGATAGGGTGAAATGACGGCAATTTACTTTACAGGAATCCTGATACGCGTCGTAACGACCGTCGTGGCAGGCGTAGTGATGACTACGCCCGGCCATGCTCAGGAAAGAAATGCACAATCTCCTGCAGCCTCAGCTAAAACGATGACTGTAACCATTCAGGATGAAGCACCCTATTTTGTGCCTAAACGGTCTAGCATCCCCCAAGGCACAACAGTCACCTGGAAGAACATCGGCCCATCGCTCATTCATACCATTATGATTCGTTCGGCCAATGGCAACGTCACCTCGGGCTCGATTACTCCGGGGCATAGTTGGAGCTTTGCGTTCAAAGATGGCGAGGATGCAGTGGTGCGATCCTCCTGTGAAATTCATCCTTACATGTATGGCATTCTCATTGTGGGAAATCCTTCCAGTGAACTGGTCAGGGCAGTCGAATCAGAATCGCCTGCAGTCAACGCAGGCGCCACGGTTCGTTATCGGGAATTTCCGCTTCCAGTAGCAGACAGCATTCCAGGCATTCTCGCAGTAGATGAGGAAGATAGTACATGGTTCACCATGGGTGGAGGCGGCTTCGGCAATATTTTTGTGCCACCCCTGAGCAACATCGGCCGCATGACATCTGAAGGAGACCTTGCCGTCTATACGCTGCCGACCACGGCTGCGGGCCCCAGCGGCATCGTGCTGGGCGAGCATGGGGTCGCCTACGTTACGGAGTTTTTTGGCAACAAGATCGCACGCATCGATGCCAACACAAAGACCGTCACAGAATTTCCGCTTCCCACTTCCAACGCCTGGCCTACAGGGATCGCAAGAGACAGTTCCGGAAATATTTGGTTCAGTGAAACCAACGGCAACAAAATTGGCAAGCTGACGCCCCAAGGGAGCATAGTGGAATATCCTCTGCCTACAGCGGACACCAGGAGTACCGGAATTGCGATCGACCACGAAGGCCAAGTGTGGATTTCCGAGCGCGATGCCAACAAAATCGCATGTCTGAGGAGAGATGGCTCTTTTGTCGAGTATGCAATTCCGACAGCCAACGCCAAACCTACAGGTATCGCGGTCGACGCAGCGAATACGATCTGGTTTTCAGAACGAGAGGGCAACAAGATCGGCAAGATTGCTGCCGGCAAAATGACCGAGTTTCCGCTTCCTCAAGCCCACAGCGGTCCATTCATTGTGATGCCCGACAGAGAAGGCAAGGTGTGGTTCTCTGAAATATTCGGCAACCGCATTGGTCATCTTGACCCAAATTCAGGAAATACAGAGGAGTTCCGGATTCCTTCGAACGATTCGTGGCCGGCGGGCATTGCTGCAGACTCGGTTGGAAATATCTGGTACGCAAGCCAGCTTAAGAACCGCGTGGGAGTGCTGGTCATCAACCAACCCACTCCAATGGTTACGGGTGCGGCCAACAATCGTTCGGAGCGCAATGAGCCGGGTGGCAAGTCGGCTGAATCACTTAACAACCAATAAACCAAGACTGACAACGAGAGAGGAGCATTATGAAAGTCGTAACCCGATCCTTCTTAATACTGATGGCCAGCCTTACCCTCTTGGGTTCCACGTTGAGGGCGCAACAGATTCCTGTTACCCGGGTCGAGAGAATTAAGCCCGGCGAGGCTGGCGGACGACAAACATCAAGGGCGCTAACCGTGGTGGCTGGCACTAAGTCGGACCGCCAATCCTATCCCGTGGCGGTTGCAGTCATTGGCAATCGGGCCTATGTCTCCGACTCAGCCTCCAATTCAATCCTGGTATACCCGGCGCAGGCCACGGCCGCCGCAGCCGCCGCCCGGTCCTTTGGAACGACCGGCGTTGGCCCGGCCCAGTTCAAAGACCCACGGGGTTTGGCGGGTGATGCCAAAGGCAACGTATATATCGCTGACTCCGGCAACGACCGTGTCCAGAAGCTCTCCCCCGAAGGCAAGTTCATTTCCCAAATTGGAACTCCAGGTTCGGGGAAAGGCCAGTTGAAGTCTCCTTATGGAGTAGCCGTTGATTCGTCCGGCAACATTTACGTCGCTGACACGGGCAATCACCGGATTCAGAAGTTTTCAGCACAAGGCGCTTCTGTGGCCGTTTGGGGCAGCCAAGGACAGGGCCAAGGGCAATTTTTCTATCCGCAAGCAGTGGCTGTCGATTCCAAGGGCGACGTTTACGTTGCGGACTTCGCCAACCATCGCATTCAAAAGTTCGATGGCTCAGGCAAATTTCTGGCCACTTGGGGACAATTCGGATCAAGGCCAGGAGAATTCAACTACCCAAGCAGTATTTCGATTGACAGCCATGAACGCATTTGGGTCACAGATCTGCTCAACCACCGCCTGCAAACATTTTCTCTTGACGGGAAACTTCTTAGCTCAGTAGGCAGCTTCAGCCCGAACGCGTCGTCCAACGGGGAATTCAATTTCCCGCGTGGCGTATCGGTCTCGTCCAGCGGAGATCTCTGGCTGGCGCATCCGGGCGTACACAGCGTTGATCACTTCAAAGTAGAACGATAGATAAGCAGGAAGACACAAGGCAAAACTGAAAGGACCAGTCATGAAAACAAGAATCTCCCGTTTGATTTTCCTGCTAATCGGTTCAGCAGCCGCAGGGTTGCTGGCTGGTGCCCAAGTATCCCTGGCGCAGACGGAAGGAACGTTCATCCGTCCGCGCCAGGAAGGAACCTTCAAAGCCAGAATCGGACCGACCAAAACCACCAAAGCCAGCGTACTTGGGCAATTGCATGGCCACGAGATTGCCGAGGTTGCTGCTCCCAAGAACATGCTTTCCATGGGCAAGGCTTTGGCCGTCGACCCTTCCGGCAATCTTTGGTTTGTCGATAGCCGCGAAGACAAGGCTGTTCGCTTGAATCCGCGAACCATGGAGATGACGGACTTTGGGATGCCACGAGGCGCCGCGCCCTATTCCCTGGCTATTGATCCGGAAGGCACAGTCTGGATGACGGCCCATGGGATTGAGATGTTACTGGAGCTACGACCGAGTGAAGGCATCGTGATCTCTCACGCGCCACCGACTCACGGCTTCCTGATTCATATTCAGGTCGATCCTAAAACCAACACGGTCTATTTTGGCCAGCCCGGGGCGAACAAGGTTGTGGCGTATCATCCCAAAACCGGATTTCACGAGTACACAATTCCCACCGAGAATTCTGGGCCTGGACGCATCGACGTTGCAGCTGACGGAACAGTTTGGTTCACGGAACTCTATGCCAACAAAATCGCCCACTTGACTCCTTCAAGCGGGAAGATCGAAGAATGGGAAGTACCCATCCCGAACGCGCTTCCCGTCTACTGCCGCGTGGCCAAAGACGGCAACATTTGGATTTCCGAGCCGATGGCCGACCGCATCCAGTTGTTCCGGGATGGCAAGTTTGTCAAAACGTACAACATACCCACCGTCAACAGCGTGGTTTCCACTCAGTTGGAAGACAACGATGGCATCGTGTGGTTCACCGAAGGCGGCTGGCGCGGCAGCTCCGGCGGCAACAAGCTAGGACGCCTGGAACCGGCTACCGGGGCCATTGAGGAGTTTACGCTTCCTACCGAAAATGCCCAGCCGCTGGGTCTGGTGATGGACCACGACGGTTCAATTTGGTTTGAGGAGAGCACACTGGGAAAACTTATTCGTGTGCGAAAAACGGAAGTCGCTCGTGCTGCGGCCAGCAGCGGCGCGAAATAGTACTAGGTGACTATCGGGAAACAAAACGAGGGATAGAAATATGCGCAGATCATATTTCCTGGTAGTAGCTATCAGCATGTGCCTGGGTATCAGTTGGTCATTGCAGGTGGCTGACAGCGGGAGTTCCTACATCCACGAAATAGAGTTTTCCTCACCCCGGACCGGTCCGTCGATCATCCAGGCGGACTGGGATGGATCGGTCTGGGTAGCTCTAGCCCGCGTGGGCAAAGTCGCGAGAATTGCCAAGGATGGCGCAATTCGTGAATTCAACCTTCCTGCCGGTTCTTTTCCAGTGGGCATCGCCAGGGACAAAGGCAACCGTCTCTATGTCTCCGACATTCGACGCAATGTCATTATCGAGCTCAGCACGGCCACTGGTTCTACTCGTGACTTTCCTGTCCCTACGGCAAATGCGTGGCCGTTTTTTCTCAACATGTCATCCGATGGACGCGTTTGGTTCAGCGAGAGGGTTGGCAACAAGATTGGCTCACTCGATCCAGCCACGGGTCTTGTGAAGGAGTATCCCGTGCCTTCTGAACAAGCTCAACCCGCCGGGCTCACAGTCACGCCGGACGACGTGGTGTATTTCACCGAAAATACGGGCCACAAGCTCGGACGGCTTGATT
The DNA here is from genome assembly GCA_035940535.1 of Candidatus Angelobacter sp. Lineage (GTDB taxonomy): Bacteria > Acidobacteriota > Terriglobia > Terriglobales > Acidobacteriaceae > Angelobacter. The sequence continues at coordinate 6,822 of DASZEU010000540.1, forward strand.
CCGGCAAGGGGCAAGTCACTGAGATGGAAGTGCCCAGCTTTCTTAAAGACAGTCCTTATTACGGACTAGCGGGCATAACTTCAGATGGACACGGTGCGGTGTGGTTTTCCGAGCTCGACGGAAGAATCTGCCGCGTTGACCGGCATCCGGGAATGCCCGACAAAATCGTCGAGATTCCCCTACCCAATCCTGCAGCCCGTCCGGCGGGAGTGGCTGTTGATCGTTGGGGCATTGTGTGGTTCACCGAGTTAGATGGTAATGCAATTGGAAGTTACAACCCGACGCTGAAGGTCTTTGATGAGTTTCCGATTCCTACAGGAGCGCCGGATCCAAGCCCCATGGGGCCTCCAGAGGCTACCGCTCGCGGGGAAATTCCAATGGTCGGGTTTCGCGCCCGCACCAGTCGGCCCTTTGGCATCGCAGTGGATACTTCGGGCCGCATCTGGTTCAGCGAACAATATGCCCATAAAGTTGGCCATCTCGATGTGCCGGAGTTACGGCTTTTTGAGCCAAGAGGACGTATAACCAGCAGCGTCGCAAGAGTTGTTCTCCAAGTGCGCGCCGATACGCCAACACCGGCCTTGCTTTTTGAACTGAACGGCACAAAGGTCTCTGCCGGGCAATCCATCGACTTGGCGTCTGCTCCTGGAGGCAAAAACGAACTCCGCATCGCACTGGCAGGAAGCCGCAATTCAACTGGAGTTGCAAGCACCTTCATTTACGATCCTGATCTTGCGGCGATGGAACAGTCCCTGCTCCGCCACCCCGGTCCAGGCTCCTCTCTTGCACATGCGCGGGTGCGTGAAGCACTTGATGCCGAAAGGTCTGGGCACCCCGAAGTCGCCCGCCACATTGAACAGTCATTGATAGAAACACTCAGAACAACCGTTGGCATGCCGGCAAGCCTGGAAGCAGTACTGAACCAGTTGGCATGGAAAAATCGTTTCGGATCACGCGATCATCTGGTACACATCGATGGCGTAACTTCTGAGGCGCAAAAAACACCACTGCTGGTCGAAGCCGGCGATACGGTCCAATGGGTTTCAGAAAAGGCGAAGACCAAGAACATTTCTATCCGGGCTTGCGATGAGCAATCACAAGCCTTGCCTCACATTGAACTCGCTTCTGGTCATTTTCTATTCCAAAAGCTCGGCGTTTTTTCCTATGCAGTTGGAGATGATCCATTATGCAGCGGACAGATTTCAATTGCGGGCCGCTCTACAGTCATTCAGGAATTTCCGCTGCCCGATGCCAACAGCGTGCCAGGAGTACTGGCAGTCGATGCTACGGGCAACGTGTGGTTCACCGAAGGAGGCGGAGGATACTCAAAGCTTGCGGCGGTGCCTTTGAACAACAAGATCGGCTGTCTCAAGCCTGACGGCACACTGAAGCAATACAGCACGCCGACACAGGAGAGCGCACCCACATCTATCCATGTGGGCAACGAAGGCCACATCTGGTTTACCGAACGCGCAGGCAACCACATAGGTGAACTGGCGCCCGAGACCGGAGAAATTGTCGAACACGCTATTCCGACCCCAAATAGCGGCACAACTGGGATCACAGTCGACCACAAAGGAACGATCTGGTTCGCATCGAAACGCAGCAGCAAGATCGGATGGTTCAATCCGGTAACAAAAGAAGTCGAAGAGATGAACACGCCAACACCGGCAAGCCAGCCGAGCACGATCACCGTCGATGCCGACAACAATATATGGTTCGACGAACGAGCCCAGGACAAAATAGTGCGGTATGAGACCAGCACGAAAAAGATGACCGAGTTCAGCGTCCCTACGCGCGGCAGCCGGGTGGTAGGCCTGGTGCCTGATCGTGAAGGAAATATTTTCTTTCTTGAGCTGGGCGCCAACAAAGTCGGGTACTTGCAGGTAGCCACGGGTCAGATCATCGAATACACAATCCCAACTAATTTCAGCTCGCCCTTCAAGGAGGCTATCGATAGCGAAGGCCGTCTCTGGTTTACCGAGGTGTTTGGTAACAACATCGGAATGCTGGAAAACGGCAAGTTCACTGAGTATCGGATTCCGACGGCAGAAGCGATGCCGGGAGGGATCACGATCGATATGTTGGGGAACATCTGGTTCAGCGAGCAAGCGGGCAACAAGATTGCCCGCATTCCGGCCTTGGCGGCAGCAGGACATACAACTGCCTACAGCGGACGCGGTCATGAGCACCATCATGGCGGCAACTAGAGAATCGGAGCAACGCAGATGATCAAACGTTACGTCAGAATTATTTTCATCAATATCGGCCTGCTTGCGGCAGGAGTTGCGCAGACGAATCCCGCCACCGGCAAGCCGCCAGCCGTTGCGCACGGTGTCTCGAACCAATTTGAGCAGGTCGATGGTTTTCCTGTTTTCGATACGCGGACCATTAGCGTAGCCAACGGCGTTCCTTACTATGAACCGGCTGAGATCACTGTGGAGGTGGGGGACGTCGTGCGCTGGATCAACCAGCCCCTTTCCGACGCCCATACGATTATCGACACAAGCGGGCGCTTTTCATCGCGGGCTGTTCCGGCGGGAGAGGCCTACTGCCATCACTTCATCAAGGCAGGCGATTACGATTACAGTTGCCGCTTTCATCCGTGGATGAAGGGAGTGGTCCACGTCCAGCGGCGTGAACTTTCCCTTGTTCCCATTTCGGAACTTACAGACGGAGCAACGGTGGCTCGCCGGGCAATGTTTTTGCGCCTCAATCCGGAGGCCATTGAAGATGGCGAAGGCGGTTTTTGGCTTCCTGGCGCGCAATTGACAACCTTGGAACACCGCACTCTTGAGCAAAACCAGGGAGAAAATCTCATTGTCCATGGGGCGGGCGGTCGATTGGTTCCGCTCGTAGCGAGCGGCGATCAATTAATGGTTGCCATGTACGGCGAGTTGCTGGTGATCGATCCTTCGTCGGCGAAAGTGCTTCAACATTTCCAGCTTCCCCAGGAGGTTAATCTCGCCCGTGGCGCAATGTTTGGTGATGGACAGCTCTGGGCAGCCGCCGACAATGGGAAGAACCTGGTGTTCGCCGATACGGTGAACAAGATCGTCCGCACCCGCATGTTGCCTGATGATGCTCGCATCGTGGCCCTTCGTTCTGGGACCCCCGGCACTGTCTGGGCGCTGGATGCAGGACGCCGAATGCTGCTCAAACTGGGTGCAGATTGGATTTCGGAGATTCCGTTGCCGTCCACGGTGAGCAATGCGGCGAGCCTGGCAATCGACCGGGAAGATCATCCATGGTTTGCAGACCCGCATAGCGGTGTTGCAGGCACGGTTGTGAGTGGTGGCCAGATAGCCGAGTTCAGCATACCTGCCAACGAAACATCCGGTCTGCTCCAGATTTCCGGCCTGCTGCGGCCCTTGCTGAGTATTTCTCCAGCCAGCGAAAAGATTGCGGTTGTCGATGAAGAATTAGGCCGCCGCCTGTCCGCCGCGCAGAGAGGGCCTGACTGCGAAAATCCTCGTGGTTTGGACATAAAACAGAAAGCTGAAATCGGAGAACCAAGGAGACCACAATGAAGAGCGTTACAGACACCATACGCATTGCTGCCCCGCTGGACAAGGTCTACGACTGTTGCTGGAACGCTGAAATCTGGCCGCGGATCACTTCACACGTACGCCAGATAGACCTGCTGGACACTGGCAAAGACCGTCAGCGCATCCGTATGGTCGTGGAGAATGACGGTAAGCTTTATACCGTCGAATCCATTCGTTCTGCGATTCCAGGCTCTTTGATTACTTATCAGCAGACAAAGCTGCCTGAGTTTCTCTCAGAGCATTCGGGCGAGTGGCATTTCAGCTTTGCAGGAGCTGAAACAAGCGTCCAGTTGACCCATCGTTTTAAGGCCAAGGAAGAAGTTGCGCGCCGGATTCTGGGCTTGGCTGAGAATGCTGATGTCGACGCCTATGTTGGCCAGCGCCTCAAGCAGAACGGGTTGCTCACTCTCAATGCCGTAAAGCGGACTCTTGAGCAAACAGACCAAATCCAATGAGGTGGCCAGATGAACGCACGAGCAGTCATAACAGGACTAGGAGCGATCAGTCCGGCAGGCATGGGCATCGAAGCGTTTTGGCGAGCGGTGCGAGACGGGATTCCATCGGGTCACCGAATTAAGACGTTTGACACCAGCAGGAATACCTCTCACATAGCAGCGGAAGTCGCGGATTTCGATCCCGTCGCTTGCGGTCTCGGTCCGGACTTGGTCGGGTGTCTCGACCGCGTGTGTCTCTTCAGCATCCTGGCCTCGCGCATGGCCATGAAGGATGCCGGAATCGATGTCCACGATCCCACCCGGGTCGGCGTGGTAATGGGCACTGCCATTGGCGGCGTAGGTTACATGGAGCGCACCTTCAATCAGGCATCGATTCCTAATGGACAATCCAAACCGCAAATGGTAACCATTCGCGATGAAGCTATGGATCCGCACGTTTATGGCGCGTTCATGCCGCACTCAGTTTCCACCGAAGTGGCACGCGACCTCGATGTGTGCGGAGTGTGCTCCACTGTTTCGACCGGTTGCACGGCCGGGATCGACGCCATAGGCACGGCTGCGGACTTAATAGCCGCTGGTTATGCCGATGTAGTTGTGACGGGTGGCGCTGATGCCCCTATCACACCCATTGTGCTCACCGCCTTCGATAACATCAATTGCCTTACCCGTCGAAATCATGAACCCACGCACGCTTCGCGTCCTTTTGATCGTGAGCGCGACGGATTTCTTCTGGCCGAGGGCTGCGGCGTCCTGGTGCTTGAATCTCTTGAGCATGCCCGTAAGCGTTCCGCGCGCATTTATGGCGCGATCCTCGGGTTTGCCAGTCTTTCTAATGCTTATCATATGACCAGTTTGCCGCCTGACGGGGCGGTGTTGGGGTCCACGCTCAAACTAGCTCTGGAGCGCGCCAGGATCAATGCTTCCGAGGTGGACTACATCAATGCCCACGGTAGTTCCACGAAGCAGAATGATCGCAATGAGACCGCCGCATTCAAGCTGGTTTTTGGGTCCTCGGCTCCTCGCATCCCTATCAGCAGCACCAAGTCCATCATAGGGCACAGCTTGGGCGCGGCGAGCGCCCTGGAAACTGTGGTTTGCACGCTTGCCATGCAAGAGAGCGTGGTTCCACCAACCGCGAACTACCAGGTCCCCGATCCCGAGTGCGACCTTGATTATGTTCCTAACGAGGCCCGCGATTGCAAACTCTTGATCACGGAATGCAATGCCAGCGGATTTTCCGGCATTCATTCTTCGCTTCTTCTGTGCAGGGAGATTTAACAGCATGCCGGGCAAGCCGCACAGGATCGCTCTTATGGCCATTGCCTGCCTGCAAGGCGGATATATGGTCATAGACGGAATACATGTGTTGACATCGCATTCCTATATCAGCGGCCGGGTTGGTCCCTGGGCCCAACTGGTTAGAAAAACAGGATTCAGCGAGTACGATATGGGGCCGGTGTTTGTCGTCTTAGGATCGCTTTGGTTGATTGGGGGCTTCCTGAATCTAGCGAAGGTGCGCGCTGGCGCGGTCATGCTTTTGCTGGCCGCCTTGATCAGCCTCTCTTACCTGATATTTGGAACAGTGCTCTCCCTCGCAGCGCTCGTGATCCTCTGGAGACAAGGCATCTCTAAAGGACCTCGCAAGGCAATGGAAAAGAGGTGAACATGCGCGTGGCTATTACAGGCATTGGAGTGCTGACACCTCATGGCATCGGCGCTGATGCCTTTTGGGAGCGCTCCTGCAGCGGACAACTCTCACTGGAGCGCGTCAAAATAGGCGTCGGCGAAAATGCCAGAGATGTGGTTGCGGGCCGGGTCAAAGATTTTTGTGCAGAGCAGTATGTGCCCGGCAAGATCATCCGCCAGACCGACCGTTCTACTCACATGGCGATGGCAGCCTGCCGGTTGGCAATGGAAGATGCGGAACTCAGCGTCGAGCAACTGGCTTCAGCACAAGCGGGAATGTACTTCAGTACTTTATTTGGAGGCATGGAGTTCGCCGAGCCGGAATTATATGCTCAGGCCCATATCAATCCGGACCGGGTCAGCGCTTATCAGGCCATTGCATGGTTCTATGCCGCCACCCAAGGGCAATGGAGCATTCTCAATGGCTTCACCGGTTATGCCAAGACTGTTGTGGCGGACCGCGTGGGCGGATTGCAGGCCCTCGCATGGGCTGCGATGTCGATCGAGCAGGGCCATTGCTCGATCATGTTTGCCGGTGGATTCGATGCTCCCCTGGTGCCCTACACCATGGCAATTCACCGGACCTCTGGCCTGCTCTCGCCTGAGACTGCAACGGTGGAGAGTGCTTATCGTCCCTTTGACGAAAAGCGTTGCGGCACCGTGCTTGCCGAAGGCGCCGGGGTGCTGATGCTCGAAGAAATGGACCATGCGCGAGCCCGTGGTGTCCGCATTTACGCGGAAGTTGCAGGCTCCGGCTCGTGCTGCGACCGGGGCTGGAACAATGGCAGTTGCAATGAGTCGAGGCTCGCTGATTGCGTGCGCGACGCCCTGGGCCGCGCCAAGGTCCACCCGGAGAGCATCGACCATGTGATGGCGGAAGGATTAGGCACGCAAAACGATGACGCCATCGAGGCGCAGGCTCTGCAGCGAGTCTTCGGAGCCTGCGGTCCCACCGTAAGCGCACCGAAATCCATGACAGGACACATGCTTTCCGCCTCCGGGCCAGTGGATTGTGCCTGGGCATGTCTGATGATGCGCCATCAAGTACTGCTGCCAACAGCCTCTTTGAACGATCCCGATCGCCGGTATGAACTGAAACATGTACTCAAGCCGGCACGGGCGTCAAAGCTGAACCACATTGTCTGCGTAGGCCGTGGATATGGCGGCACCAACGCGGCTATAGTGCTGCGTGCCTCACCTGCATAGCGTGAGGTACGCAAGGAGATTGTTATGCGTGAAACTCCGGGCAAGAGCGAACATTTCCGTGCAGAGACCATGTTCTCCCGTTTCCTGCAATTTGGTGTTGCCTACGGAGACCTCGTACGGATAACAGCCGAAAGCAGCGATTGGACCACATGGTCCTACAAATTGAATAGCGCAGCCGAGACATATCTTTCCATGGCGATCAATGCCTCTGAAGTGGGCACCCAAGTTTCCGCCGCGCATTTTTTTCGCCTGGCAACCATTTATTTCCATTATTCGCAGATCCGGATTCCGGTCTCGGATATCAAAATGAAAAGGCGCAGCCAGACCGCCCAGGCCTTTCGCAGCTGGCTCAAAGCTTCAGGGGAGTATGCGCGTTTGCTGGATGTGCCCTTTGGGAAAATCAAGCTGCCCGGGTATCTGTTGGGACAGGACTCGAGTGCCCCGCTTGTGATTCTCATTGGGGGGCTTGATTCTGCCAAAGAGGTAGAACTTTATACCTTCGCCCAGGAATTTCGCCTGCGTGGAATGCAATGCTATATCTTCGACGGTCCCGGGCAGGGCGAATTGTTCACCAACGTTCCCCTCGATCTTCGCTTCGAACTGGTTCTGCCGGCCGTTGTGGATTACCTCATTGATTATTGTTCGGCTTCGGAAGTCGGCGTATTTGGGGTGAGCCTTGGCGGGCATCTGGCGGCTAGAGCGACCGCTGCCGACGATCGCATTCGTGGCTGCATCAGCATCGGCGGTTTTTATGACACCGGAACGCTCGCGCATCTGCCTGCTCTTGCAGCCGAAACTCTTCGCCACGCGCTGGCGATCCAGGATGATACTTCGCTTGAGCAAATGATAAATGGCGCTTCGGTGGCCGATGCTTCTCCCCACATGTCCCGGCCCCTGTTTGTGATCCACGGGACCAACGATCATCTGGTGCATGAAGACCAGATGGTCAAATTCGAAAAGTGGGCGCGTGGAAATGCGCGTATCTGGCGCATGGAGGGCGCAGAGCATGTTTGTACCGACCGCTTCCCTGAATGTTTGCCGGTCATGGGTGACTGGATGAAGGAGATCCTCACTACCAACCAGAAAAGCGCAGGAATTGCCTGATGCAGATCAATTTCTCCAGGATCGTTGATCTCAGTGTCCCGATTGAGGCCACTCCCAGCGAGAGAGTGCCTGTGTCGATTCGCTATGTGCAACACAATGAAGGCGCGCGGGAGATGAGCCGCGTCTTTGGAGTTTCTGCCACCGACTTACCCGGATCGGCAGGCTGGGCCGGTGAAGAGCTTCGATTGATTTCACATGCCGGTACACACGTAGACGCGCCGTGGCACTATGCTCCTCAAAGCGCTGGACGCGCTGCAGAAAAAATCGATGAGCTTCCCCTGAGTTGGTTTATCGGACCTGGGACAGTCATCGATCTGAGCCACAAGGCATGTGACAGCGACATCGCGATCGACGATCTTGAAAAAGGTATCGCCAAGTCTGGAGCCACGCTGACGGCAGGCTCTATTGTCATGATCTATACCGGCGCCAGTAACTACTGGGGCAGCGAGGAATATCCAACGCATGGCGCCGGACTCACTGCTGAGGCTGTCTTGTGGTTGTGCCGGCAAGGAATTTGCGTGATCGGTACGGATGCTTTTAGCCTCGACGCTCCCTTTGAGGTTATGAAACGGCGCTTTGCTGAAAGCAACGATCCTGGCGTCATCTGGCCGGCACACTTTGCCGGACGTGAAACGCCTTACTGCCAAATCGAAAAACTTATGAACCTAGATCGGCTTCCGCCGTCAGGGTTCTGGGCGGCCTGTTTCCCTGTAAAAATCGCAAAAGCCAGTGCGGCCTGGACGCGCGCTGTGGCGTTCGTTCCCTAAAACGAAAGAGAGGATTACGGTGTCGAACATTACCAATAGGCGCTCTTTTGTTGCATCGCTCGGCTCAATGGCCGGCCTTTTGTCATTCTTAAAGATAAAGGGTGCAGCCCAGAGTGAGCAGCACTTTCGAGCCAAACCGGAGGAGATTTCTCATCACGGTATGGTTGAAGACTCCGCTCTGGCCCATGTACTCGGTCAAAAGGTCGCGTCTCTCCACGGACTCGAGCCTGCCAGGTTTCTGACGGCATTCGACTACGGCAATCTAACGACAGAAAAAGCTGGACGTCGCGTGCGCGAGTTCACCCTCGTGGCCTCTGAAACGCGCATTGAGGTTGCACCTGGGATTTTTTTCGATGCTTGGACGTATAACGGTTCTGTTCCTGGTCCTACCCTACGGTGCTCTGAGGGCGATCTGGTCCGTGTGCATTTCAGCAACAAGGCTAACAGCGAGCATGCAATCCACTTTCACGGAATTCACGAAGCGATAATGGACGGTGTGTATGAGCCGGTGATGCCCGGCGCCAGCACGACCTATGAATTTGTTGCCGGCCCTGCAGGTTTGCAGCTCTATCACTGCCATACGGTTCCCACTGCGCTCCATATCAATCGAGGTCTTTTCGGGGTGTTCATCATTGACCCGCCGGCTCAGCAACCACCTGCGCGCGAAATGGTCATGGTGCTGCATGGTTGGGACACGAATTTCGATGGAAAAAATGAGTTCTATGCCATGAACGGCGCCGTGAACTTCTACCGTGATAACCCGATCCAATTACGCACCGGTGAAGAGGTCAGGCTTCATCTGGTCAACCTGATGGAATATGAGCCACTTTCATCGTTCCACCTCCATGCAAATTTTTTCAGGCTCTATCGCACGGGCATCCGCTCGCAACCGCCCGAATTCACTGATTTGGTGGCCTTGAGCCAGGCAGAGCGATGCACGCTGGAATTCAGTTATCGGTTTCCCGGCACATACATGTTCCATCCCCACCAAAACACCGTCGCTGAACGAGGCTGCATGGGTCATTTTCAGGTGAGCTGAATGGAAACTCGATCATCATATAAGAACTCGGATCGGGTGCTTGCCTGCGCTTCTCTCGTTACCTTTATGGTGGCGCTCGATGCTGCACTTTTGAATGTGAGCTTTCCCGCCATCAACAACAATTTCGCAGGCGCTTCTCCGGCGGCCATCGCCTGGGTCATCAATATATACAGCCTGACTTTGGCCGTTTTGCTGGTGCCCGCAGGACGCCTGGCAGACCGATCAGGGAACCGGCTTATGTTAATTGCGGGATTCATGATGTCTCTGTTGGGTGCAGTGCTTTGTGGTTTTTCGAGGACTGTTGGAGAGCTTGTGCTTTCTCGTTTCCTGCAAGCATTGGGCGGAGCTATGGCCTTGCCCGCATCCCTGGCGGTTATCCTGCAGAATTTTCACGGCAAAGAGAGACCGATGGCTGTCGGGCGTTGGAGTGCCGCAGGAGGCATAGCCGCCGCTGCTGGGCCGCCCCTCGCTGCGGTCGTAATGCACTTGAGCTCCTGGCGAATGTTGTTCTTCGCTCATGTTCCGCTCTGTCTTTGGGGTTTGTGGCTGTCATCACGGATGCCGCACGCCAGTCGAAGCCAGGTCAGCCTGCCGGGAATCGCTTCTGTTATTTCTCCTATTGTCGCCGGCATGGGACTGCTGGTGGCTGCTATTACAATCCATACTATGCCTTCGCTTTTGACCTTGGGCGCAATCGTAGGAGGCATATTTCTCATCCTGTCGGGTGTGCGGCTTGCGAGGAAAGCGGAGCATTTGCATGAGCGATTTGCCAATCGCGGACTGGCGTTCGCCTCTCTTGCCACATTTTGTTTTGGTGGGGTGTTTGGCGCCATGTTCATTAGCTACGATCTGGCGCTAGTGGGCCGGTTCCATTTTGAAATACCGACGGCTGCGCTGCTGCTGGCGCCTGTCCCGTTGCTCAGCGTGCCAGTCGCACGTAGTTGCGGAAAGCTTCATCAGTATTGGCACGCAGGCACGATCATCATTATCGGAGGAACTTGTCTGTTCAGCGGCGCGCTGTTTTTCGTAACGATGTTGCTTGCCGGCCATTTCAATGCGTTTGCCTGGGTTGCTACCCTGGCACTTTCTGCTGCGGGAATTGGGCTCTGTTTTCCCAGCGTGAGCCTGGCTGGCGTTAGCGCCATTGCGCCGGAGTATCATGCCCTGGCCAGCGGACTGAATCAGTCGTGCCGTCATATCGGCACGGTCATCGGCATCGCGGCCCTTACCTATCTTTCAGGTCCCTCATTGCATCATTTTCTGGTCGCATGGGGCCTTCTGGTGTGCTTCTGTGCCGGTACAATCTTTACAGCGGCTATGTTTTCTGTTGCACCAACTATTCTGAGGACGACCCATGATTAAAGATCTGGAACGCAATTGGAATGCCAACTGTTCAATGAACCTGGCCCTGCTCAAAGAGATTCCGGAGGAAGCGCTGAATCTTTCAGCGGGCAAAGGGGCCCGCACAGTGAGAGACATCTTGATGCACATGCCCAAGGTGCGAAACCAGTGGCTTAAGGCGATTGCCGCGGATCTGGTAAAAAGCCAGGAAAAAGCAGCCAAGGCCGCGAATAAAGCTGGGTCCTCCGAGAAGGACATTTTGGCCGCCCACAAGGAGACTGCCGTTGCCGTAAAAACTCTAATCCTGCGTACCGGCGATCCAACGGCCAAAATCAAAGCATTTAAGCCGGATCTTCTGGCTTTTATCTTTTATATTGTCGCTCACGACGCGCACCACCGTGGGCAGGTTCTATTAACCTTGCGCGTTTGCGGTCATCGCGCAAGCCAGGATCTTAGTTACGGGATCTGGGACTGGGGTAAGCACATGCAAAAAGACATATACGGCAACAATGTTTGAGAATTTTAATAGAAGTATTAGATCAAAATTTTCACAAAAATCCCAAAATGGTTCGACCTATATTGCAGAGACCAGATATCCTTGAGCTTACCGTATTTTCATAATAGTAGGGCGAATAATTCAAATATTAAGACATATCCCCCAAAGCCTACGCGAAGGAACATGGGATCACACAGCAGATTTCGCTCTATAGACCTGATTTCCAACGCCTGGATCGTTCAGGAGAATTTCTGATTATTTGTCCACCAACATCAGTTCCGGGAGAAGGAATTGTAAATACAGTCGAGGTAAGTTGCTATGCAGGTATTGGTTATTGCACAGCAGGGCGATGTTGGAAGAGAAATTAAAGAAATCTTGTGTGCGGATTTCTCACTTAGCTGTGAGATCCTGCCGTGGAATAGCTTTGACCTTAAGTCCCTCAGTGTTTCGAATGCCGGCTTGGTGATTACAGTCGTTGACGGGAGTGACGCACAGATGCGGGGCTTTTTCTCGCACTTCACGACTCATCCGTTAGCGATTCCATTGTGTGCTGTTGTCACCCAGGAACCTGCATTCGATTTTGCCCCGGCAGATCTGGTACGTTTGGCTGTCCGAACTGCTGACGAATTTATTCTGCATCCTTTCCGTCGTCAGGAGTTAACGCAAACCATAAGCATCCTGCTTGGAGTCAAGGATGCTCCAAAGGAGAAAGTGGCTGGCGCTGCCGAGCTTGCGTTATTGCCGCTGGTTGGCTGCTCATCTTCTTTTAACCGCGTACTGGAGCAAATGCCTTTTGTGGCCCGCAGTAAAGCGCCGGTAATGATTCTGGGGGAAACAGGGACGGGCAAGGAGGTATGTGCCCGCGCAATTCACGCGCTCAGTCCGCGTCGTAATGGTCCGTTCGTTCCCTTTGATTGTTGTTCAGTGCCCGAACACCTTTTTGAAAATGAATTATTTGGCCACTGCCGGGGCGCATACACCGACGCCCATTCGGACCAGCGTGGCCTAGTAGCCCAGGCTGAAAACGGCACTCTGCTGCTCGATGAAATTGATTCCTTGTCGCCAGGAGCCCAGGCAAAACTGCTGCGTTTTTTACAGGAAGGCACCTATCGTCCTCTTGGATCGGAGCGCCAATTCCCTGCTAACGTACAGGTCATTGCTGCGACCAACACCAACCTGGAACTGGAAGTGCAACAGAAGCGGTTCCGGGCCGATCTTTATTTTCGACTGAATGTGTTGCGCCTTGAATTGCCGGCATTGAGAGACCGTCCGGGAGATGTGGGTATTCTGGCGGAGCACTTTCTCGACACGCTATGTGCTGCGGCAAATCGCGAAAAGCTTATACTCTCGCCCGGAGCCTTGCGTCTGCTCGACAACTATACGTGGCCAGGAAATATTCGTGAACTCTACAATGTGATCAATAGGCTTGTTGTTCTCTGTCCGGGACCTCAAGTCCTGCCATCGCAGATTCCATGGGCCACAGCCCAAAGCCGTTCTGATTCATGTGCACCAAGCTTCAATCAGGCTCGTGCCCAGGTAATCGAAAACTTTGAGCGTGAATATGTCACGCGCCTCCTGCGGAAAAACAATGGGAATGTAAGCTCTTCGGCACGCGAGGCGGGCAAGGACCGCCGAACCTTCGGTCGACTTATCAAAAAGTACAACATCCAACGCTTTGAACTAAACTAGAGTATATTCACATTTCACGCTATTTGATCCTTCTACTCGCCCGACTACGGATCTGAGAGTTTTCAACCGCCGCTTCACGTTTCTTGCTCCTCAAGGCGCGCCTACAGACATTCGCAGTCGTCTCGAACCGGCTGTGCCCCAGCATCGTCTGCGTGACGTAAAAAAACAATATGAAGGCCCATGAGGTTCTCGTGACCAGTAATCCTGGATCAATACATCGAAATTCCCCCCTCGAAAGAATCTCAACGCATAATCAATCACTTGTCTGAATTGGCCGGAGAGGAGCGGTCTTGGCGCGATTGCGAAAGAGCCCATTTGGGAGCATCCGGGTGCAAAGAGGATGGCACATTCCACGGCACAGTGGAGACCGGAAAGCTATCGAATATGCTGCCTGACGTCTGACGAGTAAGAAGTGGTTTCTCAACGACCATTTTGTCCCCTCAACAGTTTTTACCGCGTCCTGGAATTCGCTTCCTTCTTTCTTTCCGTTTGCAACCTGAAACGTTTTCTCGCCTCGTTGCACTACTTATAATGGCACTCACTCTGAACCGGGGCAGGGCAATGAATTCAGCAACAATGGTCTTGAAAAGCAATCGTGTACTGATGTGCTTTTATATTTTCGTGCTGTTCGCAGCCGGCGCACCAGCTTGTCTTCACGCATGGGCCGCTATGCCGGTACAAGGCAGCCAGGACATTGCTGAGTCTCACTACAACAAAGGTATTGCTTTGACGAAGCAAGGCGATCTTGACGCTGCGATAGCGGAGTACCAGATGGCCTTGCGGATGAAACCAACGTTGTTTCAGGCACACAACAATCTGGGCCTGATTCTCAAGAAAAAGGGCGATCTCGACGGGGCGATTGCTGAATTTCGTGCAGCGCTGCAGGGCGATCCCAATCTCGCCCAGGCCCATTTCAATCTTGGAATTACGCTTTATAGCAAACGAGATGTGGATGGGGCCATCATGGAATTGCAGACTGCAGTGCGACTCAGCCCTAGAGATCCGGAGGCGCACAACAGCCTTGGCACCCTACTGCGGCAGAAGGGAGACCTGGATGGAGCAGCCGAGCAGTTCCAGAACGTACTTCAGGCCGATTCCAATAACGTATCTGCTCATTTGAATCTGGGATATGTGCTGCATGACAAAGGCAACATCGATGGCGCGATGACTGAATATCGCAACGCGCTGCGGCTCAATTCAAATCTGGACGAGGCCCACAGCGCTCTGGGTGCAGCCTTGGCGGCCAAAGGTGAAATGGATCAGGCTCTTGAGGAATTACGAACTGCGGTGCAATTAAATCCTGGAAAAGCCGAGACGCATAGCAATCTGGGCAGTGTGTTCAGGATGAAAGGATATCTGGATGCCGCCATGACAGAGTACCGTGCGGCGCTGGAATTGAATCCTAAACTTGCCACAGTACATGACAATCTCGGCATGAGTCTTTATACAAAGCACGATATCAACGGTGCGATGGCTGAATACCATGCGGCACTAGCGATCAATCCTAATGACCCTGTAGCCCATACCAATCTGGGAGAGGCGCTTGCCAGCAGGCATGATAAGGCAGGGGCCATGGCGGAATTTAAAGCCGCGGCAGCCATTCAACCTGGCAGTGCGGATGCACATTACAACCTCTGTAATCTCAACCTGGAAGTGAATGATCTGGATGGAGCCATAAGCGAGTGCCAGGCAGCCATAGGAATCAATCCCAACCACGTGCGCGCCTATGTCAATCTTGGGAATTCATTTTGGAGAAAAGGCGAACTGGAGAGTGCAATCTCTCCATTGCAGACTGCTCTCAAGCTTGATCCCAGAAACGTTCATGCTCATAGCATTTATGGGAATGTGTTGGGCGACAAAGGCGAACTTCCGGAGGCAGTCGCTGAGTTCAGAACTGCCTTGCAACTTGATCCTGACTTTGTGGAGGCACACTACAATCTGGCCAATACGCTGGGCAAAGAGGGCAATGTAAAAGAAGAAATTACGCAATATAGAGCCGCAATTCACCTTGAGCCGGATCATCTTGAGTCTCACTACAACCTGGGCACCCTGTTCCTGAAAATGGACAATCTGAATGATGGAATCGCTGAGATGAAGATCGCACTACGGATTGATCCGAACTATGCCCCTGCTCACAGCAATCTTGGATTGGCTCTTTATCACAAGGGGGATCTCGCTGGAGCGAACGTCGAGTTACGCACGGCGATACGATTGGAACCCAATCGCCCGATCGCTCATGCCAATCTGGGGCTGGTCCTCTATCGTCAGCACGATCTGGCTGGCGCTATCGCCGAATACCGGACTGCTCTGCGTCTTAATCCGAAATATACCACTGCGCACGCCCATCTTGGAATGGCGCTTGAAACCCAAGGCGATGTGGCTTCAGCAATCAAGGAATATCGCACAGCAGCGCAACTCGACTCCACTGACCCAGATGCAAAAGCAGGAATAGCCCGGCTGTCTCGCAGGTTCCCCGCGAGAAATGCTGCCCATTAGCTATTCGACACATGCGACAATTTTTGGGTATGCATGGGTATGATCCATTTGCCAGAGGTGGGTTTCCTGCAGGCGTAATCGGCCAGCTTGCATATGAAAATTTGTAACGAATTTGAAGCTGCCTGCACTATTCATTGGGAACAAGAAAGGAACCTCAACGGCCAATTTGACATGCAAAAACTTCTACTCGTTATTTGTGCTGTTCTTCTTACCAGCTGTTCTAAGACTTATACCGCCAATGACTATAAAAAGGCCAGCCAGAATTGTATCAAAGCGCGCGACCTGAATTGTGCAGAGGAAACCTGGGCGAAATATGTACAAATGCGGCCCAATGATTCGTCGGGCCACGCTCATTACGCCATCCTCCTCAATTGGAATGACAAACCGGATCAAGCGATTGTTCAGGCTGAACGTGCCATTAATATGGGTGAAGGCACATATGATTTATATGCTGCATATGCTGCCAGTCTTGAGAAAGTTGGCAGAACTGATGAAGCGATAGACTGGTCGTACAAAACGCTTGCTGTTGTTCCCTCTCTGGTGGACGTGCGCGGTTCGCTGGCCAAAATACTTGTTCAGAAAAATCAACAATATGAAGCGCTTGCTTTGTTGACCTCATTTGATGATGGCCTGATTGCCAAAGGAAATAACGCCTATTTTGAGGGGCAACGTATAGCGATAGAAAGCAACATTGACCGATTGGGCAACAGCAAAGACGCCCGTATTGAAGTACTTCGAGTAACACGATTGGGTGATCATTTCTATGCACCGGTTCGTTTCGGTGTCGGCCATGCGAGCGCATTCATGGTTGATACGGGCGCAACCTTAACTACTATGAATGGTGACATGTTGAACCAAATGAAGTTGCCATACAAGGTTGTTAATGACCGGGTTCCCTTGCACACCGCTGACGGGCGTGTGGTGTCGGCCCGGCAGATCACTGTAGAAAGCATGAATGTCGGCCCCTTTGAGCTGCATAACATGCAGATTTTCATTTGTCCGAAATGTGCTTCCCTTCTTGGGCAAAACGCATTGTCTAAATTCAATCTGAAATCCTCAAAGAATCAAGGAGTCGAATTTCTGACGTTCGAGCCTCGTGCGGCAAATTAAGTAAGGTCATTGGCCCATGAAATTTACTCATTGCTGTTCGGTTAAAAATCAAACACAATCAATTGGTTGCCGGGATCGGGTAAGTCGGGACAGGAGTCGGATGCGCGAAGTGCCCGTAAGACTGGGCTGGTGTGAATCTCTCAACTACCACCATGAAACCTACCCCACAGAATGGACACCGTTGCTGTCTCTGCGGTGGATCAACGGATATCTAAGCTCTTTGGGTTCACCCACGCGGCAGCGTCTGCCGCGCCAACGGCTTAGTCCTGATCTGCAATCGGGAAGGTGGCCCGAAACGGGATTCGGGGACATCGGAGACAAGACCAGGACACTCAGCAGCTCCGGTTGAGAAATGCGCCCCGATGAAGAGGGACTGAAACGAGATTCACCACGATTTTTAATCCCTGGATTAAAAACATCAGCTTCGAGCTTAAGAATATTTGCCACCCAGTCTCATCTCATGCGAGCTTCAGACGGCAAGTTCTATGTCGTCAAATTCCAGAACAATCCGTTTCATCCTCGCGTGCTGGCCAATGAGTTCCTCGCCACCCGGCTAGGCATATGGCTGAGGCTGCCCATGCCCTGGAGCGAGGTCATCGAGGTCTCCGGCTGGCTCATCGCTCACACGCCGGACTTGCGGGTAGAAATCGAAGAGCGCCGCATTCCCTGCGCCAGCGGGTTGCAACTGGCGTCCCGCTATCTGGCTGATCTGCCCGAGGTAGAAGTCTTCGATGACCTGCCTCACTCGGCCTTCAAGAGCGTTGCGAACAAGCAAGACTGGCTCCAGATGCTGCCGTTCGACAAATGGGTGGGCAATGCCGATTCCAGACAAGCACTTTTCGCACGAACCGCCAAACAACGCCTCTTCCAAGTGGTTTTCCTGGATCAAGGCGACTGCTTCAATGCCGGCCAATGGAATTTTCCTGATCCGCCCTTCATGGGAACCTACCATCGCGATCAAGTCTATCGAGACGTCACTGGTTGGAACTCATTCGAGCCGACACTATCCCGTATTGAAAAGCTCGATTATGTGGACCTTTGGAGATTCGTCGCCGAAATCCCGCAGGAGTGGTATCAATACGATTCGGATGCGCTGTGCCAATTGGTGGAAGCGCTTCACCGTAGACGCTCCCTAGTGCGCGGCCTCATCACAGAATTCCGTCATTCGCACTGCAAGCCGTTTCCCAACTGGATCGCTGGTCGGCGTTCTGGCACTGCCACACGAAGTTAAATTGCAGTCTGAATATTGATAATCACTGCTTATCTTGCCTTTTCCTACCCACTCCAGACACTCGGAACAGTGATTAGCTTCGCCCTGGAATGCTGATTTGATTTCACTGGAAATTTGTCTCAGTTTCATCTACAAGCAAACAAAGTGAGCAATATTGAACAGAAGCGACCTTGCTGAAAATGCTTCAATCGTCTTTTGGAGGATTTATCAATGGCTAGTACACTCACAAGCGGCCCCGCGGAAACAGGAAAGCAAATCGGAACCATTGTTTCAGCAGCGTTTGACACTGCATTTCCCATACTCGGAAGAATTATGGATCTGTTCAGCCACCATGACACGGCTAAGAAGGCCGACGTCCAACAAGCCCTCGACGATGCAAGAGCTCAATTCGTTGCCACAGTTAAGAAGAACATACAACCTGCCACCTCCGTGGCGAAGGAACTTGCCGTGATGGTAATATTTGCCACAGCGGCGGTAAAAGCCAATGACAGCATAATCAAAATTGATGATTTGCTAAAACAAGACAACCTGGATTTTAATCAGATCGACGTCGAGTGGAACATAGTTAAGGGGGCGCTGGAGAAAGCATTCGCAGTAAAGCCGGAAGATATTCAGATTGTGGCGGATCCTTTCATTCAATTAAAGCTGGATGATCTGCAAGCCTCACGCACCGATCTCATGATTAGGATTGACAACAATGTTGCCTTGGGGAAAGTGGGCAAGCTTAAAAACAAATCAGACCTACAGACTCAAATCCATGACATGGCCGCATTGTTAAATGGAATAAACACCTTGGCAGCGATAGAGTTCCGCTTCCTCAAGAGTGACATTGATAATCTTGTACAGTGGGCGGGCACAACCGGCGCTCTGAGCACGCCTAAGCCAGACGCCGAGCTCATGAAAATAGCCGACGCTAGCATTAAGTCACGTCAAGGCATCGTGACTTCAAAACTGATAGCTTAAGAGAGATGCGTCTTACAATTCCAAAGGCCGCTACTGCAACAGCAACCGCTGGCGGGGGCACTTTGTTCCCTAAACACTAAGATATCATCTTCAACCTGGAAGTCGTGAATCGTCACGGCTTCCTTCGTTCTGAGCCAGGAGGATTCGGGGGAGGTGGTGTTGAAGCGGGTGGCTGAGTTGTTGCAGGAGGTTGGCTTGTAGGTCCAGTGGCGAAGTCGGAGCAGGCGCAGAAGGCGGAGTGCCCGATTGTATTCCTGCCGCTTGCGAATGGCGGCTATAAAACGGCTCGCCTGTAAGAAACCGCGGTAGAAACAAAGATGTAGGGCAAACCCGTAGGCGGCAAGCGTCGCATCTTAAATTTCTCTGAATCTGCCCCGACGAAGGCTCTGGTAAGTCTTTGAAAAAGAAAGAGTTATGCCTCTCTCTTCTCCCATGAATTCAAAAAATCTTGCGACACGGTTCGGGACCAAGGGATCGGAGATTCAAATCCTCTCCCCCTGACCAATCAAAATCCAGTGAGAATCAGAAGAAAAGGACTTTCTCAGGAGTTCTTAGCCGGGTTATGTGATATTGATCGCGTGCACATGAGCTAGATTGAGCGGGGGTTGATTAATTTGACGATGGCCACTCTGCACAAGTTCGCCAAGAACCTTGACATGACTGTTTCTGAATTGCTAAAGGAGATTTTGTAGTTGAAGAGAGCTTCGCAAAATGCCTATGGCGAAGTTTTACCCGCGCACTGGCCCCTTTATGGTCGGACTTGTTTTCTTGATGCATGTTCATCACTCTCATGTTTAAATCGGTTTACGTCAGAAATAACAATTGCAAGCGCGATCATGAATGGAATGGCAAGCCCAAACTGTATGAGTTCACAAGTATGGATGCGATCTGGTCGCAGTGCCCAACAGCGCAAGAACCCCCATACAATGAAGGCGGCGATTGACACACAAGAAGCGCCGATGCGGTTTCTTCGAAGCCACGATTCATAGATATTTGATAGGGCGCTATCCTCAAAATCATTGGCGAAATCGGTAACCTTGATTCGGTTGTGTATGATCATTACTCCAATGAATGCGTGTAGCCCCAGGCAACCGAACCAATTGAGCCATAGTAACGGGTGATCATTTTTGTCATATTTCAGTAGGATTCCAAACAGAAGAAATTCCGCCATGCCCATAAGAAGTGGAAGCAGGCTATCCCGAATATTTGCTCGGGAGTTGCTCAAAAGTGAGCCGATACCCCAAGTCATGTAAGTGATCAGAATACCAACAAAAGATGTCAGCCAAGGAGTGATCCTAATCCACTCTGATTGAAAATCGCTTAGTATCTGCAACAGGATCGAAGTGGCAATGGCAAGTGCGACGCCTTTTGTGACATTACCCAGAAATAGGTAATTGTCGCGGGCGTAGTCATGCAAGCGCCTATTGATTTCATCATTGGTAAGTGCTCTCGGCATTTGAATATCCTCCTCAATGAGAATGTGATCATTGTAAGAGGTGAACTGGATGCGATCTTATGGATTCTCCTTCCTCGATTAGTTCCAAACTTGAACGCCTTTATTTGATGAAAAATGGAAGGCGGTACAGTAGGCGGCAAACGTCCGGAGCGCAAATCCTCTCTCTCCGGCGACTGTTTCAAAATTTACCAGCAGTTTTCCAATCACAAGCCTTAAATTAAGAATTAGATCGCCAACCTTCTTTGTAACAGATTTTTTCTTCCGTCATTTTTGCCCACGTCCGTGATCTCTCTGGGCCCCTTACCCGGCAACCTTTTCTTCCCGCTGGTGACCTCATCGCGACAACCGGATAAAGAGGCGCTTCGCGCACTTCTGAGCTTTTTTTCACATGTTTTCCTCGGCAAAAGATAGGCTTCGGCTGACTCCCACTGTCAACCCCGCTTGTGCAGCTCCGCGCGACATAAACCAAAAACGCCGTGCTCGCTTCCGCGCTCCTTCCGCTTCGCTCCAGGACTCCGCTTCGCTCCGGGGGTTGACAGCCGCCAGCCGAAGCCAAATACGCCACTAGAAAAGCATGTTGTTTTTTATGCCCAACTCCGGGCCTAACGAGCAACTACTTCAAAACCAAAATCACAGGAGATTCCATTCATGTCACCGAATCCGATTAGCGGCGCGCAGTCTTTCACCCCTAGCAACAACAAGAAAATCAGAAGCGTTCGGCAGATGGTTAGGGCCGGAGTCCAGCTCTTGGCCCACGATATCGAAGCCGGACACCCCGAAGTACTCACCGAATGCCTCAAGGCAATGGCCCGTTTCTTCTGACTTTCCTTTGG
>DASZEU010000541.1:0-10355 GCA_035940535.1 Candidatus Angelobacter sp.
GATATTGAACAGCTTGGAAACCACAGTGGTAACGCCCCTGAAATGTCCAGGCCGCGATTGGCCATCGAGTTTGTCGCTGATGCCTTCGACCGTCACCCATGTAGAGGCATCTTTCGGGTACATCTCTTCGACCGAAGGGAAGAAGAGATAATCGACGCCTGCGGCAGCCAGCAACTCCGAGTCTTTTTCAAGAGTCCTTGGGTATTTGCTGAAATCTTCTTTGGGGCCAAACTGTGTGGGATTCACGAAAACCGAGGTCACGAGGACGTCAGTTTGAGTACGTCCTGCGCCCACCAGCGAAAGATGCCCGGCGTGCAAAGCTCCCATAGTGGGCACAAAACCCACCCGCTTGCAGGCCCTCTTGGCTTCTTTTGCCAAGGCCATCATTTCCGCCGCGGATGAGATCATTTTCATAGAGAGTTCCGGCTCCCCTCCAGACTAACCAGTATTACAATTTTCGTGTCGGTCAGTGATGAGCAATCAACAAATCTTATCAGCCACATACTTTTTCAAAAAAAAGACACAACCGTCTTGAATCCGCGCTATTCTTGAATCGATGTCTGCATCTGCCCCGGTCCGGAAGAAAAAAAAGAAGAAACCCGCTCCTATCAATCAGGAGACCGGGCTGCCCTACTCTAAAGGCACCTTGAAGATGCGGCTGCTCAAGCGGCTCAAATGTACTCTCAAGTTTGAAAAGCTGGCCTGGGCGGCTGGCGCAAAGCTGGTGGCTGGAGTGGATGAGGTCGGTCGCGGCTGCCTTTTTGGCCCGGTGGTGGCCGCCGCAGTAATCCTAGAGCCCAGCTATCGCATTTACGGGCTGCGCGACTCCAAGCTGATTGACGAAGAAACCCGAGAGAAGCTTGCCGAGCGCATTAAAGCACACGCCATCGCTTACGCCTTCGCCGCTGTGGATGTCGCCCGCATCGACCAGCTCAATATCTACCATGCGTCGCTGCTGGCCATGCGCGAAGCCGTTGCCCAGCTTGCTCCTGCTCCCGATCACCTGTTGGTGGACGCGGTCCGCGTGAACTGGGATTGCCCGCAGACCAACATCATCCATGGCGATGCTCTTTCCTGCTCTATCGCCGCCGCTTCCATCATTGCCAAAGTCGAGCGTGATGCCATGATGCGCCGCTGGGACCCTGTTTATCCGCAGTTCGACCTCGCGTCGAATAAGGGTTACCGCTCTCCCAAGCACCTAGCTGCCCTGCGTGAACACGGTCCAACACCGCTGCACCGCCTCTCATTCGCTCCAGTCTGGATGGTGGCTGTGCCGCAAGAGCAGTTTGAGTTCATGCTGGAGAAAGAAACAGCCGATGAGCCGCTGATTACGCAGATAAACGCTGATCAAATCCAATAACGAATCTAGGTTTCATAAGGCGCATAAGAATATTTTCTGCTCATCATTTAGTCCCAATCATTGATTTTTATCAGCGTTCATCAGCGTGATCTGCGGCAACTCGCTCTTGCACTATAAAGTGGGCATCCACTGCATCGTTGACCCGTGTCTTAACACAACGTTAAACTTGCGTGTACAGCCAGCCTAATTAGTTTCGTGATCAAAACAAATTTGCAGCTAATTGCCATCGGCTGAAGCCGAGGCAGCAGGAGAAGATTCCGCCATAATGAGTACCACTGCCGATATCGTGACGGTCCCTAGAATTGATTCCATTGCTGAGCTGAAGCGGCTGGCTAATCGTCTGCGGATTGAGATTGTTAGGATGATTGGAGCGGCGGGCAGCGGGCATCCGGGTGGGTCGCTCTCTGAGGTTGAGTTGCTGAGCGCCCTTTACTTCCGGGTACTGCGGCATAATCCCAAGAATCCCAATTGGTCCGACCGCGACCGTTTCATTCTCTCCAAAGGCCATGGATGTCCGGCGCTCTACGCCGTGCTGGCGGAAGCCGGATACATCGATCATTCAGTCCTGAGCACTTTGCGCAAGCTGGGATCGCCCTTGCAGGGGCATCCTGATAAGCGATTTCTTCCGGTTCTGGAGGCCAATACCGGCTCGCTAGGGCAAGGCATATCCATCGGGATCGGCATGGCCCTGGCGGCCAAATTGGACAAGAAGGATTACCACACGTTTGTGATGGCTGGAGATGGCGAGATCCAGGAAGGGCAGAACTGGGAAGCTGCCATGTTCGCGCCTTATCATAAGCTGGAGAACCTAACGCTGATCGTGGACTACAACCACCAGCAGTTGGATGGCTTCACCAAAGACATCCTGGATGTCTCGCCCTTGCGGGAAAAGTTCGAGGCCTTCGGCTGGCACGCCGTGGAGATCGACGGCCACGACTTTGAGCAGGTCATTCCTGCCCTTGAAGACGCCCGCGCAGGAAAGAGCGGCAAGCCCACTTGCATTGTGGCCAATACCATCAAGGGCAAGGGTGTTTCGTTCATGGAAAACAATCCGGAGTGGCACGGGGTCGCGCCTAAACCGGATCAGGTGGCCGCGGCAGTGGCGGAACTAGAGGCTGCCAAGGCGAAGCTGTAGCGCCGAAGAATCTAACCACTGATGACGCTGATTGGACTGATTGCCACTGATCGAAATAGTGCGTCAGCAAAGGATTTTAACCACAGAGGCCACGAAGACACACAAAAGAAAAGCGGCGACTTGTAATTCGGTAGATGCAGAGCGAATCGAAGGAGACCAACTTGAGTTCAACCACAGTCGTCAATCCCAAATCCAAGTTCGAGTTGAAGATGGGCGTTGCTACGCGCGAGGCTTATGGGCAAGCTCTGGTTGAGCTGGGTAAAAAGAACCCTAACATCGTTGTGCTTGATGCCGATCTGGCCAAGTCCACCTTTAGCGCCAAGTTTCAAAAAGAATTTCCCGACCGCTTCTTCACCTGTGGCATTGCCGAGGCCAACATGGTGGGCATCGCCGGGGGGCTGGCGCTGGCCGGCAAGATTCCGTTTGCATCCTCGTTTGCCGTGTTTCTCTGCGATAAGGGCTACGACCAGCTTCGCATGTGCGTGGCTTATCCGGGAGTAAATGCCAAATTTGTCGGCTCCCATGGAGGCATCTCCATCGGCGAAGACGGTCCCAGCCAGCAGGCAGTGGAAGACTATGCCTTGATGTGCGCCCTGGCCGGCTTTGTGGTCCTGAGCCCTTCAGACGAATTCTGCGCTCGTGCCCTGGTGCATCGTATGGCCGAGCACCAGGGGCCGGTCTACATGCGCACCGGACGCGCCAAAGCCTCGATCATTTACGGGGCTAGCGACACATTTGAAATCGGCAAGGCGAAGCAGCACGGCGATGGACGCGACGTTGCCATCATTGCCTGCGGCTTTGAAGTTGGCTATTCTCTGCAAGCTCAGGCCCAGCTTGCGGAAGAAGGCATCCAGGCGCGAGTGCTGGATATGCACACGATTAAGCCTGTGGATGAGTCCGCGATTGCCAAAGCAGCCCGTGAATGCGGCGCAATCGTGACTGCGGAAGAGCATCTGCTCGATGGAGGACTGGGCTCACAGGTCGCTCGCGCTGTCGCCAGGACTCATCCTGTACCAATGGAGTTTGTCGGAGTGCAGAACACCTACGCCGAATCCGCCACGCCGGAGCAGTTGATGGAAAAATATGGTCTGACTGCGCCTTATATTGTTCAGGCTGTGAAGGCTGTGCTGAAGCGCAAGAAATAGGGTTATTCCAACTGTCGCAACTCTTTCCTGGTCACAAACACAATCGACACTCCCACACCCGCCAGTGCAGCCATTCCCGCAATTGCATGGGGTGCGTTGAAAAGATGTGCCAACGATCCGGCGATGAGGCACCCGATCGGCGGCAGGCCGAGAAATGCCGTGGAGTAGATGCTCATCACGCGGCCTCGCATGTGGTCTTCTGCAAGGTGCTGGAGGAGGGAATTGATGGTGGCGATCATCAGGATCATGCAGTATCCGATTACGACCAGCAAGGCCCCGGAAAAATAGAACGAACGGGAAAAGGTAAAGACCACGATTCCCACGAATGAAGCCAGGCCGGTGCACAGCACGAAGAGTCCCGGACGCTGCATGCGTCCACGATGAGCAATCGTAGCTGCCCCAAGAAAGGCGCCCGATCCGGAGCATGCCATCAGGATTCCCAACCCGCGCTCGCCGGCGTGCAGCACATCGCGGGCAAAGTAGGGAACGAATGTTATGAATGGTATCGCCAGCAGGCTTCCGATGCCGATTACCATAATCAGCGACAGCATCTCGCGACGGCTGAATACATAGTCGAAGCCTTGCTTGAGCTTGTGCCAAAGGTGCCCTTCTCCAGCAGCGCCGCGTTGGTTCGAACGGATCTGGCTCAAGGCGATGATCACCGCCAGAAAGCTCAAGCCATTCAAGAAAAAATTTCCGGCAACGCCAAATAATGACATGGCAAAACCGCCCAGCGTGGGGCCAACCACGCGCGACATATTGAACTGCGCGGAATTCAAGGCTATGGCGTTGGTCAGGTCTTCTTTCGGCACCAACTGCGGTACGATTGCCTGGTAAGTGGGTGTGTTCAGAGACATAGCTATCCCTGTACCCAGGGCCAGTAGCACAATCTCGTGCACGTCAATCTTTTTCGAGTAGGCAAGGGCTGACAGGATGAAGGCAAAGACCATCATGGCCGACTGGGTCATCATGAGCAGCTTGCGCTTGTTCATGTTGTCGGCGATCACGCCGCCGATCAGGGCAAAGAACAGGATAGGGATGGACGAGGCAAAACCCACTACCCCCAGCCAAAAGGCGGAATTGGTAAGCTGAAGCACCAGCCACCCTTGGGCCACGTTTTGCATCCAGGTGCCGATGTTCGAAAGAAAATTGCCGGTCCAGAACAGGCGGAAATCGCGATGACGCAGAGCCTGGGCGATGCGCGGAAGCCGGGCAACAGAAGGTTCAGCGGCATCGATCAAAGCTCCCTGGGCAAGACCATCGGCGGCATCTGCCCGCGGCAATTCGATGTCGTCGACTCCCGTCAGTTCTCCGGCTGCGCCGGCGTTGGATTGCGCGTCTATGCTCAAAGGAAGTTGGCCCAGTTAGTTATCGGATTCGAACAAATGCCCATTAATAGTGTAAGCTTTTTCGTTTCCCCCGCAGACCTACATGGGAAGAAGGACATCTAGATTGAAATACGCCAAGCCTCTCGTTTTGCTTCTGTTTTTTGCCGTGGCCACTTTTGCCCAACAAAATTCCAGCTCTACGCAAGTTTTCGGGTTCCGGGATTTCACCCAGCAACGGCAATGGGACCGCAAGTTCATTGCCGTGCCCGATCCAGCCCGTGCGGAAGAGCATCTGCGCATCCTGACCGCCGAGCCCCATGTTGCCGGCTCGCCCGAGGACAAAAAGACTGCCGACTACGTTGCCCAGAAATTCAAAGAGGCGGGCCTGCAAACGGATATCGTCGAGTACAAAGTGTGGATGAATCGTCCCGCGGAGATCAGCGTCGCGGTCACAGCTCCTCCCAACGTAAAGATGCACGGCCCTACGCGCGAGCATGTCTCCAACGATCCCTTTCAGGACGACCCGCGCGTGCTGATGGCTTTCAACGGCTCCTCGCCTTCAGGGGATGCAGAAGCCGATGTCGTCTACGCAAATTACGGCCGTCCCGAAGATTTCAAGAAGCTGGAAGAGCTGAAGGTCGATGTCCGGGGCAAGATCGTGATCGTCCGCTATGGCGAGAATTTCCGTGGAGTCAAGAGCTATGTAGCCGAGCAGCATGGCGCGGCGGCGGTGCTCATCTATTCCGACCCGTGGGATGACGGCTACTTCAAGGGCGATCCTTATGGCAAGGGTCCGTGGCGTCCTGAAACCGGGGTACAGCGCGGTTCGATTCAGTACATGTTCAAATACCCTGGCGACCCGACCACTCCCGGTGTCGCCTCTTTGCCATCGTTGCCGGATTCACAGCGCGTACCGCCGGAACAGGCAGTGGATATGCCCAAGATTCCCACCACGCCTCTTTCTTATGGTGATGCCCAGCCCATCCTGCAAAACCTGGGCGGGCCAGAGTCTCCGCGCGACTGGCAAGGTGCCCTGCCTTTCACCTACCACGTTGGCCCCGGGCCGGTGAAGGTGAAGATACATTTGAAACAAAATTACCAGTACTGGCCTATATGGGATGTGGTCGGCAAGATCACCGGCGCCAAGTATCCCAACGAGTGGGTGGTGGTCGGCAATCACCGGGATGCCTGGGTCTATGGAGCAGTCGATCCCAATAGCGGCACAGCCGCCATGCTGGAAAGTGTCCATGGAATGGGCGAACTGCTCAAGCAAGGCTGGCGGCCAGATAGGACCATCATCTTTGCGAGTTGGGACGCCGAAGAGGAAGGCCTGATCGGCAGCACCGAATGGGGCGAACAGCACGAACGCGACCTCGGTTCGGCAGTGGCTTACTTCAACATTGATGTGGCAGTCTCCGGTCCCAGCTTCAACGCCCAGGCCGTACCCAGCCTGAAGAACTTCGTGCGCGAGGTCACCAAGGAGGTGCCTAGCCCGAAAGGCGGTACCGTCTATAGCGTTTGGAAGGCGGAGAAGCAGAAAGACGACCAGAAACGCGGACAACCCACCGTGGATCTCGGGGCGAATACTCGCGCTCCCAACGCCAGGGTTGAATCCGATGTGCCGGTGGGCGATTTGGGCAGCGGTTCAGACTACAGTGTCTTCATCCAGCACTTGGGTGTGCCTTCGACCGACGTGACCTCCAGCGGGCCTTATGGCGTGTACCATTCGGCCTTCGACAATTTCGCCTGGTTCAAGAAATTTGGCGACCCCACGTTTGCTTACGAGCAGCAAATGGCCAGGTTGTTAGGATTGGAGGCCATGCACATGGCGTCCGCCGATGTGCTGCCTTTTGATTACGAGTTGTACGGCAAAGAGATCAGTGCCTACATCGAGAGCGCCCAGGCCAAAGCCCAGAAGATACTCGGCGCAAGTGCTCCGGACTTCGGCAAGGCATCAGACGCGGCCAGGAAATTTACTGAGGCTGCGGCAAGAGTGTTGGCGGTCCAAAAAAATCCCCCGGCAGATACCGCCAAACTCAACCAAGTCCTAATTTCAGCCGAGCGAGCCCTGCTGATCGAACAAGGCCTACCAGAGCGGCCGTGGTTCCGACATGCCATCTATGCGCCCGGCCAGTACACCGGATACGCGGCAGTGGTGATTCCCGGAGTGAATGAAGCAATCGATGCCAAGAATGTCTCTCTTACGACCCAGCAACTACAGGTGCTCGCCGATGCGTTGAACCGGGCAGCCGGAGTCTTAGAAAGCTATCGATAGCTATGTACCTCGACCGACCGCTCCGGAACTCGTAGAAGAGCGTGACTTTTAAGGTGTTTAGGCCCGCTCTGGAGTTTCTTCATTTGAGCAAGATTTATGGAAATGGGGGAGTCCCGCAGGGACGTATGAAAGTAGCCCAGCACTGGGTTCGGCCCACGAAAATGATGATCCCGCAAAACTGAAATGGGCCGAATCCAGTGCTGGGTAGCTTGTAAAAATGCAACAAGTCCCGCGAGGGACGGTTGAATTGTTCTCGCCCTTGTAGATGCTAAGCCAACAACGGTGAATTATGCTTCAGCCCTGTCGGCACCCAGCAGACTATGATAAAAATGGTTGGAATACATCGATGCCCCAAAAGCTGTAGCGCATGATTACCTCTGGGTTACAGCAAACTAACTTAGCCTTTAGGGTCTTTGAACTATATATGCTGCTGCCCCGGCCTAGAACAATCGGTCCATGAACCACATGGTACTCAACAAATTCAAGGAAGCCCACGACCGTTACCTGGAATTGGACCGCATTCGCACCGAGTGCAAAAGCCCGGCACAACGGGAACTCATTCACATTGCCATCATGGAAACCTATCTGGAGGTACAGCACCACGCCCGCACCATAACCGGCCTTCAGTTTGCGGATGGAATGGATTTTGCAGAAGTGCAATAGAGCTGGAAGAGAGACCAACCCGGCAGCCAGCCCCAGCGTCTAATTTGTCACGCCACTCCAATACGCGGCACAGTTGCGCATTCGTGACGTCAACCCCGAGGTGGCTGTTTCATGCCGTTGGCTCGAATCATTACCCGCTCTCCCGAACACACCAGTGCTCTTTCCCAACAGCTTCAACTCGAAGGCTATTCCGTTGAAGTCACATCTCCTGAGGAGATTCACACTCAGCCTGCTGATCTGGAAATTGAATTTGCGCTTTCCAATTCCGCCGAGGCACTCCAGCGTGCCTCCCGCTATGCAAGCGAATTAGGCGCTGATTTGGTCGTAGCCTCTGGCGTTCTGGAACTGGCAGCGCAACCTACGCCCGTTGCTCCGGTCGAACTCCAGCCTGCTGAGGTTTTGGGAATTCTTAGGCAGCCTGAAGCGCAAGCTATTCCTGTGGAAGTCATGTCCACCGAGCCAATTCCGGCAGAACTGGTGGCGATACAGTCTGCCGAGGAAGAGATAAGCCACGAACTGCCGCCCTACAACCAACACTTTGCCCGCAACTTAGGTGGGCAGCTACGGGAAGCACTGGCTGCGTTGGGAGCATCCGCCGCGGAGCTAAGAAAACGATTGGCTGAGCATCTCCGATCGGCAGTTGCTAGCACGCGCAGCGGTATTGCCACCCTCACTAGCGAGTATCAGGAGCGAGCGAGGCAAAAAGCAGCCGAAAAGCAAGCGGAGCAGGAGCGTGCGGCAGTCGCCAGCCTACAAGCTGAGGCGCAACAACTCCCTCACGTCGATGTTCCACAACAGCAGCCAGAGCTTGTCGCGGCAGCCGCGGAGCCCCTCCGGAGTCCGGTTCCAATTGCAGCGGACCCTGTTGCGGCTTCACCTACGAAGATCGCTCGGAAGCGGCGTGCACCCTTGCAATTGCGCGGCATCTTCACCGGGGCAGCGGCGGCCAGCGCGCTATTCATCGTTGGCATGGTGCTTGCAAACGTTCATCAACAATCCCCTCTGCCAGCGAGCATGACCCATACGTCCATCGAACAGCATGTTCCATTTGGCGCGATCATCGTGCAGGGCACGCCAGCCCAATCGAAAGTCACGGTTGCTCAGCCCAAGATCGTCACACCCCCTCCACAACCACAACCACGTGAGAGTAGTCAGACCACGGGCCACAAAAAACCGCACCCTTACCAAAGGCGGGCTGCTGCTCGTGATAGCGACAACGATGTTACTGTCGATGACGTAACCGTCCGGCATTTCCCTGCCGCGCCCACAAGGAGACCGATCCAACAGCAGGCAAAGTTTAAGCGGTATTCAGATCTCGACTAGGAGCAATCTTTTCCACTGCCAAGCGGGCTGACTTGATGCAATCCGGAATGCCCACTCCGTAGAGCGAATTGCCAATCAGTTGCAGCCCTGGCGCTTTCGCCAGGCGGGCTTCGATTTCAGCCGCGCGTTCCAGATGCCCTGTCTCGTACTGAGGAAGCCCAAGTTCCCAGCGGAAGACGCGGGAAAACTGCGGGTCAGCCTCCAATCCCAGAATTTCTTTCAGTTCTTGCCGGGCGAAAACCTCAAGTTGGTCGTCACTGTAGTCGAGCAGGCCGGGAACACGTGAACTGCTGAAGAAGCAGCGGAGGAGCGTCGCTCCTGCCGGGGCACGGCCAGAGAATTTATTGTGGACGAAGGTGCAAGCCATCAGCTTGCGGCCTTCCGAACGCGGTACCAGAAAGCCGAATCCTGGCGGAAGCCCAGCCTTGGCGTAGGCGAGTGCCACGGCAACCGAGGATGTATATTGAATTTTTCCCAAGCTCCCAGCAATTTCCGTGTCGATGGTTGAGAGCAATCCAGCAGCAATGGGTGCGGGAACGCCCAGGAGCACGGCATCATAAGTTTCGCTCGTGTTAGGAGTTTTGACCTGCCAGCCATTCGCACTTCGTTGCAGTGCCGTAGCTGCATTTCCAACCCGCAAAGGCTCTCTCGGCAGGCAGGCTAGGAGTGCGTCCACCAATTGCTGTACGCCCCCTCGCAAAGATGTGAACAGCGGAGCAGGCGCAGTACGGGAACTCGCCTTACGTCTTTTGAGGCTGGCCCGCACCAGGCTTCCGTGTTCGCGCTCCATCGTCACGAAGCGCGACAAGACAGCTTGAACACTTAGCCTCTCAGCATCTCCGCCAAAAACGCCGGAGAGCATAGGCTCGGCCACACGGTCTACCATCTCCTGGCCAAAGTGGCGCCGCACAAACGAAGCCACCGATTCATCTTGATCCTCGGGGCCATCATGATTGTTGCTGGGACGGCGAAACCATTCGCTGGCTATATGCAGCTTCGCGCCCAGAGAGAACAAAGGCGTCGTAGCCATAGGCAGCAGGCGCGTGGGCACCATGAATTGCAATCCGTCCGGAATCAGAACCAGGCGGTTCTTTACGAGTATGTAAGTTTTGCGCTGGAAGTCATT
>DASZEU010000542.1:0-22751 GCA_035940535.1 Candidatus Angelobacter sp.
TTTGCTAACCATTATGGATCAAGATGGATCAAGCGGACCCGCATCTGCTTTCACCCCCGGATGCTCGTCGATTTCGTAAGAATCCACGGTTAAGCATCAGGTAAAGCCGAAAGAGTTATTGGCGTCTGCTATAAGAGTTGGTTCGTTAGGCTGCTTGCATCCAATGGCAACAAACTTCAACATAGCACTGCCTTTTCACGTTAGCGCCAGCCAGCATCCTGAGCGGCATGCTCTGTGGGCCGATGGCAGGGAATTCACCTACGGTGAAATGCTTACTCTGGTGCGACGCACGGCCAGTTGGCTGGGCAGCAGCGCCCACATCGGTCCACGCTATGTCGGCATTCTTGCAACTCGAAGCTGGCCAGCCTGCGTTGGCGTTCTGGGAGCGGCCTGGGCCGGTGCGACGTATATGCCATTGAATATGAGCCAGCCGCCCGAAGCTCTGGTCCATTTGTTGCGCCAGCACAAATTAGACGCCTTGATCACCGATCAGGCTGGAGCACGAAAATTGTCACCAGAGGTGCTGCAGGTTGCTCCCGCGAAAATCCTCGTACCCAGGGACGCCAATCTTGAAATGCCCAATGAGCGTGCCCTGCAAACATTCGAAACTTTACCTGAGGCCACTCCCTTCGAACCAGTTCCGGTGGGATCGAATGACCTTGCTTATGTTGAATTCACTTCGGGCAGCACCGGAACACCAAAAGGGGTCATGATTCCCAACGGCGGCGTGGCGCATTTTCTTGACTTCATGCGACGGCGCTATCAGTTCACCTGCGAAGACCGCGTAGCCGAAACTGCGGACACCAGCTTCGATATCTCGGTGTTCGATATGTTCATCACCTGGTCACTCGGCGCCTCTCTTCATGTTGTTCCTAAAACCCAGGCCATTGCGCCCGCGAAATTCATTCGCGATCGAAAGATCACGGTCTGGTTTTCAGTTCCGTCGGTAGCTACCGCGATGAGCCGAATGGGAATGCTTGCGCCAGGCGCCTTCCCATCACTGCGGGTGAGTCTGTTCTCCGGCGAACCTCTGCCAGTAAAAGCCGCAATCGCATGGCGCGACGCTGCGCCCAACTCTGTAGTCGACAACCTGTACGGTCCCACCGAGGCCACGGTTGTATGCCTTTACGAGCGAGTCGGCGAAGAGGTGAACGTAACCGAAGGCCGCGACATCGTCGCCATTGGCCGTCCTTTTGATGGAGCGGACGCAGCCGTTTGGGATGAAGGGGGAAATGTTGTGGCTGCCGGAATAACGGGAGAACTGATGATCTGCGGCCCACAACTGGCTCTGGGCTATCTTGGCGATGCCGAAAAAACTGCGGCGCGCTTCGTCGAAAAAGACGGCAAGCGCTGGTATCGGACCGGCGACATCGCTTATCAGGATGAATCTGGCCTCTTTCATCACCTGGGCCGCATGGACCACCAAGTCAAAGTTCTTGGACATCGAGTTGAGTTGGAAGAGATCGAGACGCATTTGCGGCGGGTCTATCGCACAGATTCGGTGGCTGCTGTCGCGTGGCCCATTGAGTTTGGCGCAGCCACTGGCATCGTGGGTTTCGTGAGTTCACCCCGCACTGCCGCCCCCGCCGACGCGAATGATGAACTCCGCAAGCGGATGCCGCACTACATGGTCCCCCGCGCCATTCACGTGCTCGACTCATTGCCCACCAACACCAGTGGAAAAGTGGACCGCAAGGCCCTGGCCAGGATGTTGGAACAGGGGAACCTGTGACCACCTCTTCGGTCCCGATGCAACAGCCTTTGTCCCTGCCCGCAACCACCAAAAAGGGCAGAAAGTTTCGTCTGATTCCCAAGTTTGAGGATGATCCTAGAATCGTCAGCTTCGCTCAGACCGTTGTCGGGAAACTTGTTCTATTGGCGATCTTCGGTTTGGTCTTAAGCACCATGGACGAAGGCTGGAAGATGAAGCTGGCCTTTCTATCTGCGATGGCTTTTTTGCCGCAGCTCAGATGGCTCCTGGTGCTTGCCTGCACCCTAGTGCTTACCAGCTTCTTCTCGTTGGACCAAGGTTTCCTGAATAGCATCGCTCGCGCTGAATCGGTCCAATTGAACCAGCTTAAGCTGGCCGCGTTGGTTCTCCTGCCCTTTGTGCTGGCCTGCGCAGCGTTCATGCTGTTGGCTGCGCTGCGGCCCAAAGGCCTGTTTGCACGCAGGCCCTTGCCGTGGCTACTGGGAATCTTTTTTGGATTGCTGCTCATCGCTTGTTACGCTCCCCTGCATGGTTCTGCCCGATTAGTGGCCTGGGCGCTGGTTTTCGTTTTCTCCAGCTACTTCTGGTTCCTGGCGTATGCCATCAGCGATTGCGTTGCCGTGGGCAAAGCCAACCTGCTTCACCAATTTGCGACATTTCGCGCTTTTTGGGGCTCCACTGCCGTCCCCATACCCAAAGGCACTTCGCATTGGCGCAGGATCGAGGCGAAAACACCTGAAGACCTGGCCGTTACCATGATCAAAGGCGTAAAGCTGATGGTCTGGTGTCTCCTTCTGAGCTATGTGAATCACTACTATGCAATTGTGGTCCAGCAGAAGCTTGCAATTCCAAACCTGGAGCAGTGCCTGAATGCCTTCACCGGTGGAAAGCCATTTCCGATGGTGGTCAACTGGGCCAGCTTGCTCGGCGACTTCCTGGAAGGGTTGCTATGGTTCGCAGTCTGGGGCCATATCGTCATAGCGACTTGCAGGATGGCTGGATTCCGCGCCCTTCGCAATACTTATGCTCCGCTATCGTCCCGGACCGTGGCCGAGTATTGGAACCGTTATTACTACTACTTCAAAGAACTCCTCGTGGATATGTTCTTCTATCCAACGTTTGTCCGCTATTTCAAGCGCAGCCCCAAACTCCGCATCTTTTTTGCCACCTTCGCCGCTGCCTCGGTTGGCAACGTCATCTTCCACTTCATGCGCGATATTCACAATGTGCTGAAGTGGGGGCTGCCCCGAAGCATTGTGGGATTTCAGATATATGTGTTTTACTCGCTCATACTTGCTCTCGGAATATCAATCTCCCAGGTCCGGGCGCGTAAGCCTCATGCAAGCCGTGGATGGCTCCACCAGCGGATAGCAGCGCCCGCGGTTGTGTTCAGCTTCTACTGCCTGGTGCATGTGTTTGATTCAACCGGTTTGGGTGGGCTGGGTAGTCGTTTGCATTTCCTTTTATATCTATTCTCAGGGAGATAGCGGCCAATGGATCCTCAACAAGAAATCAGAAACTTCATTGAAAAACTGCTGCGGAAAAAAGGCGACCTTGGGCCTTTTGATGATGCTGAGTCGCTGATTCTGGGTGGAAGGTTGGAGTCCATCGATGCGGTGGAAATTGTAATGTTTCTGGAGAACCGTTTCGGTTTGAATTTCGCTGAGATCGGATTTGACCAGATCAGCATAGACTCGATCAATCTGATCCATGGCCTGGTTCGATCCCATGACTCAGGCGAGACTGCGAAACCCTGATGGATACCCACTACCGGGATACCTGGGAGGTTGTTTGGACTCAAACGTATTAGTATGGATCGCACTCGTACTATTGATTGTCCTAATGCTTGCACGCGGAAGCAGGGGCCGCCGCGATCCTCATCCCTGGTTGTATGTCGTGTTCTTCTTTTCTGGCTTTCCAGCCCTGATTTATCAGATCGTGTGGCAGCGCGCGCTGTTTGCAGTTTACGGAGTGAACATTGAGTCGGTCACCATTGTGGTGACCGCATTTATGCTGGGGCTTGGGCTAGGCAGCCTCTTTGGAGGGCAGCTTTCGAAACGGACGCAATGGCCGTTGCTGCTGATCTTCGGTTTTGTGGAACTTGGAATCGCCGCCTACGGATTACTTTCCCTGCGGATTTTCCATTGGGTCGCGGGCTTTACTGCGGGGAGTTCTCTTTTTAAGACCAGCATCGTCACGCTTCTGCTTGTTCTGGTCCCTACAATGTTGATGGGTTGCACGCTGCCTTTATTGGTAGCGCATATTGTCCGCGTGTCGAAAAGCGTGGGCCAATCTGTGGGCAGGCTTTACTTTGTAAATACGCTAGGCTCGGCCGTCGCCTGCTTTATTGCCGCCAACATCACCATGAAGCATTTGGGCCAGTCCGGATCGGTGCTTCTTGCTGCAATCGTCAACGTGGTCATTGGCACTGCGGTACTCGCGCTTTACCTGTATTCCCGCAGGCAGGGCGAGAATGCTCCTGCCGTGCAACGAAGCCAGGACTCTGATTCAGCTCTGGCGCCCGCCCGCTATGTTCGCTTTCCGCTTGCAATGGCCATTGCTGCGCTCGCAGGTTTTATCGCATTGGCATACGAAATTATCTG
This sequence comes from Candidatus Angelobacter sp., assembly GCA_035940535.1. Lineage (GTDB taxonomy): Bacteria > Acidobacteriota > Terriglobia > Terriglobales > Acidobacteriaceae > Angelobacter. The sequence goes on from DASZEU010000542.1 coordinate 4,315, forward strand.
GTATCGCGTGTTTTCGTTCACTACCGAAGGCTTGGCCAGAAGTTTCGCTGTTGTGCTGGGTTCTTATCTGGCTGGCATTGCGTATGGTTCCTTGGCCGCCGAGAAATTCTGCAAGAAGTATGCGAATGAAGAATCGCGTGCCTGGATCATGATCATTGCGCTGCTGATAATCGTGGCCAATCTTACGGGTTTCCTCGTGATCCCTTTTCTTGTTTATACAAGCGGATGGCTCAATTACCAGGCGGCACTTCCTCTGGTTGCGCTCGCGGCTGGGTTGCTGGGCGCGGTCTTTCCCCTTGTTAGCCATGCTGCCATAGCTCCCGGTTCCGATTCGGGCGCGCGGCTCAGCTATCTATATCTCAGCAACATCGTAGGCTCTGCGGCCGGCAGTTTTGTGGTCGGATTCGTCCTGATGGACTTGTGGCCATTGTCGCGAATTGCAGTCGCTTTGGTTTTGGTCGGGGTTACATTAGGGGCAGCCTTGCTGGCAGGACCTCTTTCCAGGAAAAATCTGGTTGCTGCGCTTGGCGGCTGTATGGCGATTCTGGCGTTGATTGTGTTTCTTACCGCACCGTTGTTCAGTCATGCTTACGAGCGGTTATGTTTCAAGCAAACCTGGTTCAGTAATCCCCGTGTTGCGCGCTTTGTGAAGGTCATCGAAACCAAGAGCGGGATTGTTTCGGTATCTACTAGGGGGATGGTGTATGGCGATGGTTCCTGGGAAGCCCGGCTCAACACCAGCCTCGATGACGATTTCAATTTCAACTTTTCTCTCCCGCCCTTTGCGATCAGCAGCTTCCATCCTCATCCGCGCCTGGTGCTCATGATTGGAGTGGGTGGCGGAGCATGGGCTGAAATTATTGGCAACCATCCTCAGTTGGAAAAGCTCACGATTGTCGAGATCAATCCTGGCTACCTTCAACTGATTGCCCAATATCCGCAGGTCTCCGGAGTGCTCAAGAACGCGAAAGTCCAATTCGTCGTTGACGATGGCCGGCGCTGGCTTCTGGAGAACCCCGACAAGAAGTTCGACATGCTGGTAATAAACACGCCACTGCATTGGCGCGCTCATACAAATAATCTGCTTTCCATGGAATTTCTCAGGCTTGCCCGGCAGCACCTGAATCCTGGGGGGCGCCTCTTTTACAACACAACTTATTCTCCAAGGGCTTTGTGGACCGGAGTAACCGTCTTTCCGTATGCGCTCCGGATCATGGGTTATGTGGCAGTCAGCGATTCCCCTCTAGAGATTGACCTGGAGCGGTGGAGAAATGTGATGCTCCAATACAGGCTCGACGGCAATCCAGTGTTGAATCTGGATACCCCCGCCAGCCAAAGGACTTTGCAGAAGATGATGTTTACGATGCAAGACTTCCATCCATCTGGAGAATGGGGAGGAATCGATTTCGCTGATGGAATCCGCCGCCGCTATGCGGGACTACGCCTTATTACAGATGACAACATGGGCGACGAATGGCGCTAGTTCCCCACGCTATATAATCTCCTTTATGGACGAGATGGAATTTCGCCGCCGCGCCGATGCTGCAATTGAAGATCTCAAACAAAGCCTCATACGCGCTGAAGATCAGATTGACATGGAAGCTGAAGAAAATGCCGGCGCGCTGCATATCACCTTCGATGATCCACCGGGAAAATTTGTCATCACCCCGAATGCTCCAGTCGGGCAAATCTGGATTTCGGCCCTGGTTAGCAGCTTCAAGCTCGACTGGTCGGATAGCCATCAGAGTTTCATCTTGGCCAAGACCGGCGAGCCCCTGAAAGATCTTGTCGGGCGGCTGATCGGCGAACAACTGGGCCAGCAAGTCCAACTCACATAAATCTGAGATCAATGAGTCTCCCGAATTCGTCCGATCCAAGTCCTTTGCCAATCTTAGTCATCCTCGATGACATTTTTTGTCGATTTGAATTAGAATGCCCCCAAGGGTCTCTATCATTAGAGAAATCTAAGCAAAGAGACTTTGCTATGTCTTTTTAAATCAATGGGTTTACCAAAGTAATGCATAAGCCCTTTTTGGCCCGGATTGGCTCTCAACATGCATTTACCAATCGCAATCATTTGAGTCGGCCGTAGTTACTCACAAGAATTCCAACAAAGTAAAGGATCTATAAAAAGAGGAGATTTTGAATGCGCAAACAAAGAGGCTTTTCACTTATCGAGTTGCTGATTGTGGTGGCGATCATCCTGATCATTGCGGCAATTGCCATCCCGAGCCTGGTACGCTCCAAGGCAACAGCGAATGAAGCGGGCGGTGCTGCCACTATCCGTACCATGATTACCGATTCCATCTCTTATTCCAACTCTTTCCCGGCTGAGGGCTATCCCTTGAACGTCACTCGTTTGGGTGCAGTCGCGCAGCCGTGCGTACCGCAAGTCAATGGCGCCTGCTTGGCTGATACCGTTCTGGCCTGCGCCGCTCCGCCGTGCAAAAAGGGCAACTATCAATACACCCTGACCGGCATCAATGGCGGTGCTGCTCCACAAACTGAGTTCGTGGCCTTTGGCACACCAGTCTCACAGAGCGCTGGCAACCGCGATTTCTGTGCATATTCAGACGGCGTCGCTCGCGGACAGACCTCTCCGCCTTCGCCTCCAACAGCAGCCATCACGACCGTTACTGCTTGCAGTGCATTGAACCCGATCTAATCTGAGTTCTACGAACAAGGCAAGTACCCGGGGGAGGGTACGTGCCAGGCGGACATGGCGAGAGCCATGTCCGTTTTCACTTTTGTGGTGGAAAATGAAAACAATTCTTTACAGAGAGAACACTCCACGAAAGTAGTATCACTAGGGTTTTGCCAGATTGGTTCCCATCTGCCACGCAAGCCAATTATGATTCCAACCTAACTGGTCGGTGTGTAGGTAAAATTAATCGTAATACGATCCAATAGGGAGGTTTGGTATGCGCCAACAAAAAGGCTTTTCGCTCATTGAATTATTGATTGTGGTGGCTATCATTCTGATTATCGCCGCAATTGCCATCCCCAGCCTGGTGCGATCCAAAGCAACAGCGAATGAAGCGGGCGGTGCGGCCACCATCCGTACTATGATTACCGATTCCATCTCTTATTCCAACTCTTTCCCGGCTGAGGGCTATCCTTTGAATATCACCCGTTTGGGCGCCGTCGCCCAGCCATGCGTACCGCAAGTGAACGGCGCCTGCCTGGCTGACACGGTTCTGGCCTGCGCCGCTCCACCGTGCACAAAGGGCAACTATCAATACACCCTGACTGGCATCAATGGTGGTGCTGCTCCACAAACCGAATTCGTGGCCTTCGGCACACCAGTTTCTCAGAATGCCGGTAACCGGGATTACTGCGCATCTTCAGACGGGGTGGCTCGCGGACAGACATCTCCACCCTCGCCTCCCACGGCGGCCATCACGACCGTTACTGCTTGCAGTGCATTGAACCCCATCTAATTTGTTTGTTCTTTACGAAAGGCAGATATCTGCAAGCTCAAGATATCTGCCAATGCGGACATGGTGAAAACCATGTCTTTTTTTTTAGCCAAAAAAGCTTCACTCCTTTTGTCATGTCGGTCTGACAGATTTTGTCATCATGGAGTTTCAAATCTCACTGCGTACCGTCTTGGTCCAAACTTGTATACTGTTGAAAACAAATAGATTATCTGAATACTGGGGGATTATCCAAGAGCCCAATTCCGATTGGTCCGAAAGGTGCACATCAATAGTCCGTTAGGGAACAGATCAAGATTTCTTAGGACCCAACAAGGTTCGGCAAGTACCTGGGGGAGGGTACAAGCCGAAGGGGAGCAGTCACAAAACTGCTCCCCTTAAATTCCAACCAGAATGCGACGAAATTCGTTTAATTTTTGAGAAATTGGGTTCACAATGCAATGTAATTATATGGCGCACAAAAAGACCGTGCATAATGCCCAGGGATTCTCGCTGATTGAGTTGCTCATCGTGGTAGCGATTATTTTGATCATTGCCGCCATCGCTATTCCAAGCATGATGCGCACCAAACAAAATGCTAACGAAGCATCTGCCGTAAGCACGATGCGTGCTGTCACTACTGCTGAAGCCACCTATAGTGCCAGCTACGGTTCCGTGAATGGCTATGCCGCCAAACTTACTGTTCTAGGCCCCGCCGCACTCTGTGATCAGACCCATGCTTGTTTAATCGATAGCAACTTAGGATGTGCTGCCGAACCCTGCGCCCGCGATGGCTATAATTTTTTCCTCACTTCCGATTCCGCCGGTGCGCCCTTTTCGGATTACTCCATAACCGCTACCCCCCAGATATGGGGAGGGACTGGAAGCAAGAACTTCTGCGCCACCGAGGACAGCGTGCTTCGATATGAGGTCGGCGGAGCTGCCAGTAAAGGCAGCGCCATCCCCCACGACACATGCGTCAATTTTGCCAATTACAATGCAATCTGAGAAAAACCAAATATCAGTTTTATACCGGATTGAAACCAGGGTGGCGTTTAGCTAAAATTACAGATAATCGAATCGCTCGATTGCAGCCACAAACATGTCTGCGCTTGAAATTTTAGGTCTCGCAAAAAATTATGCTGTCGGTTTTTGGCGTAAAAGCCTCAAAACTGCCCTTCAGCCTTTGCACTTAACCGTGGAGGAAGGAGAGGTATTTGGCTTTCTCGGCCCCAACGGCGCCGGAAAAACCACCACTCTCAAGCTCCTGATGGGCATCGTTTTTCCCACTTCTGGCTCGGCCCGTATTCTTGGCCATGACTTCCACGATCCCGACGTTAAAAAGCAGATTGGCTTTCTTCCCGAACAGCCTTATTTCTACGACTATCTCAGCGCACCTGAACTGCTCGACTACTATGCGGAATTGTGCGGTGTGTCTTCGGAGGAGCGGCGGAAGAGAATTCCTGCTCTCTTAGACCGCGTTGGTCTGCCGGATGTCGGAAAGACCCAGTTGCGCAAGTTTTCCAAAGGAATGCTGCAGCGTGTCGGCATTGCTCAAGCCATCATTCATGATCCCAAGATCGTTTTTTTGGATGAGCCTATGTCTGGACTCGATCCATTGGGCCGGCGAGAAATCCGGGAACTGCTCCAGGAATTAAAGGACCAAGGCAAGACGGTTTTCTTCTCCACGCATATCCTTTCCGACGCGGAGGCGCTTTGCGATCGTGTGGCTGTGATTCATAAAGGAGAGCTACGGGGAATCGGCGTTGTGGAAGACTTGCAATCGAAGAGCGCCAGCAAGACTGAGGTGGTCTGGCACGGCAGCCATGCGTTAGCTGCCGTTAGCCGTTGGGTAAGTGAGACGCGCACCACCGGAGAGATCGTGCGGGCCGTGGCGTCCTCGCAGGATCTCGATATGCTCCTGGAAAAGCTTCGGCAGCAGCACGCGCAGATCGTTTCGGTGACGCCCGTACATGGGACCCTGGAAGACTATTTCCTTACCCATACCTCAGAATCGGAGACGGCAAAAGTATGAACTCCCGTCTGGCTGCGATCACGTTGAACACCTTTCGCGAAGCCGTGCGCGATCGCGTGCTTTACAACCTCATCATCTTTGCCCTGCTTCTGGTCGCCAGCGCGCCTCTCTTTGGGCAAATCTCTCTTGGCCTGGAGAAACTTATCCTGGTCAATGTGGGCCTATCTTCCATTTCCATCTTCGGAGTGATCATAGCCATCTTTATCGGCATTGGCCTGGTCTCGAAAGAGATCGAAAAGCGAACGCTTTACACCATCCTTTCCCGCCCGGTGCGGCGATGGGAATTCATTACCGGCAAGTATCTCGGCCTGTTGCTGACGTTGGTCGTCAATGCCGCTTTCATGACGATTGGCTTCTTTGTTGCTTTGCTGGTGGTAACCCGAACTTTTACTCGTGACGATGCCGGATTTCTGGTGGCCATTTATTTCATCATCCTGCAATTCTTTATTGTCACTGCCATCACTTTGCTGTTCTCATCGTTTTCGTCGCCGATTTTTTCCGCGATCTTTGCCTTTGCCCTGTTTGTGATTGGGACGTTCGCGGAGGATCTGCGGAACTTCGCTGCCATTTCCGAGGGTGTTACCAAGTGGCTGGCCACCAGTGCTGCCTGGCTCGTGCCCAACTTTTCCGCCCTCAATGTGATTGCTCAAGTAGCGCATGGCGACCACATTAGCATCCAGTTAGTGCTCTTTAACACACTTTATGCACTGCTTTATTCAGCAGCCGCCATCGCTGTGGCAGTTCTGATCTTTGAACGGCGTAACCTCAAATGAAATCCCGTCGCACTTCTACCATAGTCGCCGTGGCAGTTCTGGTTCTGGCCTTCGCCGGTTCTCTGCTGGCTCTGCATCAGGTGGACCAAGTACGGGGTAAACAGGCTACGCTGGAAGAGATTCTTTATATTCCCTCCGGTAAGACCCTCAAGAAGATGAGCTTGGGGTACACCGGCTTACTGGCCGACATCTACTGGACCCGCGCAGTGCAGTACTTTGGCAAGAAGCATCAGGATGAGGCAATGCACTACGAGTTGCTCGGTCCTCTGCTGGATATCACCACAGATTTGGATCCGCACCTGATCATTGCTTATGAATTCGGCTCCATCTTTCTCTCTCAGTCACCTCCTGCTGGTGCTGGACAGCCCGATAAGGCGGTTGCCCTGGTGGAAAAAGGCATTCGCGCGAATCCCGATCGTTGGCGGTTTTACTTTACTCTCGGATACATCCATTACTTTGATCGCAAGGACTACAAAGCGGCCAGGGAAGCCTTTCAGACCGGCTCAGAGAAGCCCGGCGCATACTTTTGGATGAAGGTCATGGCCGCAGAAATGGCGCACCGCGCTGGCGAAAGCAGCCTGGCAGAAGAAATTTGGGCAAGACTGTTGGAGTCAAGCCAGGACGAGATGGTCAAAGACAACGCCCGCCAGCATCTGGCTGCGCTTCAAGTAGAGAAAGAAATCGACGAGATCAACCAGCGAATAGCGATCTTCCGCCAAAAAACCGGCCAGCAACCGTCGAGTTGGCTCAATCTAATCCGCGCCGGATTGCTCCGGGGCATTCCTATTGACACCCTCCACAATCCCCTGAAACTAATGCCCGACGGAACCATCCAGGTAGCCGATCCCGACAAATACCAATTCCTCACCAAAGGTCTGCCTCCAGGCTATAAGAGACGAGTCAAACATCCGCCTAACTAGTTATCTGCCATCAATGCTAAACAAGCTGCTACGCCGCTACAAGCTTAGCCATTAGCTCTTAGCCGTTAGCCTTTAGTAAAACCAAAATTTCAGTTTCTTTGCCTTCTAAAAATCAACAAGATACATTTCGAAATCGGCGAAAGCGGCCCGACCCTGATCCGAATTCTCTTGATCTACTTTGTCGACTCCGTCCATTCTGTCCACTTCTATCCAGATTCTCCTGAATGAAGGCGAGGCGGTATCCGCACCTGCCGGCGCTCGCTCTCCTGGGTCTGAATTTTTTTATTCGCTCGCAGCATATACCGGATTTGCTAAGATAATGATCGTCCACTCTTTCGGGCGGTTAGCTCAGTTGGTTAGAGCGCCTGCCTTACAAGCAGGAGGTCCACGGTTCGAGTCCGTGACCGCCCACCATGTCACGCTGTTGTGAATTCAGGGTAACCCTTTGCTCGCCTTGCTGCTTGACTCGCACTTTTGATCACACCCTTCCGTCCAGATAAGCTTGCAGCATCTGTGAGGTTTTGCTAATTGCTGGTCGCCTCAGGAAAAACAAGGGGCGTCGCTGAACGCCCCTTGTTTTCACTGCGGAGAGGCCTGGCAGTTACTCAGGATTGGCGCAGTGGTGGGGGCAGCTAACTACAAAGGTTACATCTGAGTTTAGAGTGCAGCCGACGTTCTTGCTGTCGTCGGGTTTGGAGACGAGATTATTAAGGGTTTCCTGATGTAGTTCGAGTTTACTAAGAGCCACTTCGGTTTTCCTCCTATCAAAAATTATGCTCTTATACCGCGAATAAGGAAAGTCTCAGAAAGAGCACGAAAATGGAACATCTATGGTACGTTCAGGATTTCGGCTGACGACTCCCGTGAAACGTTCTGCCCTTTATCTGCACTAACCTAAAGGAGCTACCGATATATCCTTTATTCTCATGACAAACCAAGACAGCGAAAAAGAACGACAGCGGCTGGTCCAACTCTATTCCGGCATGGCCGATGGAGAGTTGGTCAAGATCGCGCAAGATTCGGCATCGCTCACCGATGTGGCCCGTCACACGCTTGAGGAGGAAATACGCCGTAGAGGAAGCAATTTCGACCTGGGCGATAACGCCGAGGCAGATATCGAAATGACAGACTCGCCAGTCACCATGGATATTGTGGAATCTCGGGAGGTTGTCACGCTTCGCAAGTTCAGAGATATGCACCAGGCCTTGCTGGCCAAGGGAAGCCTGGATTCGGCTGGTATCGAATGCTGGTTGGCCGACGATAACATGGTGCGGCTTGACTGGTTTATTTCGAACCTCCTTGGAGGCGTTAAGCTCCAGGTGAAGCAGGAGGATGCTGAGGTGGCAAATGAGGTTCTGAACCAGCCCATTCCTGAAAACTTTGATGCTGAGGGAACCGGTGATTACCAACAACCACGCTGCCCAAACTGCCAGTCCTTAGACGTCACCTTCGAAGCATTGAACCAGCCCGTCGCTTATGTAAGTGCCTATTTTAGTTTGCCACTCCCTCTCCATCACAGAGCGTGGAAGTGCCTCTCCTGTAAACATGAGTGGCAGGATACTGATTCGGGCGCCGACTGCTGACTGCTCCCAATCGGTATATCATTCTGACCATGGCCGAGTTCCCCATTGATCAAGTTCGCGCCGCGTTTCCCGCACTGCACGACGGGTTCATTTTCTTTGATAATGCCGCGGGCGCGCAGTCACCTAATACTGTTCTGAATGCCGTTGCCAACCATCTTCTTCACCGAAATGTTCAGCGAGGCGGACGCTACAGGCAATCGCAGGAGGTGGATGAAACCATCGCGCAAGCCCGCGCCAGCGTTGCTCTGCTAGTCAATGCCCGGCGTCCCGACGAGATTTCATTTGGAATGAATGCGACCTCTTTCATGCGGCTGATCAGCATCGCCATTGGCCAATCGTTGCGTGATCGTCGTGAAATCATCGTGACCGACCTTGACCATGAAGCTAACATTGCCGTCTGGCTGGCCTTGGAGCGAGAAGGCGCGAAGATTCTATGGTGGCATTTCAGAGACGATGGGCGCCTTCATCCCGAAGACCTGGAGAAGCTGCTCTCGGCGCGCACCCGGATCGTCGCCTGCACGCTCGCCTCGAATGCCATTGGGTCCATTCTCAACATTGCCGAGGTCTCCAAGCGGGCCCATGCTGCCGGAGCCGAGGTATTTGTAGATGCCGTGCATTATGGCCCGCACGCGCCAATCGACGTTCAAGAGTTTGGCTGCGATTACCTGGTTTGCTCAGGTTATAAAATCTTCTCTCCGCATATGGGATTTCTTTGGGGCAGGCTGGAGGCGCTCAACGCTCTGCCCACCTTCCGGGAGGATTTTGTTCCCGACACCGCGCCCGCCAAGTTGGAGATTGGCACCTATATCTATGAAAACGTGGCCGGTATGGATGCCGCCGTGCGCTACCTGGAAGACATTGGAAGGCTCATCAGCCCGGCCACAACTTCCCGGCGCGGCGCGCTGGTGGCTTCTACAGAGGCCATTCGGGACTACGAAGCGCAACTCTCTCGCGCTATGCTGGATGTGCTGGCCTCTGCGAACGCCACCGTGTATGGCATTACCGCGAAGGACCAGCTCTCGCATCGGACGCCCACATTGTGCTTTAATCTCCCCGGCGCTCCACCGGCCAGGGTCACCGAAGAGCTTGCGAAACAAAATATCGGCGTGCGTGATGGCCACATGTATTCGCCGCGACTGATGAAGCGTTTGGGACTGACGCAGGAGAGCGGCGCAGTCAGAGCCTCGCTGGTGCACTACAACACGGTGGAAGAAGTACGCAGGTTCGAAAACGCACTTCAGAGGATTGAGTAATCCGAAAGACATAGCAAATCCCATGCTGACCGACAAACAAATCCAGGACATCCGTTCTCGCTTCAGCATCTTCCAGCGCAAGATTTATCTCAACAGTTGCTCCCAGGGTGCGCTATCCGACGCTGTGCAGGCTGGCTTCGAAGGCTACATCGCGAGCTGGCACGAGCAAGGCTCGCCGTGGGAGCTGTGGGTGGAACGTTATGAGGCGGCCCGGGCCGCTTTTGCACAATTCATCAATGCCAGCCCCGATGAAGTTGCGATCGTGACCTGCGCCTCGGCGGGCATCAATAGTATCGCCAGCGCTCTGAATTTCCGCGAGCGAAACAAAGTCGTGATGGGTGAGTTCGAATTTCCCACCATGGGCCATGTCTGGCTGGCGCAACGCGCACGGGGCGCCGAGGTGCATTTTGTAAGCGCGGAAGGCGATAGCATTCCGGCAGCCAACTACGAGCGAGTGATAGACCGCAATACATGCATTGTTCCGCTCACCCATGTTTGTTTCAGAAATGGAGTTCGTTCCGAGGTAAGCGCCGTCGTGGAAGTCGCTCACCGTTCTGGGGCTCTCGTAATGCTCGATGATTATCAGGACTGCGGAACTCGCCCAATTGACGTGCAAGCGCTTAACCTGGACTTTTTTGTAACCGGAACTCTCAAATATCTGCTGGGCCCGCCCGGCCTGGCTTTCATGTACGTGCGCAAAGATCTGATTCCACCGTTGGTTCCTACAGTTACCGGATGGTTTGCGCAAACCAATCCGTTCGACTTTGACACGCAAAATATCAATCTCTCTCCCAGCGCGCGCAGATTTGAGTCAGGGTCGCCTTCCGTCCCCAATGTGTATGCGGCCATGCCAGGGCTCCAACTGCTGCAAGAGATCGGCATGGAGAATGTTGCCGGCCACATCAAACGACTGGCGCAATCGCTGCTGAGTTGGGTTGTCGATCTGGGGATTCGCCTCAAGACGCCCTCGGATAGTGTGGGGCCGCTGGTGGTATTGCGATCTAAAGATTCAAACCTGCTGGTGCAGAAGCTCGCCGAAAGCGGCATCATCGCATCGAACCGTCAGGACGGCTTGCGCATAGCGTTTCACGTATACAACACGATGGACGATGTAGAGGCAGTCGCGGAAGTTCTCAAGAAGAATATCGATCTGCTGGTTCTTGAACGCACCCGGGTTGGTAGCTATGACTGAGCTACAAGGACCAGTAGGCAGGGCCTCCCTGGCCGAGGAGAAGCCTTCGCCGCCGGAAGGAGAAGGTCTCCATCGCCGTCTGAGCCAAAGACAGCTCACCATGATGGCTATTGGCGGCGCCATCGGTGTCGGTTTGTTTTTGGGAAGCAGTGCAACCATTAGCCTCGCCGGACCTGCCGTCATTCTCTCCTATCTTCTGGGAGCAGGCATTGCTCTGATCATGTCTTATGTGCTGGCGGAGATGGCAGTCGTCCATCCGGTGGCTGGCGCCTTCGGTGTTTATGCTGAGAAGTATCTCAATCCCTGGGCAGGTTTTTCCATCCGCGCCACTTACGGGGTGGCACAGATCATCGCCATCGGAGCAGAAGTTACAGCCGCCGGCATTTACATGTCGTATTGGTTCCATGATGTGCCGCGTTGGATTTGGGTGGTATTGGTTTCAGCCGCTCTGGTGGCGCTCAATTCGATGCAGGTGAACCGCCTGGGTGAGTTCGAGTATTGGTTCGCAATGATCAAGGTGACCGCCATCGTGGCCTTCATCGCTGTGGGGCTTGCTTTGATTTTTGGCCTTGGCGGGCGTCATGCTATCGGTCTGGCAAATTTAACTCAGCACGGGGGATTTCTGCCGGGCGGCTGGAAAGGAGTTTGGCTTTCGCTCACCATCACAGTCACCAGTTACATGGGAGTGGAAATTATCGCCGTCACTGCGGGAGAGGCCCGGAATCCCGAAGTTACCATCCCGCGCGCCATGCGCAACATTGTTTATCGTCTTATTGTGTTCTATGTATTGGCGATTGCGATTATGGTGACCATGGTTCCTTGGAACCACGATCCCAACTCTTCCGGCAGTCCTTTTGTGGCCGCGTTTGCCACGGCGCACATCCCCTACGCTGCTGGGATCATGAACTTCGTGGTGCTCACAGCCGCACTATCGAGCGTGAACACCAACCTTTACCTTGCAACTAGAATGCTCTTCTCGCTGGGTCGGGGAGGCTATGCCCCGCAATGGATGGGCAAGGTGAGCCGCAACGGAGTGCCGCATCGGGCGCTGCTAGCTTCAACCGCAGGAATCATTGCAGCCATCCTACTGGCCATCTTTGCCCCAAAAAATGCTTTCCTCCTGTTGTATGGAGTTGCGGTCGCCGGAATGCTCTTCGTATGGCTGGTGATTCTCAATGCTCATTTGCGTTTTCGCAAGACCATATCCAAAGAACAGCTAGCAAGCTTGCCCATGCGTCTGCGAGCGCACCCATTCTTCACCGTGGTTGGTATTGTGTTACTGCTTGCAATCGCGGCCACAAACTTCTTCGTGCCCGATCTGCGATGGTCAGTTCCGGTGTTTTCGGTTTTTCTAGCGGTCATCTCGCTCTGGTACCGGCGAAACCGGCGACACAAAATTCGAAAACTGATACCCAAAAACCTTTAACCACAGAGGCCACCAAGGAACACGAAGTTAAAGAATCACTGCAATGCTGTACCATAAAAAGACCTTAAGAATGGTGTTTTTCCGCAAACCTTCTTTCGGCTTTTGACCAAACTCCAATTTTTCTCTGCGGGCTTCTGCGCTCTCCGCGAACTCTGCGGTGAACTTTGATTTTTGGTTTTCCTTCGTGTTCCTTTGTGGCCTCTGTGGTTGGATTTGGTTTCCTTTCTGCTTTGCCTTTGCACCCTTAACGTCTTTTGCGGTGTAATGGTTTTCCAGGAGAGCACAACATGGCCAACGCCAGCGAAGAAGTTTACTCTTCGCTCCGCCGGAGATTTAAAGGCGATTTGCTGCGCCCCGGCAACAATGATTACGAAGAGGCGCGTGTCGTATGGAATGGCATGGTGGCCCGCAAGCCGGGCCTCATCGCACGTTGCGCCGATGTAGGCGACATCCAAAATGCAATCCGCGCCGCCTCGGAGACTGGAATCCTTACCGCTATCCGTTGTGGCGGGCATAGCCTTGCGGGTTTCAGCACATGCGATGGCGGCGTGGTGATTGACCTATCGAGAATGCGACAGGTCACGGTTGACCCCGAGGCGCGCCGTGCACGGATTGCGGGCGGCTGTCTGTTGGGATCGGCTGACAGCGCAACGCAAAAAGTGGGGCTGGTATTTCCCTCCGGCGTGGTCTCGCATACCGGCGCCGCCGGACTGATTCTAGGCGGAGGCACCGGATGGCTCACCCGCCGCTTCGGATTGTCCTGCGATAACGTCGAGGGCTTCACCCTGGTAACCGCCGATAGTTCCATCGTGTATTGCAATGCAAAAGAGAACCCGGATCTGTTTTGGGCCTTGCGTGGAGGAGGCGGCAATTTCGGCGTGGTGACGGAATTCGAAGTGAAACTGCATCCGCTGAGCGCGGTGGTGCTTGCCGAAGGACTGACCGCCGAAGCTGACATTCGCCAGCATCTTGAATTCTGGCGAGATTTCATGGCCGAAGCGCCCTTCGACTTGAAGTGGAACATCGATCTGCGCCTTGCTCCGCATACTAAGAAAGTGCCGGTTGAACTTCGCGGACGGCCCGTGGCCGGCAATTCCTTGGTTTGGACCGGCGACCCCGAAGCCGGACGTTCTTATTTGGAGCGGGCACTCTCCCGCTGCAACCCGGATTCTGTGAGCAGCAGGATTTTGTCTTTCATAGATTTACAAACCATGGCCGATTCCGATTTCCCGCATGGCCGGCGTTATTACACCAAATCGGGTTTTTTCAAGAATCTCGACCACGCCACCATTGATTGCCTGGTGGAGGCGGTTTCCACCATTCCTTCACTTGAGACTCAGATTGAATTTGCCTATCTGGGGGGCGCAGCGGCCCAGGTTGCGGCAGGAGAGACAGCATTTGGCGATCGCAGCGCTCCCTTCATCATGAATTTGCTGGCGAACTGGCCGGAAGCCTCCGCCGATGCCAGCAATATCGCGTGGGTGCGCGGACTCTTCAATAAGCTTCGGCCAGCCATGAAACCAGGCGTCTACATTAACTTTATGAGCGGCGACGAGCAGGACCGCGTGCCCGAGGCTTATCACGAACGATGGGAGCGCATGGTCGCAGTTAAGTCGCATTATGACCCGAATAACTTCTTCCAGTTGAACCAGAACGTTCCACCTTTGAAAGTTGGCCAAAGAGTTCATAGGTAAGCGGCACCCCACCTCATCTTAATTACAACGGTTTCGATGTTCCCCCCCCAAAAGATTCCTTATTAAGAAACGAAATGATAGTGCTTTTTGAATGTTATTCATACTGGAGCATATCGAAAAAGGAAAAACAGATTGCCTCCCGTTATTACTGAGATGAGGGAGCTAATCATAATGCCGAAGAAAACAAAAGATGGAAAGAAAAAAGCCAAAGATATTCCACAAAAAACTCTTCAGAAGCCTGTAAAGCAGCGCAAGACTGCAAAACCCGCAACTCGCGGACGCCAAGCAACCTCCATGATGAAAAGCAAGGCGACCCTTGATCAAAGAGAATGCAAGCCCCTTCCGGACGCAATCGATTTGGTGTTCTCGTGCGGCGTGCCGGAGAACGCTCCTCTCAGCGAGAAACTGGGGACGCTCTTCCCAAGTCAACGTGCCAGGGATCAGTTCTGTCAATGCGTTGCCAAGGGTGTACCCACGAAACGCTCTAACATTCCTTGCGGCGCAAACAACACACTTCAGAACGTTGTGGACTCAATTAAATGCTGACGGGGGTGTGAAATGAGAACTATGTTGACAGTTGTTTTATTTTGTAGTTTTGCCGGAGCTGCGGACATTAAGCTACACAGCGTCGATCCTGCGCCCCCAGCAACTCCTGGTGGCCCTATCACGAAGCTCTATGTCCAATTTGAAACTCCGGTACCGCTTACCGACGCCCAGGTGCAGTGCTCTCCTGGTGGTGCAACGCTATGCGCTTCTGTGTGGGAGGTTGCGCTCCATGATAGTAGTGGTACGTTATCAATAACAGGTGTCACATCCGCAGTGCCAGGACGTCATCTGCCTAGCCGAGGGCTGGTAACTTTGACTGTAGATCCCATTGCTCCAGGATTTTCCCGCGTGGATGTCACGTTCAAGCGTGGAAAAAACCCACATATCACACTTGAGCCGACGGTAAGACCGACCAAAACTCTGATTAAGCCAGCAAATACATGTGATGACGCCGATGTATGCATCAGCGGTAGCGTGACGCCGGCAGTGGGCGCGGGCCCTACCTACAATATTGACTCCAAGGCAAAGTATATCTTTCACGCCTTTGGTGAAACCGGCGCTACCACAATCGCAGCTTCTGCTGATATTAAGACGGACAATCGTTCATCAGCGGATCCTGACAGTTTTCATTGGGGGCTGCCGCTGCAGTATGTTTCTACCAAGCCCTATACTTGGCAGTGGTCTATCGTGGGGATGGACTTCGATAAAAAGGGCCAAGCCATGAATCTGGTTTCCGCCCCTAATGTCACTTGGATAGGCAATCATATCTTCACGAAGCCAAGCACGATAGCGAATGTCACTAGCGTGCTCGCATCTGTGGGACTTGATCTGACCGCTGGCGTTGAGATTGGCGATAATTTCCGAAATGACTACGCAGTGGTGAACAAGAATAACCGCGGCGAAGGAGGATTCTTTCGTGGCGTTCCCTCGGCTACTGCCTATCTGATAGTGCCTGACATATTAAAGTTGAACAAGGTTGCGATTTCTTCCACTTATACTGTCCGCATTCTTACTCGCGACGAGCTTTTCCTGGAAACCCGTAATACTAAAGACGCTATTCCTAAATTGATGAGTGGTACGCGTCACTATCTTGAAAACAAAATCCAGTTTATGCTAACTGAATACATTGGCTTCCAGATCAAACATAAGTATGGTGAACTTCCACCGGCTTTCAAATTTGCCAATCACAGCGTCTCCATCGGTTTGCTCTTCGCATTTAGTCAGACTAAGGTCCCGTAGCCACACTCGAGAGCATTAAAGACAACATAAGTCGGAGCATTGCAGTTTTGTGTAATCTGGCCAATTTCTCGACCTTATGTCTACGCAGAGGCATTAGGGAATGGGCATAGAAGCGTTATAATCACTGCCGTTTTCGATTCCAAGGAAATCCGTGCCGAAAAGCAATATGAAAACATTCCGTCAAATTTCAATAGCGCTCTTGCTGCTGGCCTGCTGCTGTGCTTTTGCCCAAACCACAAACACGCGACCAGTTCCAACGTTTACACCTCCCGATGACGTTGTGCTGCGCAGCGTGGATATCTACAGCGAAGGCACGCGGATGGCCGGCGATGTTTACTCGGCTAAGATCAACGCGGGCAAGAAACTGCCAACCATCGTGATGGCCCACGGCTGGGGAGGGACCAAGGCCGCGTTTCGTCCAGAGGCCGTTGCTTTTGCCCAGGCCGGTTACCTGGTCGTGGCTTTTGACTATCGGGGCTGGGGTGAGAGCGACTCGCGTGTGATTCTGGTCGATAAACGCGCTCCCAAGGAGAAGCAGAATTATCATTTCACGGCAGAAGTCCAGGAAGTGCGTGAAGTGGTGGAGCCTCTGGACATGGTGGTGGATTGGTTGAACGCCATCAATTGGGCCGTGGGCGATCCGCAGTGTGACCCCGAGAAAATCGGGTTGTGGGGCAGCAGCCTCTCCGGCGGACTGGTGGTCTCGGCGGCGGAGTTGGACTCGCGCGTGAAGGCAGTACACAGCCAGGTGCCATCCTTGGACGGCCGCTGGACTCTCGCCAGCCCTGAGGAACGGGCGACTACCGAAAAGGAAGCTACGCTGCGCGCACGGGGCGAGCTAGGTTATCCTGCGCCCCGTACCAATGCTGTCCAGCGGTTGATCGGGGCTCCGGTGCGTTATCAATTTGCGGCATGGTATCCGGTTGAATATATTGACCGTGCATCCAACGTGGCCATGCAATTTGTAGTAGCTGACAAGGAAGAACTCATGGACAACAAGAACAACGGGATATTGGCCTACCAGCGGGCCAAGGGACCCAAGAACCTGGTGAATATTCCTGAGATCACGCATTATGGGGTCTACATGGTGCCTTCCGCTCGCCAGAAGGCGCGTGAGCTGGCGATTGCATGGTTTGACCGGTATCTAAAGAGCACAAGCCCTAACAAACCTTAACCGCGATTGATGGACCTTGTAATTCCGGTTTCGTATAGTTGCCTATTCAGCATGATGACACTTAAACAATTCCACGCGGGAATCGCATCGGTTCCGGCGGCAGTCTCGTGGTATCTTGCCGATCTTGGCGAGTCGCGAGGTAAACAAGAACTGTTCACGGCACAATCTCCTCAGGTTTTGCGCGTTCTGAGAGAACATGCGCTTATCGAGAGTGCAGTATCATCGAACCGGATTGAGGGTCTCGAGATTGAGCAAGCCCGAGTTGGAACGGTGGTGTTTGGTTCTCCACTTTTAAGGGACCGATCTGAGGAAGCCATCCGTGGATATCGCGATGCTTTGCAGTTGATTCACGAACAGCGAAGCCAGCTTGATTTCTCCGAAGAACTCCTGCGGAAGTTTCATCGCCTGTGCTCAGGGGAAATCTGGGATGCAGGGCAGTACAAAGAGAAAGATGGAGACATCATCGAGAAGTATCCGGATGGCCGGCAACGAGTTCGGTTCAAGCCCGTTAGCGCCACCGATACACCCGAATTCATGTCACAGTTGATTCGCCTCTGGCGGGATTGCGTCCGTGAGCGTACGGTGCATCCCCTGGTGGCATTGGCCGGATTTAATCTGGATTTCCTCTGCATTCATCCATTTCGTGATGGCAATGGGCGAGTGTCGCGGCTTGTCTTGCTGCTCCAGCTTTATCAAGCCGGCTACGAAGTCGGGCGCTACATAAGCCTGGAACGTCTCATTGAGCAGAACAAAGAACGTTACTATGAGACGCTGGAACAGAGTTCCCAGGGATGGCACCACTGCCAACACGATCCCTGGCCGTACATCAACTATTTGCTGTTCATTCTCAAAACAGCCTACCGGGAGTTCGAGGAACGGGTCGGAGGTACGCCCTCACCGAAGGGAGCCAAGGCTGAAGATGTGCTCAGGGCCATTCGAAGACAAACGGGTGAATTTCGCATGTCTGAAATCGAACGAGCTTGCCCAGGTGTTGGTCGTGAATGGATTCGTCGTATTCTTGCGGACCTGAAAAAGCAGGGTGAAGCCAAAGTAACGGGGCGCGGCCCGGCGGCCCGCTGGCGCTATTTGGCGAAGAGTAGAAAGGGTACTACCACTAAGTAAGGGTATAAGTAAGGGTATTATCTCTATTGCGTATAACGGAACTCGTGCCATTCGCTCTTGGCTC
>DASZEU010000543.1:0-2630 GCA_035940535.1 Candidatus Angelobacter sp.
TCATTCTGAACGAAGCGCTACCAACATGCCGTTCGTAACTCAATCCTATGGCGCGTAGTGAAGAATCCCTTTGCCTACGACGTTCTTTCGGGACCGTCTCCAGCCGGTACTGCATAAAAATTCAACTTGGCGAAGCGCCCACCCTATTCATCCAAGGAGTTTCTGGAGAGAGCACGAGTTTATTCGTGCCGCAAGACGTTTAGAATCAATCGGGCTTTAGCCCCTGAGGCCCTCTGTCAGTCACAACAATGACTTTTTCCGCAAGCTCTAAAATCATGCCCAGACACACGTCTTCACGCAAAATGACCCACTACCCGACGGTTGTTCTCAATGAAATTCTCGTGGCAATTCGATATAGTGTTTAGCCACTGAAAAACATAAATATCCAAGGACTAATATGAATCCAGTCTTGTTTACTGGTCGATGGTTGGCGTGTTGCCTGATTATTCTTTCGGGTGCCATCAATTGGGTGTCTGCCCAGGAACCGAATGGAGCCGCTCTTTATAAGCAGCAGTGCGCGCTATGCCACGAGAAATCCAGCGAGACTCGTGCGCCCTCGCCTGCCGCCATGCGCCTGATGTCGCCGGAAAATGTGCTGCGCGCCCTGGAGACCGGACGGATGAAGGATCAAGGCGCGCTGCTCACTGCCGCACAACGGAAAATGCTGGCAGAGTTCTTGACCGGCAAGCCTCTGGGCCAGACCGTGCAGTCTCCTGGCGGCAACCTGTGTGCAGACTTGAAAGCGCCGTTGTCGCCTTCCAGCACAGATTGGAACGGCTGGAGCCCTGACCCCACCAATGCGCGCTTTCAATCGGCTGCCAGCGCAGGATTGACTGCTGATCAGGTACCGCGTTTGAAATTGAAATGGGCCTTTGCCTTCCCCAATGCTCCCCTGGCTTGGGGACAGCCAACGGTCTTTGGCGGACGCATCTTTGTTCCCAGCGTAAACCGCAATATCTATTCGCTGGATGCAAAATCCGGCTGCCAGTATTGGTCGTTCGAAACCGAGTCGCCGGCGCGAACGGCCATGGTGATTGCCGCGCTTCCGGGTGAACCGAAACGCTATGCCGCATTCCTGGGAGATTCGCGCGCAACCGCGTATGCAGTTGATGCGGCCACCGGCGAGTTGCTGTGGAAGGTCAAGGTTGACGCCCATCCGCGAGCAAAAATTGTCGGCGCGCTGCAATATTACGAAGGCAAGGTTTTCGTGCCGGTAACCGGTGGCGAAGAGGTGGGCCTGGGCGATAAGTACGAGTGCTGCTCCTCGCGCGGCGCATTGGTCGCGCTGGACGCGGCCACGGGAAAGCAAATCTGGAAGACCTACACGATTGTCGAAGAGCCGCATCCCACAACCAAGACGGCTGCGGGAATACAAAATCGCGGCCCTTCTGGCGCTAGCATCTGGTCAGCTCCTACGATTGATGCGAAGAAGAGAATTCTTTACGCCGGCACCGGCGACAATTTCTCTGAGCCTTCCACCAAAACGAGTGACGCGGTTCTGGCCTTCGACATGGATTCAGGCAAGCTGCTTTGGTCGAAGCAGCTCACGGAAAACGATGTGTTCAACATCGTATGCGCCGGTGAGGGTTGCGGAAGCCATTTAGGGCCGGATATTGATATTGGCGCATCGCCCATCCTGTTGACTCTGTCCGATGGAAAGCGCGTCTTGCTGATCAGCCAGAAATCGGGTGTTGCCCATGGACTCGACCCTGACAACAACGGCGAGATTCTCTGGGCCAACCGCGTGGGCAAGGGAGGCCGTTTGGGTGGCATCCAATGGGGTTCAGCTTCCGATGGGAAGAATATGTATGTGGCAGTCTCCGACATTGCTCATCTCCAGTCGTCAGGAATCGGCAGGATGGTTGCCGATCCAAAGGCTGGCGGAGGACTCTTCGCGCTCGACGTGAAGACGGGTGAAAAAGTGTGGGCAGCTCCTCCACCTTCCTGTGGCGACCGCACTTCGTGCAGTCCAGCGCAGTCAGCCGCAGTCTCGGGGGTTCCAGGAGTGGTGTTTTCCGGTTCGGTAGACGGTCACTTACGTGCCTATTCCACCACCGATGGCAAAGTAATCTGGGATTTTGACACTACGCAAGAGTTTCCCGCCGTGAATGGAGTTAAAGGTAAGGGTGGCGCAATGGATGGTCCTGGTCCCACGATTGCCGGCGGAATGCTTTATGTTGGCTCTGGTTATAGCGTTTGGGGCGGGCTGCCTGGGAATGTCCTGCTGGCATTCTCGATAGACGGAAAATAAGCAATCAGCATTTGGCCCGCTAACATTAGTGAAATACCCAGTTCTGCTCTAAAGACTCAGAAAGGCCAAAACGTTCACGTTCTGATTGCTGAATGCTGAGCGCTAACGTTAATATAACTTCGTAAATGAAAACGTTTGACCTTGGAAGTATTGAAGGGAAATCCCTGGAAGCTCAAGCTCGACGGCTAGTGGCTTATCTGGATGAGTTGTTCTTCGCGAATCTGCAGAAGAAGCATCCCACTGAGGAGTTAGAAGGAGAGTTGCCTGCCCGCGAGATGCGGGCCATAGTCATCCTGAGCAACCGTGGTCGCTGTATCATGAGCGACTTTGCCAATGCCATTGGGGTCCCCATCAGCACCGCCACCCATATTATCGAGAA
>DASZEU010000544.1:0-11628 GCA_035940535.1 Candidatus Angelobacter sp.
ACTCCAGCAGGAAGGTGTCATCGGAAAGCCAGCCTTGAAGCCGTACCGGGGAAAACTCGCCGTACGGAATTTTAGGGGGGACGATGGAAACGTCGGCATCATTCGAAGCCCGGTCCGCGCCTTCGTCCTACCCGACCGTGCCGGCAAAGCGTTTAGAATCAATTGGGCTTCAGCCCCTGCAAACTCTCTTTCTCTGACGAATTGGCTTCTTCAGTAGCCTGTTTAGCCCTGGTGGCAGGAAGCTGAGAAATAGTATTTTCTAGAAGTGAAAACGATGGGAAAGCCTAGAGAAAAATGACAAACCCAGCGGAGCGGCACATGATGAACGCTGTATATTTCTTGTTCAGCCTGATGGCATAGAATCAATGTTATGGAAGATGACGACCTGGGCCTCTTCTCCGGCAACGAGCGCAAACAGAAAGAGAAGCAGATGCGCGACGCCGGACGTTTACCTCCCGGTCAATCTTTAACGTTGAAATGGCCGGTTTTGCATTATGGATTGGTCCCTCGCTTTGATCCGGCCACATGGGACTTCCGTATATGGGGAGAGGTTGAAATCCCGATTCGCCTTACGTGGCACGAGTTCAGCCTGCTGCCCCGCGTAAAAACCCTAAGCGACTTCCATTGTGTTACGCGCTGGAGCCGGTTTGACAACACCTGGGAAGGAGTTGCTTTTCGCGAGGTCCTGAAGTTGGTTAAGCTCAAGCCCGATGCTAGCCATGTTCTTGTCCATGCCGAACAAGGCTACACCGCCAATATTCCCCTGACCGACCTCGATAGAGATGACGTCTTATTCGCTACACGCCACGATGGCCAGCCGCTCTCAGGCGACCACGGATATCCATTACGGCTGATTGTTCCACATCTGTACGCATGGAAATCGGTGAAGTGGGTACGTGGCCTGGAATTTCTCTCGCACGCCGCCGCCGGCTTCTGGGAACAGAACGGCTATCACATCTATGGTGACCCATTCAAAGAGCAACGGTTCGATACCGATTAGCTGTCATTCAGCGGCAGCCAGCGTATGTCGTGCTTTGTCGCTTGTTCATCTCCACCAAGCATAGCTACCTTCACCGATGAGATCAGGGAGGATCTCTCAATGCGTAGATTAGTGTGGCTTTGTTTGGTAGTTCTAGCTCTTTCTCTTTCTGCCTTTGCCCAGGACTCCAAGGATTTTCCCAAGGCTGAAGTCTTCGGCGGATACTCTTATCTGCATTCCAGCATCGTGGGAGTTGGATTTAATTCTCACGGTGGCAGTGGGTCTCTCTCGGTGAATCCCACCAACTGGCTCGGATTGGTCGCTGATGTCGGCGGCTACCACAGCTCTGACAACGGTCTAGGTGTTACCACCGTCTCTTACCTGTTCGGTCCGAGATTCGTTGCCCGCTCGTCGAGTCCGGTAACGCCGTTCGTTCAAGTTCTATTTGGCGGAGTCCACTCGAGCGTCAGTGCTGGGGGAGCTTCCGGTTCAACCAATGCTTTCGCCATGAGCGCCGGTGGTGGCCTCGATGTTAAGGTGTCTCCGCAAGTGGCTCTGCGAGTGATCCAAGCGGAGTACCTTTTCACCAAGCTCAACGACGGCATCAATAACCACCAGAACAACGTGCGGGTCTCTGCGGGTATCGTCTTTCGTTTTGGAGGTAAATAGCCGAAACGGAAATGGGGTTTCTCCTCCGGCTGACTCCGCGCATGTGAAGCAATGGTTTGGAAGCCCCATATCTTTATCTCCTTATATCTCTTCTGAGCGCGTGCGGTTCTGTTGCAAACGCAACGCATGGGCTTCAATGGGCAATGACACTCTCATTTCTTGAAGGGAGCCAATGTTCAGAAGAGCATCTTGTTTTCACGTGCGCGCGCATCGATTATTTCACGCGCCGTATCGACTTTTCCGAATCCCGAATCGTCGCCGTTGCGGGAGGTTTCTTCTCGTGTGGCGTATGGCTTCCGGTAATTTCCAGGTGGCATTCCGGGCAAACACTCATGTCGCAGACAGCGCAATACTCCGCTGGTGCATTGCACTCCATCGCGTACTCGCCGGTTGGATCACGACTATCGGCTTTAGAAATCTGGCAGCGGGTTTGCATAAATCAATTTCCTCGTTTGGCGCGAGCTTTGGGAGCCGTGCCGGTTTCTTCCTCCGACGCTGCCGAGCGGACCGGCTTCTTGGCCTCAGCCAGGCTCATCTTGAGCGCTTCCAGAATATCAATCACTGGGGCCTTATGCTGCGCTGGCGCGGGCTCGACTACTTCCTGGCCTTTGACCTTGGCATCAATCAGGGCCATCAGGTTTTGCCGGTAGGTGTCCTGATATTTTTCCGGCTCGAAAGGCGCTTCAAGAGACTGGACCAAATTCATAGCTAATTCCAGTTCTTTTTCTTTCACCAGGCTGGTGTCGGTGTGAAATTCCTCCACCTGTCGAACCTCATCGCGGTAGTACATGGTATGCATCAGGATGCCGCGCTCTCCCGGACGAAGAATCACGATGTGCTCGCGGTTGTGCATGGCGATCTTGCCTACACCAACGCAGCCCGTCTTGCGCAAAGCCTCAAACAGCAGGGCGTAGGGCTTCACTCCGGCATCTTCCGGCGCAAGGTAGTAAGAGCTTTCAAAAAACACGGGATCAACTTCTGAGGATTTCACGAACTCCAGCACTTCCATCGTCTTGGCGGTCTTGGGAGCGGCCTTCTTGATGTCCTCTTCGTCAATGACGACGTAGCGGTCTTTTTCATACTCGTAGCCTTTGACAATCTCGCTGCGCTGGATGGGCTTGTCTTCTGCCTGGCAATATAAGACCTGTTTGACCCGCGAACTGTCAGCCTTATGCAATTGGTTGAAGCTAACGGTTTCACTGCGCGCCGCGCTGTACAATTTCACAGGAAGAGACAAAAGACCAAAAGTCAGGTATCCCTTCCAAATAGTGCTAGCCATGGAATTCTCTCCAGAATATCGGGCGAATCTTTAGGTAAATAGCACAAAAAAGAGTGCATTACAACATTACCTTGAATCGACGTCTCAATAATGTCACTGAATGAATACCGGCGGAAGCGCGTTTTTACCCAGACCCCCGAGCCTGAACCCAAGGCAGAGCAGCCTGGCGGAAGCCGTTTCTTTGTCCAGCGCCACAGCGCCCGGCGTCTGCATTATGACCTCCGCCTCGAAATGGATGGCGCCCTTAGATCATGGGCATTGCCTCATGGTCCAACCCTCGATCCCTCTATCAAGCGGCTGGCAGTGCTGGTTGAGGACCATCCTCTGGAATACGGCAACTTCGAGGGCACCATTCCCAGCGGTAACTACGGAGCAGGCAAGGTCACGCTTTGGGACCGGGGTACTTATGAGTGGTTAGGGCCGAAAAGTCCGGCACAGCAGTGGGAATCTGGTGACTTGAAAATCCGCCTGCACGGCCAGCGCCTGATGGGAGAATTTGCCCTGGTCCGAACCAAACGTAACAATGGCAAAGACTGGCTGCTCATCAAGAAAAATGATTTTGCCGTACAGCCCGGCTGGGACCCGGAAGCCGACGTCCGCAGCATCTTGCCCGGAAAGCCAAACCTGGCAGCAGTCGAAGGCGCCGTGCAATCCGTCCTGCCCAACGCAATCCTGCCCATGATGGCTGTGGCCAGCTCTGTGCTGCCCGTTGGCACAGACTGGCTCTACGAAGTGAAATGGGATGGCGTGCGCGCCCTGTGCTGGATTGACAAGCAGGCAGAAAAATCGCAGCTCCGCATCGCCTCGCGCAAGGGAACTGCGATTGAGCAACAGTATCCGGAGTTACAGGAGATCGCTCAAACTCTGGATGCACAATCCGCCATTCTCGATGGCGAAATTGTTGTCTTCGACGAAAACGGCGTTCCCAGCTTTCAGCTCCTGCAAAACCGCATTGGAGCGTCTTCGCGATCAGTGTCCAAGCTGGCGCAGTCGTATCCGGTGAGCTATTTTGCTTTTGATCTCCTGTACCTCGATGGCTACGACCTGCGCGCGACTCCTCTGGCGGAGCGCAAGCAGTTGCTGGCCTCGGTCGTGCAATCGACCTCTAACTTCCGCTATTCAGATCACTTTGTGGGCAAGGGCGCCGAACTGCTGCAAGCCGTCCGCGAAAAAGGGCTCGAAGGAGTTGTCGCCAAGCAGGCCTTCAGCAAGTATGAATCCAAGCGCAGCCGTGATTGGGTCAAAGTAAAAGTTGTGAGCCAGCAGGACTTCGTAATCTGCGGATGGCTCGAAGGCGAGCGCGATTACTTTGGCGCGCTGGCCCTGGCCTACTATGAAGATGGCCGTTTAGTTTACGCCGGCAACGTCGGCTCAGGATTCACCCAGGAGTCGCTAAAGGCCGTTTACCAGAAGCTTGAGCCGCTGAAGGTTACCAAATCGCCTTTGGTCCCGGTCCCCAAAGATATGGGCGTAAGTCTCGATAAAGTCACCTGGGTAAAGCCCGAACTGGTATGCACCGTCCGCTTCTCTTCCTGGACAGATGAAATACGCCTCCGCGCCCCCGTTTTCCAGGGACTGCGCACCGATATTGCTCCCGAAGAATGTGTGCGCGAAATCGCAGCGCCGCTCCCAGAGTCTGAAGCCTCGGAAGGCGCTGAAGCCGCTCCACGCAAGACCGCTCTCCTGCCCGAAGATCAGAACGAAGTCGTTCTCACCATAGAGAATCGCCGCCTGAAATTTACCAACCTAAAGAAGGTCTTCTACCCGCAAGAGGGCTACACCAAGCGCGATGTCATCAACTTTTATGCTGCGGTCTCCGAGTTGCTTCTGCCGCATCTTCAAGGCCGTCCGCTTTCGTTGAGGCGCTATCCCAATGGCATTGAGTCATCACATTTCTTCCAGAAAGAAGCAGCGCCCAGCTTCCCCGAGTGGCTGCACACCGAGCAGATCGTAACGAATGATGATGGCTCGACCACCCGTTTCGTAGTGGCCGAAGATCGAGCTAGTTTGCTTTACCTGGCCAACCTGGGCTGCATTGACCAGAACCCCTGGATGAGCCGCGTCGGCTCTCTCGACAATCCCGATTTCATCCTTATCGATCTCGATCCTTATCACTGCGGCTATGATCGCATCGTAGAGGCAGCCCAACTAGTCCGCCAAACCCTGGACCAGATTGGCCTGCAAGGCTATCCCAAAACCACCGGTGGCGACGGCATGCACATCTATGTCCCGGTCGAACCCATCTATAGCTATCAGCAAGGGCGCTCCTTTGCCGAGATTCTAGCCCGCTGGCTGGCGGTCGAACGCCCCGACCTCTTCACCACCCCCCGTACCGTCGCCGCCCGCGAAAAAGGCAAAGTATATTTCGACTACCTGCAAATCTCTCACGGCAAAACCATCTCCGCCCCCTACGTGCTCCGCGCGTACCCCGGCGCTCCCGTGGCTACGCCTTTGGCATGGCATGAGGTGCGTCCAGGGCTGACTCCTACACAGTTTCATATTGGAAATGTGGTGCACAGGTTTGAGCGGGTTGGAGATTTGTTTGAAGGCGTGCTGAAGAATCTGCAAAAGTTGGATGCGGCCTTGGATGGAATTTCAAGGGTCATGCAGCAGGAGTCACTGCACAACGGGAAGAGTAAAAGAACTTAGAACGTTTCCACGAATACTGTGTTCCCAGAACAGGTGGAAGAACCGTCTTAGGGCAATAGCCCCCGAAGAGGATGCCTGAAAGTAGACTCAATGCGGTTCACTTAAGAAAATTCGAAATTGTAAAGGACCTCAGATACTCAGCGCCGGAGGCGCGTTAAAAAGTTAGCCCAGCGTGTAACGCTGGGAAAAGATTAGAGATAGATGACAAGCCCCAGAGGGGCGACATAGATTTTCGGTTGCCTCTGAAAGATTTCCTTTGGCGCAGAATTACCTGCCTGACATAGCGACGTCCCCTCGTTTACCATATCAAACGATGAAATTCCCAAGGGTTTTTCTTTGTTGTCTTTTCTGCCTTCTGGCCTCTTTGGCCAACGCCCAAGACACCTCGCACGCGCCAAACAAGCCCGGCTTCACCGGCTCAGAGAGTTGCCGCAAATGCCACGAAGAGCTTTACCAGGGCTGGCAACAGACCCGGATGGCAAACGTAGTTCGCGATCCTCAAAAACACCCGGAAGCGGTGCTGGGAGACTTCTCTCATCCTGATCCAAATCGGACATTTGATCTGAGCGAGGTAGCCTTCGTTTATGGCAGCCGCTGGAAGCAGCGTTATTTCACCCGGCGCGGCGATGACCTGTATCCTGAACCTGCGCAATGGGATGTGAAGCACCACAAATGGCTGCCCTATCACGTGCCCAACGGAACGGATTGGTGGGTAGCGTTTTATCCAAACAGCAATTTCGAGCGGCCGACCGGTCCGCTCTGCGATGGCTGTCACTCAGTCAACTACAACATCGAGACCAAAGCGGTAACCGAGTGGAATGTGGGCTGCGAGAAATGTCATGGGCCGGGCAGCGCCCACGTGCAGCATCCCACGAAAGACAACATCGTCGAGCCTTCTAATTTGGATTTCGTTCGCGCCAACGATGTTTGCATCCAGTGCCATAGCCAGGGGAAACCTGTCAGCAATCCGATCAACCAGAAATACTTCGATTGGCCGGTTGGCTTTCTTCCCGGCGAGCGGCTGGCGGACCGCTGGGAGCTGGAAGATCACAAGCTCGGAACAACCGACTTCTTCTACTTCGCCGATGGCTCGGCCCATAAAAATCGCATGCAGGGCAACGATTTCGTGCAGAGCGTGATGTACCATCGCGGCATCCGCTGCTTCGATTGCCATGAAGTCCACAGCAACAAGAATCCTTCAAACCTGGCGCGGACAGGGAATGCGCTTTGCCTGACCTGCCATAAGCCCAATTCCACCGCCGGTCCGCACAGCTCAGTCGCAGAGCATACGCACCACGCCGAGAACAGCGCGGCCAGCCAGTGCACCGCCTGCCACATGCCCAGGATCGCTCAAGAGCTAGGCGATCAATACGTAGGCAGCCATACGTTCCGGTTCATCTCGCCGCAATTGACCGAACAGTTTGGTATTCCCAATCCCTGTACCTCTTGCCATTCCGACAAATCAGTAAAGTGGGCTTTGGCCCAGCTCAAGACGTGGCAAACCACCTCGCCCTGGCGAGTGCTGCAATGATTTGACATTCAAAATGACCCACTACCGAGCGCCAAAATGCGTCAAAGATCTTTGAAATCAAGATCGTTGAAATCAGTAGTAAGTTTGGTTTTTCAGGGTTAGAATCTGCACAATAACATGGTTTTGCCTCCCCACGTGCGTAACCCTCGCGCCTTGGTTAGAGCCGTCTCTGCGGTCGTCATTTTTGCGTGCGCGATTTTACCCGCCTGTGGATTGAATCAATCGTTACAAATCAAGGTCCATGATTCAGCAGGTAAGCCGGTCTCCGGCGCCGTGATTACCGTAAATCTCAATGGCGTGCAGGTGCAGACCGCAAAGACAAATGACGAAGGCAAAGCCAGTTTTTCGAACCTGCCGCTGGGCGAACTCAAATACACCGTATCCATGGCAGGTTTCCAGCCTCTGGAAGAGCAGCCGCTCTCCCTCACTGCAGATTCGCCCGCCAGCCTCGATATAACTCTGATCCCCAAAATCGAAGTACATCAGTCGGTGGATGTAAAAGCTGATGACACTGCTGTAAACAAAGGCTCATCTCCGCCGCAAACCATGGACAGCCAGCAGGCCAAATCGCTGCCCCAAAGGCCCTCCACCATCATCGATGCTCTGCCCACACTCCCAGGAGTAGTGCGCGCGCCCAATGGTGAATTGACGATTGCCGGAGGCTCAGAACAGCACAGCGCCTTGCTCGTGAATTTCGTGGATACGACCGATCCCGCTACCGGACAGTTCGGCCTGACCATTCCAGTAGACAGCGTGGAGTCGGTGAACGTGATGTCCTCGCCTTTCCTCTCCCAATATGGAAATTTTAGCGCGGGCGTGGTGTCGGCCCTCACGCGTCCGGGCGGCGACAAATGGAATTATGAATTGAACGATCCCATGCCGGAGTTTCGCATCCGCAGCCTCCACCTCCAGGGCCTGCGCTCGTTGACGCCGCATCTCACCGTAAGCGGCCCAATCCTGCACCAAAGGTTGTACTTTGCTGAAGCGATGCAATATCAGCTCGATAAGACGCCGGTACGCACGTTGCCCTTTCCTTTCAACGAGACTACCTCCACCTCGATCAACTCCTTCACCCAGTTCGATTACATTTTTAATCCGACTCACACGCTGACCGGGACCGTGCACGTTGCGCCACAGTCTACCGAGTTTGCCAACCTGGATTTTTTCAACCCGCAACCGGTAACTCCTAACTTCGATCTTCAAGCTGGCGGGGCGGCGTTGATTGATCGTCTTACCCTCGGCCGTGGTGTGCTGCAAAGCACGCTGGCCTGGCAGGATTTCCATGCCATGGTGAGTCCGCAGTCCAAGGGCCGGATGATTATTACTCCGGTAGGCAACCGAGGAAACTATTTCAGCCGGCAGTCACGCCATTCGTTCCGGGCGGAGTGGCTGGAAAATTATGCCTTTGATCCGATTGAGGCCAAGGGCCTGCACAATCTGCAGATTGGCACAACTGTAGCCCGCAGCGAAGATCGCGGCATCTTTCGTTATAGCACCATTGACCTGAGAGACATGCGCGGCTCACTCCTGCGGCGGCTGGAATTCACCAATGGCACGCGTTTTCGGTTGCAAGATCTGGAATTGGCCACTTACATTCAAGATCATTGGGTACTGAGCCAGAGGTTGGCGCTCGATGGCGGCGTTCGCCTGGAGAGGCAGACGATTACTGGCGCCGCCCGGTTCGCCCCACGGGCAGGTTTTGTCTGGAGTCCGCTGGGTGAAAAGAGGCGCACCGTTTTCCGCGGTGGCGTGGGCGTGTTCTACGATCATGTGCCGTTGAACGTCTTTGCCTTTGAGCATTATCCCCAAGAGGTTGTTACCGACTTCTTCGGGCCGGAAATCGTGTTGCAGAACCTTCAGCCGTTTGCTGCTCCAATCAACGCGGTAACGCAAGCCAAGGTTCGCCTATCGGGTGTCAATCGCAGATTCCGTCCTTATAGCCTGACCTCCAGCTTGGAACTGGAGCAAGGAATAGGTCGTCTGGTGACGTTGCGGGCCAAGTTCACAAACCGCGATTCTGACGGACTGGTGGCCATCAATCCCAATCCGCTGGCCAATGGCCAGACCTCTTTTGTGGCTTCTGCCGCTGGGTTTTCGCATTACAGGGAGATGTCCCTAACGGCCGGTGTGGGCGCGACGACTAAGAGAAAGTTGTTTCTGGCATACACGCACAGCCTCGACCGGGGCGACCTGAATGCTTCTTCGGGATATACAGGAAATTTTCCTTTCCCCATCCTGAATCGCGATCAGGTCACTAACCTTTATACCGATGTTCCTCACCGGATGCTGGTCTGGGGTGAGACCCCGTTGCCCTGGCGTATGCGTATCACTCCTCTGGTCGAGTATCGCACTGGCTTTCCTTTCACAGTGACGAATGCGCTACAACAATATGTAGGTGTCCCCAACCAGAGCCGCTTCCCCAACTTCTTCTCGCTGGATACCCGCCTGTCCAAGGATTTTCCAGTGAATTCGAAATATACATTGCGCCTGGCTGTTAAAGGCTTGAACCTTTCCAACCACTTCAATCCCCTCGCCGTACGCGCAAACACCGGCGACCCCGAATTCGGCGCCTTCTTCGGGACCTACAAACGGCGTTTCAAATTGGATTTCGATGTGCTGTTTTAGGGAAAACGCTGGTGGCTGCTAGCTTTGAGGGCGTTGCTAAGCGGTTTCAAATTACAACTTATAAATTACAAATTAGAAATTACCCTAACTTGCTTCAGCTTCCAGATGCGCGTGCGCACTCGATCGCTGCTCCTGTGGGGAAAGAACCCGCATCTTCTTCCAGTCATAAGCAAATTCTTTCCCGCAATCCAGACATACAATGTACGTACCCGTCCGGCGGGTGACCTCCCCTGTCCGCTGCTGGGACGCCTTGCGGGTTATGGGGAAGCTCACACGTTTGTGCCAGCAACCGAACAGCATATCGAGTACCTTCACCTTCTCCTCCTAAAAACTCTTTTTGCCCTTACCTTATTAGTGAATCTAAACCCGCTTTTGTTTCATTTGTTTTCGATAAAACATAAGTGCTTTGGTTTGTATCGCTTTGCCGAGCCGCCTTGGGTCGCCCCCTTGGATGCGCGCGCCTCCATCTTCCGGTGCACACCTTTACGGGCAGCCGCCAAAGCCTTCCACATATATAAAGACGCAATTTCCACAGGAAACCCTTCGTCCTTGGTTGCCGTAGTTGCCTTGGCAACTTGGTTTCCACTTAAGAATTGGAAATTGCAAATCAGAAATTCCAAGTTAGCGCTACTACTCTGGCCCATTTTTGTGGCATTGTGCTGCTACTATGGCTCGCATTTATAGCAGTACTACTATGGACTAACAAAAATTTCTTATCTTATTGAAAATAAAGCAAATATTTATCTCTAGTTCTGTTGACAGTAAATGAAATCAAGCCTATCTTCCGACTATGGCAAACGAAGTTTTACCAAGAACTTCGTTACCGATGGAGAATTTCATGTCGCCGGGGCAAAGTTGGAGCGAACAAGAGGAACTGTCATTGGCTTACCTATCGCCCCGTGATCTCCGGCGACTGCCATGGTGCACGAGCGATGAAGACTATGAGTCCGTAATGGCCGAACTGGCGGCTGAGTCTTGCCGCTGGAGTTGAAGAGCCATCGGGCGCTCTGAAGTTTAAGCCGAGCACTTAGCGTTAGCCTTCCTTAGCAACCAGCGAAGAGCTAACTACTAAGGGCTAAAGGCTTTGCTGGCAGCTAACAACCACCGCTTGCTGTGTTTTTTCCGGCAATGCGAGAAAAATTCGGGTCATTCGCGCGGACCATAACTGGCGTGGCTCATTGCAAGAGGTTGATCCAAGTGTGCCTGAAAGAAATTGCGGATCAGGTGAGAGATCGACGAGGCAGAAACAAAGACATTTGAACTTTCACAGTTTTGGCTAGCAGCCAGCAGCTAGAAGCCAAAGCTACTATATCTTGCAGATATACCACAAGATTTTGTGTCTTGACGAAAGATATACCGGGACTCAAAATCAGCTTGTAGGGGCAAATAAAAAGCGAAACAGTAGCATCCGATTGGAGGATCCAATGCACGCACCGAAAATGGCGCATAAAAGGCGCACCAGACGTTTCGATCCGCAGCCAAAAAAGCGTTGCCGTCGCTTTCCCCGCAACAGCCGGAGCGATGTTGAGTTCAGCGAGGCGCTGGCCCTATGCCAGGAACGCGACGATATCGTGGCCCTCCTCTGTGAAGTGCTTGGCGAGAAGCCCAGTTATACGGCAATTCAAACAGCCTGGCCGTGGCTGGAAAAGCAAACCAAATCTCCGTGTAAGTGCTCTGTCGTGCATCCATCGGTGCTCGTAACCCTCTGCCACCTGTACGACCATCACGTGATCGACAGGAAGGACTGGTCGTTCTCCAGGCTGCTGAAGTGGGCACGCAACATGCAAGACCGCTTTGCATCCGCAAAAGCTAATTCGGGAGGCCGGATCGTCACAAGATGTCGTCGCTGCCGAGCCATCATCCGAGTCAATCGGAACGGCATGAGCCGGTAATCCG
>DASZEU010000545.1:0-13037 GCA_035940535.1 Candidatus Angelobacter sp.
TTCCTGCTTCGGTGGAAGAGTGCTTCAGCTTCGCTCTAGAAGCCTTTGAGCTTGCCGAAAAATTCCAGACCCCGGTATTTGTGATGTCCGATCTGGACTTGGGCATGAATAACTGGATGGCGGATCCCTTTGCTTATCCGGAAAAACCCATTCATCGGGGCAAGGTACTCAGTGAAGAAGACCTTCAGCGCCTGGGTGGCTTTGGACGATACAAAGATGTCGATGGAGATGGCATCGCTTATCGCACCCTGCCCGGCACCAATCATCCTCAAGCGGGCTATTTCACCCGAGGCAGCGGCCACAATGAAAAAGCTCAGTACAGCGAGCGCCCCGACGACTACGTGCGCAATGTTGACCGCTTGGCGCGCAAGTTAGAAACTGCCCGGTCCTTTGTGCCGGCCCCAGTGCTCGAAGGCGCTGGGACGCCGATAGGCGTAATCGCCTACGGCAGCTCCCACTGGGCCATGCTCGAAACCCGCGATCAGTTGAGCCGCGAAGCCCAGATCGAGGTGGATTATCTCCGTCTGCGCGGATTCCCATTCAGCAAGGAAGTACACGAATTCGTTAAGGGCCATGACCGCGTTTATGTAGTGGAGCAGAACCGCGACGGACAGATGCTGGAATTGCTCAAGCTCGATCTGCCCGCCGACCAGATCGTCAAGCTGCGCAGCGTGCTTCACTATAATGGGCTGCCTATCGACGCCCGCTCTGTAACGGATGCAATCATCTCCCAGGAAAGCAAATGAACAAAGCTGTACCGGGAGCAATGGTGGAAGAGCGGGCCTTTAGGCCCGCGTTAAGATGCAAGAAGTAATGGGCTTTAGCCCCGGTGGCATTGCAGTTTGTTAAATCGAGCGCAATACACCAAAATAAAAATGCAATAAGCAAAGGATCCAATTCATGTCCGCCACCACTACCACACCTGCCCCAACGCCCAAGACCAATCATATCGGACTGACCGTGGTTGACTACCGGGGAGGCAAGACTACTTTATGCGCCGGCTGCGGCCACAACGCCATTACCGAACGCATTATCGATGCCGCGTATGAAATGGGCATTCAGCCCGAAAACGTGGCCAAGCTCTCCGGCATAGGCTGTTCCTCCAAGAGTCCGGCGTACTTCCTGAATCGCGCCCACGGCTTCAACTCTGTCCACGGACGCATGCCCTCAGTGGCCACCGGTGTTGTGCTGGCCAATCACAAGCTGCTGGCGCTGGGCGTTACTGGAGATGGAGATACTGCATCCATCGGCATCGGACAGTTTGTTCATCTCATGCGCCGCAACTTGCCCTTGATTTATGTGATTGAAGATAACGGTGTCTATGGCCTCACCAAAGGCCAGTTCTCCGCGACTGCCGATCTCGGAGCAAAGCTGAAGACCGGCGTGGTCAACGATCTTCCCGCAATTGACACCTGCTTATTGGCCATCCAACTTGGGGCGACCTTTGTGGCGCGCTCGTTCTCCGGAGACAAGAAACAACTGCTCACCATACTGAAGGCCGCTCTTGCTCACCGCGGGACATCGATGATTGATGTCATCTCGCCTTGCGTTACCTTCAACGATCACGATGGCTCCACCAAGTCCTACAAATATTTCAAGGACCACGAAGAGCCTCTTAATGAAGTCGGTTTTGTTCCCCATTTCGAGCACATCGAAGTCGAATACGATCCTGGTACAACGACAACCGTCATCATGCACGATGGCTCCGAGCTGCGGCTCCGCAAGTTGGGCCGCGAATACGATGCCACCAGCAAAGTCGGCGCCATGAACTTGTTGGCCGAAGCCCATGAAAAAGGCGAGACGTTGACCGGCGTGTTTTATGTGAATACCCACACTCCGAACTTCATCGATGTACTACACATGACCGACCAACCTCTGGCAAGGCTACCGGAAGCCCTGGTTCGCCCTCCCAAGCAAGCCTTGGATGAAATCATGGAGTCGTTAAGATAAGAGAGTTTGAAATTTAAGAATTGTTTAGTTCTGTCAATTCAGCAACAAACTTTGTGTTGCCCCCGAAACTTTTTTCCATCAAATCGGTCTATACCAAGTAAGAAGGCTGGGGAATTCATCCTCCCGAGCGATTGGTGAAGTGAAGGGGTTGTCTTTGCAGATAGGGATTCAACAACTCCTGTAGGGGAAGAAAGAGCGACTGCGGATTCCATCCGTCGTCGCTCTTTCATTTTGGCAGATTGAATTTCTGATCGGCGGCCCACCCATTTACGATCCGCATTCGTCCCGTCCAGAATCGCTGTGAGGATCAAATTTCTCTGTAGTACTAATCCCAAATTTCTTCGTTTTTTGCGCAAATTTTTTGCTGCGCATCTCGAACCCCATTGTTTTCAGTTTGTTATCTGTTCATACCACTCCATCACTTTTTGTTCGCCCGTGAACCTGCCTTCGATGATTTCTCTCTCCTGATTTTCCAAATCTTCTCCGTGTCTCCGCGCCTCCGTGGTGGGTTTTGATCTTTAGTTGTGGCTCTGCTACGCTGTGGCCCTCTGCATTTTCTGCGCTGAAAATATTTCAGGCCGCGTCGGTTTTCAGTCGTCCTATCTTTCCCGACGTTGAATCGGCGGCTACTTTCATTCGTCCGGCTGGCGCCGGACTAGCACCCATCACCGCCAATCAGTTCAAATCAGCGTCCATCAGCGTTGAGCTTTTGGTTGTGGCTATGCTGCGCTGTGCCCTTGGTGTGTTCCTTCGTGGTTAAGGTGTTGGTTTTTCTTTGCGGCCTTCGCGTCCATTGCGGTGAATGGTTTTGGTTGTGGCTCTGCTACGCTGTGGTTCAAGAGGCCCCACCCGCTGTGTGTTCGTGGTGGTTTTGACGTGTAAAATTTGGTCATGTCCAATCCAGGGCCCCTTTTCCGCCCCTTTGAAAAACTGGTGAAAATCAGTATTGCCGGTAAGGAATTTGAGGTGCCGGAGGGCAACATGCTGCTCCGTGCCATGCAGTATCTTTCACCGGAAGAGGTTGCTCATGGCCGTTTTTGTTGGAACGAGGAGTGCCAGTACTGCCGCGTCCATTTTGACCTGGGACCGGATACACCCAATCGCGTAGGCATTTCCTGCAAGCTCATGGTGCAGGAAGGCATGAGGATCACCGAGATGGCGCAGGAAATCCGTTATTGTCTAAGAGAATTGGGCCTGGGATCAAATAGCAACAATTCAAACAAAAATCAGCCGAAAAGTTAACGATAACTAAAACTAAAGGGACCAAGCTTTTTGGTGGAAGGAAAATTGGACTTAGATTTTCAAAATTACCCAATTACAGGATCGAAAATCAGATCGTTCACTACCTCCACTCTGTCCACAACGTCCACTTTGTCCACGCTCCAACATAGCAAAGTTGATTTTCATGAGCTTTCGCGGGCCGCAGGCCCAAAGTGACAAATTACTCAGTTACAAATTCTCGCTCAGGGATGGCGGGGCGAAGGGCGGCCCGGCCTGGAGGCTGCGCCGGCGGCCCCCAGTCGGTTCAGACGGTCTCTTGCTTGTATCGCTTCCGGGCTCTTGGGATACCGGTTGAGCAGGCTCCTTAGCTCCTGGATCCCAGCATCACGCTGTCCCACCTCGATGAACGCAAACCCTTTTTTCAACTGTGCAGCCGCATTCTTGTTGCCGCCCGGAAATTGGTCGAGGACTTTGTTGTAGTCTTTGATCGCAGACTGAAAATCCCCAGCCCGATACTCAATTTCTCCAACATAAAACTGCGCATTGCCTGCCAAATCGGTGTTTCCATAGACCTGGAGATATTGATTGAATTCCTGCAAAGCCAAGTCGTTTTTCCCCGCATTGAAATCACGAAGGGCATCGTTGTACAGCACATCTGCTGGCGGGGCCTGGTTTTGCGCAGGTTGAGTATTGGCAGGCGTTGCTCCGGGCTGCGCTGCGGGTGGGGCCTGTATGTTATTGACCGTGCCCTGCAGATCATCCAGTTGCTTGCCCACTTTGGCCAGCCGGGCCTTGAGTTCATCCACGGCATCGTGGAGCGACTGTACCTGGCCGGAAAGCTGGTCTACCTTGCCGGCTGAGTCGTTGTTCTGCTGCTGCAGCGCTTTCGAGAGAATATCGATCGTGTTTCCCATCTTGTTGACGCTGTCGGTCTGCTGAGTCACCATGTCCCTCATCACGCCCATGCGCTCATCAAAGGACTGCTGCATTTTCGCGATGTTGTCTTGCAGGATCTGCACGGTGGTCTGTAGCTGAATGAGCTGTTCTTTGGTGCCCGCAAATGTCGGCTGGGTGAAACAGCTTGCCATGAACCCCACGGCCAGCAAGAGATAGACAATTTTCTTTTTCATAAGGCTTAACTCGTTTAGATGCAGAATAGCTGCTGAAATTTGGCTGAAAATGCCGGATGGTGCTCTTCCATCCGGCATTCCAATATTAATGCAGTAACACGAAGTGATCGTGGCGGTTCTTTTGCCAGCAATCCTCATTTGCCTCCGTGCAAACCGGCTTCTCCTTACCATAGCTGATGATCTGGAGGCGGTCACCACTTACGCCCGCCTGCGTGAGGGCCTGTTTGGCGGCGTTGGCGCGTTCCTCGCCCAGAGTCAGGTTATATTCGGTCGAACCACGCTCGTCGCAATTGCCCTCGATCCTGACCTTCCAGCCGGGATGCTGGCCCATCACTTGGGCAGCTTGGGCAAGTTTCTGCTGCGAATCCGAGGTTAATTTGGCGGAATCATAGTCGAAGTAGATGTCCTGGACGGCCTGGGCAAAGATCTGGTCGTCACTTAGGGGCGTGGGTGTCGACGTGGGGGTGGGCGTCGGCGGAACGCTTACTGTCACGCGCGCCGTAGCTTCTTGCGTGCCCCCTGGCCCTTTGGCAATCAGGCGGTAGGTTGTGGACTGGGTCGGCGAAGCGCTTTGCGATCCATTGGGATCAACTTTATTTCCATCCAGCGTAACGTCGTCCGCGTTTTCGGTGTTCCAGCTTAAGGTTGTGGATTGGCCGCGTTCAATAGAAGTTGGATTCGCAGATAACGTTGCCGTTACCGGTTTAGGCTGTGGTGGAGGAACCGCCGGCGGTGTAGGCGGTTTCTTTGTACCGCAGCCGCTGATCACCAACATCAGCAATGCCAGTGACCCCACCAATGCAATGTAATTCTTCTTCCTGTTCACCTCATGTCCTCCCAAATGCGAGTCTTTTGCTCGCCAATCTCAAACACCAGAAATCGCTATTTGTAGCTCCAATTGGGCTGTGTATTTTTGCCCTCTCGAGACAGTTGCTGTTGATGAGTACCGTCTGCCAGCATCATCCATATCTGTTCCGATCCCGAGCGATTGGACTGAAATACCAAGTGGCGTCCATCGGGGGACCACGACGGAAAATCATTGACCCGAGAGTCGTGCGTTAATTGTACAAACTGTCGTGACGCGATATCCATAATATAGATATCCTGTCCCCCGGGAGCCCCCGGACCATAATGGCGGATCCACGAGAAGGCCAGAAATTGCCCGTTGGGTGACCACGATGGCGAGACGGCATAGCCTTCGGTGGTCATTTGCTGAATATTACTTCCGTCGGCATCCATGATGTAAATTTGCGGAAGGCCATTGCGCCCGCTGACCCATGCGATCTGGCCATTCGTCTTGGGATTCCATACCGGGGCCACGTCGGAGCCTCTGGACGCCGTGAGGCGCTTCGCAGACCCGCCATTTGCGCCCACCGAATAGATCTCAGGATCGCCAGCCATGGAAGATGAGAACGCCAATTTGGTGCTGTCCGACGACCAGGCGGGAGTGAAGTTGCCGCCGCCAAAATGGCTAAAGTTCACCAGGCGCCCGAGGTCGAGCGAATACATAAGAATTTGCCAGGATGGATTGTGCTGAGAATCCGTCACCAGGCCGCTGAACGCCACGCGCGCGTTGTCGGGCGAGATCCGTGGTGAGAGAGCAATGGACCGCAAATGCGTAAGCTGTTGCTGGCCCGCGCCATCGTAATCCATTGAGTACACTTCCTTGCTGCCGGTGCGCGAACTCACAAAATAAATCTTGGTTTCGGCGATACCAGGAATGCCGCCCCCCAGGCGATAGATGATCTCGTCCGCAAACCGGTGGGCGATCAGACGCGCATTCTGCGGGGTTGCATCCTCCTTATATTGCTTCCCGAGGACCTGGGGCGAAGTGGGGTTCTTTGCGTCAAAAAGCCAGCCCTGCACATCGACCTTGCCGTTGGTGACGCCCAGGTTCCCAAAAGCCACCATAGAGGCGTTTGGTGGAGGATTTCCCCACGCATCCAGCTTGATCTCGCCCGGCGATCCTGGCGTCTGCAGAGGATAGAAGCTCTTGGCCACCATCTCGAATATGCCGGAATTGTCGAGATCATTCCACAGCGTCTGGTTGAAGACTATGTTGAGCGGGCCAGTCTGGGCGTCACCGGTCGACGCCTTGAAATCCGCCGCCGCCATCCTGATGGTGGCGCCCAGGTTGGTGCCGGTGCGAAACCGGTCTTGGCAAACTCCAACATTTGACAGGCCGAGCAAAAAGATAACAACGAATAGGAATCGTCTCACTATGCATGCCTCACGATCACGTATTTCTTATCTGTGATAATCAAACCAGAACTCGACGGGAAATTTGCTGCCCGAGTATCCAATTGGTAACGGGCCAAATGTATCAATGCGCTGGACGGCCCGGATGGTTGATTGATCCAGCGTTGGAACACCACTGGATTGCTCAATGCGAATATTCGTGGGGGTGCCATCTTTCAGAACATCAAACGTGACCCACACCCGATGGGGCTCCACGTTTGGGCCAATCTCGCTTTGGTACCAGTTACTCGATATTTTGGCGCTGATCACGCTCAGATAATAGTTAAAACGATTGTCAGTACCGCCACCTTGAATGCCGACGCCTCCCTTGGTATTTGCGGCAGAAAAGCTTGCAAACGATCCAGTGATCGGTCCGCCTTGTCCAAAAGGAACCCGGTTGTCCTGAGGTACGGTCGTAGGCTGTGGCTTATCGTGTGTGGGTGTAACCGGATTTCTATCGACTCTGTGCTTGGGGGGATTCTCCGGAATAGGAATTGCCTCCGGTTTCTCTTCCACGGGTGTTTGCGGAACCGATTGCGTCTGGCCTTTCGATTCGTTGGCCAGGATGTTATCGGTAGTCACTTGCGGATGCGGCAACGGAATGCTGCTTACCAGACTTGCGTGGACTGACTCCCCAGGTGCATCCCCACCGCCAAAGGTCTGCCCGCGTGCGCCGCTTACGTAGCCTGCAACCACCACAAAAACCGCGAACAATCCATGCAGCCCCGCAGAGACCGCCACCGGTTTCTTCCAGTCCTCCCGCTCGCTAAATAAATCAGCCCGCATACTCCTTGATTTCTAAATTACAAATTAAAAATTATAAATTTCAAATTTCACGGCTTGTTCTTGCCTGGCTGAATTGGCTGAGTCACAATGCTCACGTTGGTGATACCGGAACTCTTGACTGCATCCATCACTGTTGCAAACGCGCCAAACGTCACATTCTCATCAGCCCGGACGTAAACGGACTGCCCCTGCGGATCGCGGACCTTCTCTCGTATCTTGTCCGGAAGCAGGTTGATGTTCACTGGATCATTTCCCAAGAATACTTCCTGCTTGGAATTGATGGTCACCACTAGGCGCTCTTCTGATATCTGCTTGACAGTGCGCGTTTGGGGAACAGAAACCTCAATTCCCGATTGCAGTACAGGCGCCGTCAGCATAAAGATGATCAACAACACCAGTACCACGTCCACCAAGGGCGTCACATTGATTTCGGAAAGTGATGTCTGCGTCCGGCCGCCGGCATTGGTAAAGGCCATTCAGCGTCCCTCCATCGAGCGTGCCTCACTTGACCCAGGGCCGCTCCGCTCCAGCACATTGATCAATTCCAGGGAGAAATCGTCCATGCGGGCGCCAAACTCCCGCAAGTGGCTGGTGAACTGGTTATACGCAATAACCGCGGGAATAGCAGCCACCAGACCGGCAGCCGTGGTGATCAACGCTTCCGAGATGCCGGGCGCAACCGCGCGCAAGGTAGCGGCATTGGCGTTGCCCAGACTGTGGAAGGCGTCGATGATGCCCCACACCGTACCGAACAACCCGATAAACGGCGTCACGGCCCCAGTGGTCGCCAGCCACGGCAGCCGTCGCTCCAGGCGGGTCAACTCCTCCGAGGAGGCGATCTGGGTGGCGCGTTGTACTGCAGTCAGCTTGCCCGCCTTGCGAAATTCGTCATAGCCATTTTCAAAAACAGGCACGAGCGGGCTGGGCTTGAACTGCTCGGAAACAGCCATCACATCCTGAAGTTTTTGCGCCTTGCGAAAAGCCCGCAAAAAACGCCCGCTTTGCGACCGCGCGCGCCGTAGCGACGTCCACTTCGAGAGAATAATGGACCAGGAAAAGATGCTGAAAAAAAGAAGTATAAGGAGAACTGCCTTGGCGACCGCACCGCTTTCCGACACCAAGTTTACGATCTCCCCGCCTATAAAGAAGCAAACCAGAGAAATCTTCATGATTTACAGGTCAACTGCCATTTCCATCTAACCTTGACCGTACCATAATTGCCATGATTGCCACAAATGAATGCACTGCCATGATTGCCAAAAATGCCAAATTTGCCAGAAGTGCCATAATTTTGAAAAGCAGGATTGGAAAATACCTTGCAGGCTGATGGACGAGGTGACAAAGACGAGTATCCAGGAGAAGGCATCTTCACAATTATGGCAATTATGGCAATTATGGCAATTCTGGCATTTCTGGCAATTTTGGCATTGCTGACAATTCTGCTGTGCTAGACTTCGCTCAATTCCTGATCGTCGATTGAGGGCGACACCTTTGCTTCTCGAACTACGAGTCGAAAACTACGCAGTAATCGACAGTCTGGCGATTGAGTTTGCCCCTGGACTGAACCTTCTTACCGGGGAAACCGGCGCCGGAAAATCCATTCTTATCGATGCCCTGGCCCTTTTGCTGGGCGAGAAAGCCTCTGCGGAGCTGGTGCGCCACGGGGCGGAGAAGTCTGTGGTGAGCGGGGTATTTGAAGCCGATGAAGCTGCCCTGCGACCGGTCCTGGAAGAAAACGGTGTTGAGCCTGAAGACAGCCATATCATTGTGAAGCGCGAAATCGCGACCAGCGGCAAGGGCCGGGTGTTTGTGAATAATCAGCCCGCCACGGTTGCACTCTTGCGGCAGTTGGCTCCGATGCTGGCCTCCATCCACGCCCAGAACGAGACCATTCTTGCTTTTGATGGCCCAGCCCGGCTCGCGCTCCTTGACGTCTACTCTGCCAACCGCCTGGACGAACTTGCAGCGAAGCATCAGGCTTGGACCTCAATCAAAAATCGCATGGCGGAGATGGAACGCCAGGAGCAGGACCGTCTTCGCATGGTGGACCTGTGGAGTTTCCAGAAGAAAGAGATTGAATCGGCCCAACTCCTGCCCGCCGAGGACCAGAAGCTGGAGACGGAAAAACGCGTCCTGGCCAATGCCGAAAAGCTATACGGCGCGGCCATGTCTGCCTATGATTCGCTCTATGATGCCGAAGCCTCGGTGATTGCCAACCTCGGGATTGCCCGCAAGCAGCTCGAAGAACTGGCTCGCTTTGATCCCAAATTCCAAGAGGCACTCACCTCTCTGCTTACCGCCAGGGCCGCCGTGGAAGACGTAAGCGATACCCTTCGCGATTACGCTGAAAGCATCGACGCTTCGCCGGAGCGCCTCGCACAGGTAGAAGATCGTCTGGCGCTCCTGGACAGACTGAAACGCAAATACGGAACCACGGTCGATAACGTGATTGCCTACGGCGAAGACGTTACACGCAAGCTGAACGAGCTGGAGAACCGGGAAGAAACCATGTCCGCACTGAAGAAACAGCTTGCCGCATCCGCCGAGGCCTACCTCACCGCCGCGCGCGCCCTCTCCAGGAAACGTTACGCCGCAGCCAAAGAGCTTCAGAAGTCCGTGGAAGTTGAGATCAACCATTTGGCCATGAAGGCCCAATTCAGAATTGAAGTCTTCGGCTCCGATGATCCCGAAAACTGGTCATCCACCGGTTTTGATAGCGTCGCTTACCTCATCACCACTAATCCCGGAGAGCCTCTGAAACCGGTAGAACAGATCGCCTCCGGCGGAGAACTCTCCCGCGTAATGCTTGCACTGAAAGCCACAATAGACGCCGGAAAAAAGACCAAAGCGGCCATCCAGCGCACCCTGGTCTTCGACGAGATCGACACCGGAATTGGAGGCCGCGCCGCAGAAGCCGTAGGCAAGAAGCTGAAAGGCCTGGCAAGATCAAACCAGGTCCTATGCATCACCCATCTCCCCCAAATCGCCTCTTTCGCCGATCACCATTACGTAATCGAAAAGCACGAATCCGCTGGCAGGAGCAAAACCTCGGTCCGCCTGCTCCAGTCAGAAGAAAGAACCGAAGAAATCGCCCGCATGTTAAGCGGCGCCAAACTAACCGAAACCTCCCGCCAGCACGCCGAACAACTCCTGAAAGCGAATGCGTGATACTAAAAGCAAATGTTGAAAGTGCACCATTCTCACGCGCAGTAAAACCACGACGCTAAGTGGTGTTTAGGCTTTTAGCCACCCTTTATATCGAATGTCATCCTGAGTCGGAGCGCCGCAAGAATGCCGAACACGAAGATAGTTGATGGGCGCGAAGCGAAGGACCCCGACAATGTTTCGGACTTAATTGCTGACACGAGGTATTCTACCGAATCACTGAATGGACGTGCCTTCGTGATGATGGCATTTTTCTTGCTTTTACGTCCATGTGCGCTGACAATACTTGTCTTAGTGAATTCCCTTTCGAGGATGTAACAAAATGCTCTTCCGAATTCAAAATCATTCCCAAAAGAGGACACCGGGTCACGTCATCTTGGGATTGTTTTTTGTAGTTGCCATGATGCTTTCGCAGGCGACGTATGCTTCGTCCCATAACGACGAGATTGATGGGCTTTCAACTCGCCTGGCGGACAATATTGCCAAATCTGGCAAAAAATCCGTTGCTGTTGTGGACTTTACGAACTTGGGAGGGGAAGTCATTGAGCTTGGCAGGTTCCTCGCCGAAGAATTTTCGGTGGCTCTTGCACAGAAAGCTAATGGATTTGATGTAATTGACAGGACATATTTGAAAGCAATTTTACAAGAACATAAACTGGCGGCCACCGGCATAATCGATCCATTGACAGCAAGAAAACTGGGGCAGATCGCGGGGGTGGAAATGCTCGTAACCGGTAGCATCACTCCGCTAGGAGACACTGTAAGAGTTTCGGTGAAGGTTTTGGACACTGCTACTGCCAAAGTGATCGGGGCGGCGACGGGCGACATTCCGAAGACCAAGGCCGTAGAGGAGCTTTTAGGCAGGAACATAGCGACTGGAGAGGGCCGTCCGTCAAGCTTATCTTCAGCCTCTCCTACCGGCTCCAGTTCACCGGGACCATCAAGCAAAGAGGTTGAAGACAACGATTTCATTTTTCAGATCAAAGGATGTTTTCGATCGGGAAGTAATGTGACCTGCACGGGAAGCGTTACAAACAAAGCACAAATTCGGAGGCAGCTATGGTTCAATAGGGCAGACATTCTTGATGAGTTGGGGAATCAGTATCAGGATGGATCGTTGCAGCTTGGAGCACAAGGCGGAAACCAGTCTCTAGAACCTGATCTGCGAATGAATTTTTCGGTAATGGTAAAAACCGTGAGTGTCGAGGCAAGAATGCTCAATATCATTTTAGAATATAGTTTTTCTGGTGCACAAAATCGCTACAACCTTAAGGTTGCTTTGCGCAACATTCCCATCCAGCAGAGGTGAGCGTTTTGTCCGATCAATCTACGAAGGGCACACGGTTAACGCAAGGCATCATTTTGGGGTCCGCTCTCCTTGCTGCTATCTGGTACATAATTAACATTCCCTACGATCTTTCCACCAAAGTCCTACCAAAGCATTCAGACTCCGCAGACTTACATTCTAACAAGTCTTCTTCAGATCCGGATCCACCGATTAAG
Organism: Candidatus Angelobacter sp.; assembly: GCA_035940535.1. Taxonomy (GTDB): domain Bacteria; phylum Acidobacteriota; class Terriglobia; order Terriglobales; family Acidobacteriaceae; genus Angelobacter. The sequence goes on from DASZEU010000545.1 coordinate 11,994, forward strand.
GGTGTTCACGACATACAGGAAACCAAAAAGCAGTCATCCATCACCAACAAGGAGGTACCTGAGACTCGTCTCCCGGTCGATGGTCCTTTAGCTCGTTACGAAAATGTTTCTCTTCTTAGAAATGAAGGCAAACGGCAAGCGGCGATTTTTCTTTGGGAGGATGGGACTAACGATTCCCTGCTCAGTCTAGAATCTGTGGTAGCTGATTCGCTTGCGAATCATGGTATCAAGCCAGTTCAATCATTTTTTACTCCAGAGTTCGTCCGTGAAGGAAAAGCGTCACGATTGATGGCGGGTGACTGGAAAGTCGCTAGGAATTTGGAACTTGGGCGACATGTCGACTATGTTCTGATCGGATCGATAAAAATTTCTTATGAGCCAAACGACAATTTCGCAGGACTACTAACGGCTAATCTGTCACTCGAACTCAAATGCCTTGACGCCGTAATAGCAACAGTATGTGGTGTTCAAAGGTTTGCCGTTCCTGGGGCCGGCTACAATCGGCAGGCTGCACTTACTTCGGCAATCGATCATATTAAACCGGAGATGGAATCGAGCATACGTGGCTGGATTCGCTGAAACGCGGTTTTCGAGTGCGTCACCAGTAGTTAAGGGTTAGAAAGCAACCTGAATTACCTTTTAAACAGTGATTGAAGATCAAACCCTCGCCTGAATCTCCTTTACCATCAATGATTTAGCTCGTTTTCCGCAATATTTTAACTATCCATAGATTTCTTTCTAATTGACAATCTATAGTAGTTGTGTTAAAGATAACCAAAGATAGGCTTTGGAAATCTTATTTCCTTCGCGATCTATTGGTTTCGGGCTACTACTCCGACGAGTTTCAATCCCTTGGAAATGCCATTTTGGTCAGAACCAAAGGCAGGCATCATGAAAGCCGTAACAGCCGTAACAACCCGTAACAGAAATCGCCTGGACTGCACCCCTAAAATGAGACAGTGAGAAACGTTACACTTTGCAGAGAGAAGGTTGCAAAGTGCAAAAGAAGCAAAGTAACGGGTGGTATACGCTGGAGTTTCAGCT
>DASZEU010000546.1:0-14815 GCA_035940535.1 Candidatus Angelobacter sp.
TGAGGTCTCCTCGGCGCGGCGAAGCATCTCATCGGCAACATCCAGGCCCACTACTTCGCCGGACGTGACGATTTGGGCCAGCCGTCGCGATGCCCATCCAGTGCCACAGCCAAGATCCAACACTCGGTCGTTTGGCTTCACGTCCATGAGGGCAATGGTCTGGTCTGTGATGTCGGAGTGGTGATCTTCCATCTCATCACCCCGGCCTGCCTGCGCCCACTGGTTGAACTCCTGCTGAATTTTTCTGTCAGCCTCGTTTTGGATTACTTCGTCTCTGGTTGGCATCTTGTATTTTGGTCTCCATCCCTATGCTACATTTGAAATTTGCAAGAAAATATGATCTCGAAGCATCTTGTCATGAGTGAAGAACAAAAATCCAGGCCGCCATTATCGGAATCGCTTTATTGCCCAAGCTGCGCCCGTGAAGTCTCTGACCCGCTGATCTGCGGGGACTGTTCTTCTGTGATCTGCCGTGTTTGTGGCACGCCTCTTGAATCCTCTGCCGATTTAGGAATTGGATAAGAAGCATTCAGCACTTAGCATTCAGCCCACGAGGCAGCTTGATATTTTAATCGATGTTGTCGCCGGCCAAGTTACAGGCTCGATCTACCGCACTCCGGCACTTATTGTTGTTTCCTCTGTGGGTTCCACATTGACAAACCAATCCTCGCTCATGTTTTCAACACTCAGCCCGTGAAACATTTTGCAATTGTCCAAAATTTAGGTGCTTCAGTTGTGACATCCATTGGTATCGACAGGCTCCAGTTTTAATTCCGCTTAGGTAGCGCGGGAATGTTACATGGGCTGAATGCTGAGTGCTAAGTGCTGAATGCTCCTAAACGGAAATGCTAAACGAGGTTTCGGTCCGCTCCACGGGGCGGTACATGGTGTCGCGTTCGATGGGTTCGCGGCCGGCCTCGGTAATCAGGCGTATCAGGTCTTTGCGGCGCAACCCCTGAGGTGTGGTGGCCCCGGCGTCGTGATAAATCTTTTCTTCAATCACGGTGCCGTCAATGTCGTCGGCGCCAAAACGCAACGCTATCTGCGCGATCTTGGGAGACATCATTTGCCAATAAGCCTTGATGTGGGGGAAATTATCGAGCACCAGCCGGCCGACCGCGATCTGCTTCAAATCCAGCATTCCCGTGGTTGTGGAGAGATGCTGAAGCGGCGTGTTGGCAGGATGAAAAGCTAAAGGAATATAGGTTTGAAAGCCGTGTGTATCGTCCTGCAAAGCGCGCAGGCGTACCAGATGGTCGGCGCGATCTTCTTCATTTTCGATATGGCCGTAGAGCATGGTGGCATTCGACTTAAGGCCAAGATTGTGGGCCGTGCGGGCCGTTTCCAACCACTGGTCGCCGTCAATCTTGTGGTCACAAATCACGCGACGCACGCGTTCATTGAAAATCTCTGCTCCACCGCCCGGCAGCGAATCCAGCCCGGCATCTTTGAGCTGCCGCAACGTCTCGGAAATGGAGAGCTTGGCGCGTTTGGCCAGGAAGGCAATCTCCACCATGGTGAGAGCTTTAATGTGGACCTGCGGAAACCGCTCCTTCAATCCCGCGATGAGATCAAGATAGTACTGAAACGGCAGGTCGGGGTGGAGTCCGCCGACAATATGAAATTCGGTGACTGCTTCCGAATAGCCGGAAGCAGCAGTCTCAAAAGCTTCGTCCAGTGCCATTGTGTATGCCCCGGGCGCATCTTTCTTTCGTCCAAAAGCGCATAACCGGCAGGCAGCTACACATACATTGGTGGGATTGATATGGCGATTTACGTTGAAATAGGCAACGTTGCCATGCATGCGCTCGCGCACGTGATTGGCCAGCCAGCCCACGGCCAGAATATCGGCGGAGCGATAGAGAGTTACCGCATCCTGAAGACTGAGCCTTTCGCGGGCATAAACTTTCTCGGAAATGGGCAGAAGGCGCGGGTCGTCCGTTTGAAACCCGTGTGTTTGAAACCCGTGCTTTGCGCTGGATGAAGTAGCTGTAGCCATTGACTTTAATGATAATGGAAACAGAGCCGCCTCGGCTATTACTTTCCTGCTTTATTTGCCGCAATCGCTAGCTGTTGGATCTTGACTTTTACCTCGTATTTGCCCTTGGGCTCTACTTGAATCACCAAGCCCTGCGCTAGATACGGCTTCAGAACTTCAGGATTGGCCCACTCCAACTCCCAGCCATTTTGTATTGCAAGGATGGTGTACTTTCCTGGCACAACCGACGCTAAAGTGAAAGTCCCGTCACTATCGCTCTGGCTGCATCGAAACGACTGTGCGTGATGAACCGCATCCTCGGGAACCAGCACAATCATAGCGCCGGCGACGGGAGTGTCGCTCTTGAGCGTGACTCCATCGACGCGACCTACATCCTGGGTGAGGATGAGCGTCAATTTCGGAACATCATCGCCAGGGATAATCTCCACCGTTTGACCATCCACGCGTAACGTGGAGGAGGCTACACTCATTAAGAAGAATGCGCCGGTGACTGCTGAAACGTCATAGTTTCCAGCCGGTACGCTTAACTGAAATCTGCCTTGAGCCGAGATTTGCTGAGAAAACCGTTTTCCAGACTGCTTACTACGAAAGACTACCTGTCCTGGGCCGGAAAGACTCCCGGCAGGCTCCAACTTCACCACGCCGCTGATGAACACCCATTCTTCTTTCTTGTCGGTCGGAGTTCTCGCGTCTCCATCAATCGGCATAGCTTCTTGTTGAGGCTTCACACGCCCATATCCAAGAAGGTGCTCCGAAATATATGCATGGAGTGAACTATCTGGCTCGAAATCCCCGAATGGAATGTGCACTTGCTGAGCCGGGAAAGCATGTAAATCAAAGGCGGCCGTGAATCGGGCCCCCGCTGATAGCACAATCGGAGCCGCCGCTTCAGCATCGGGAGAGCCAGGATAATAAGTGATGGGGTATGCCACGTTCAAAGCGGAGCCATGACTCTCCTCGTATTTCGTGGCTATCTCTTTGCCTTCGCCAGTGTCCGTCGAGGTTTTGGGTTTTCTTGCATACCAGGGCTTGACGGATACGACCACAAAGTACTTGCCAGGAGGGAGGTGATTGAAATAATAAGTCCCTTCGTCATTGGTGTACTCGTCGGCGCGGAACTCAATGGACCTCTCTCCGTTGGATATCGCTTCTTGAAACAGCATTACCTTGGCCTGGCGCACCGTCTCTGTCCCATCCTCGGTCACTCTTCCCGAGATCGAAGCATCGCGATGCAGGCGAAAAACCAGATTCTCAGATCGCAATTTGGGGCCCACCGCAATGGAGGTTGAATACGGGCCATGCTCGTCGAATGCCTCTGTAAGATAACTCTTGCGCTGCGCAGTTAAAGTGTATTTACCGGGATTCAGGTTCTCAAAAAGAAACCGTCCATCGTCGCCGGTAAAGATCGTATGCAATTCATCGCGTCGAGCGGCTGGCGCGAAAGCCACCGGTGTATGCGGCAGAGGTGAACCGTCGCTGGCATCAACGACAATGCCGCCAATCTTCCACTTCCCAGCAGGCGGGGCTGCGGCGATATTCTTTGAGGGCGCCAACACAGCCAGCGCCAGCAAGCCAAAGCTAACGATCGCGATGGTGCGGGGCATTGCCGGATTACTCCTGAGTCTGTATCAAATCAACCGTTACCTTGGCCTTGCTATTCGTGGAAAGCGTGATGCTGGCCGCCCGCGAAGCGTACTGGCCCAGAATGTCGGGATTCTTATATTCAAGCCGCCAGGTAGAATCGAATGCAAAAATCTTGTATTCGCCGGGCGCAAGATTCGCAAATTGAAACTCTCCATTTGAGATTGATCCGGTTTGCGGGTGCCTGGGAGCAAATTGCGGCACGATCAGCAAGCCGGATGAATAATCGGCGTTGGTGTTGCGCACGGTTCCGGTCAACTCGGCGCCATCATCGCGCAGTATTATTTCTATGGGTGGCAGCCGCCCTCCAGGCGGAACAACCAGATCATCCTGACGCAAGTCTACGGTTCCGCATCGGACCGACTGCACATAAGCGTTTGGAGTGAGCGGCCAAACCTCGACTGAATACCTGCCGGACCGGACGTCCGCCAGAATGAGCGAATCAGAACCATCCTCTGAAGGTACGGCCTCCTTCCTCCGATCATGACGACTGGCCACAAAAGGGTCAAGAGCTATGAGCGCCACGTCCACCTCTGAATTATGTTTGCCAATATCTTCGTCTGTACTGTTTGCGATTGCGCCAGGCTGCTTGGTGAATTCAGTCTTGACAATCACAGAAAGGCGCACGGGCACAGTCAAAAGAAGATGAAGATTTGCAAAATCATGGCTGATGTTGATCCTCTGCTCTGCCATCCAATCATTTCCGCTGGGATCGGATGCCGTGACGCGCAGCTTGTAATCGCCTGGAGGGACTTTACCTTCGAAGGTGCTGTCTTGCGGACTGAATTGTATCGACGAAGGACGTCGGTCGCCACCTAGATTGAGCAATTCGAAGTCCGGACGGCTGCCCGCAGGCAGAGCGGTAAGTTTACCCGATATGTGAAAGAGCCGTTGTCGCTTGAGCGAAAAATTTATTTGGACTTTTTGGCCAGCAGCCAAGGTCACCGGCGATGCGGAGAGGAGATCAAGGCTGTCAGGGTAATAAACCAATCCTGGATATCCGACTTGGCTATCTTTCGATAAATAGACTAGATCGTGAGCAAGTGACGAGTTCGCATCCACGTTGATGATATATTTGCCCGCTTCCAATTCGGCAATTCGAAAATTCCCCTTTTCGTCGGTTCGGTCATCCGATGCATCGTGCCAATACTTGCGCCCTTGATTGACTTTAATCCCAATGACCCCAACCTTCGCGTTTTCAATTGGTTCTCCATTGGCATCTTCAACGTGACCATAAATCACACACTCCGGGACAAGCGTCACAGTGATGGGCCCGGTCTCTGGACCGATTGGCAGCTTGGAGTGCGTGGGTCTCTTTTCTATGTTCTCGAAAAATCCCGGCTTGCTCGCAAAAACTGTGATTCGTCCTTCGGGCAAGCCTTCGAAATGGAAACGTCCATCTGCGCCCGTAAGTATGGCATCCTCTGCGTCTCCGCTTAGTTGCACATAAGCGCGTGGAATGGGTTCTCCGGTGGTGGAACTGATCACGATTCCCTCCAGTTTGTACGTTGCTGAAGGATTCGCGGCTGGGACTCTGGGCTCTTGGCTAAGAACGGTTCCGGAAAAAGGAAAGAGGTTGCCGAGAAAAAGAATAATCAGCCAGGCACGCAACGGAACAATGAGGTGTAACTTTCGGCGCATTCAGCTTTTACGGTATTGAAAATCAAGAGCGGTTGCAACTCAAGTTTATTGAACCTTGAGTTTTATATCGTATTTACCGTTGGGCTCTATTTGAACCGGCACACCCTGCGCCAGGTACGGCTTCAGCACCTTGCGATTGCTCCACTGAAGATTCCAACCGTTCTCAAGGGCAACGGCCGTGTATTTGCCGGGCACCACCGATGCCACGGTAAAAGTCCCATCGCTGTCACTCTGATCGAGGCGAAACAATTGCGGAGGCGCGGCGGAATCCTGCGGTACCAGCAAAACCATTACGCCGGCTACAGGCATGTCGTCCTTCAAAGCAACGCCATCGACCCGGCCCATTCCCTGGCCTAGCTCCAAGGTCAATCTCACAGCAGCACCAGGGCCGATTTCCACTATGTGGCCAGTCACGCGGCCAGGAGTGGCGGCCAGTGTCTTAAAGAAAAATCCGGTGGTTGAAACCAGGACTTGGTAGCGTCCGGGAGGTACTCCGCGGTCGATCTCGAATTCATTTTTGGCGGAGACTTGTCCCCAAAAGCGCGCCCCCGACGCCTTGTCAAAAAGGAACACGTTGGTCTGGCCGGAAAGATTTCCGGCGCCCTCCAGTTTCACCACGCCGCTTACGGGTACGTATCCATCCTTCTCATCTGTCGAAACCTTGGCATCGCCGGAAATACTGACCTCTTTCGATGATCTGCTCCAGTTCTTCCCGTCATAAGAATTCAACCGTAGGAAGTAATGCCCCGGGACCAAGCCGGAAACTTCCATGACCCCGCCTTCAAATGACATGCTCTGGGAATGCACTGGCATATTCAATTCGCCCGTGATGCGCGCTTCGACCTGCACATTTCCGTTCTGAATCGGCACGGAACTCGCAATGCGCAGGTGCAGCGCAGGAACGGCACGCAAATTCAAGTCTGCCGTGAATTTTTCTCCCGCCGAAAGCACAATCGGAGCCGCTGCTTCAAACTCGGTTACCGCAGGATAGAAAGTTACGGGATACGCCACATCAAGAGGAGAAATGGGTTGCTGCCCGGGAGAAGTATCTTCCTCCTGGCTCGTGGCTGGTTTTCCGTCGCCGTTAGTTTCCCCTTGAGAACTATTGATGCCTGTCCGGGCGTAGGGCCGGCGCTGAGTAGGGAGCGGATGTTGCGCATACCAAGGCTGGCTGGACGCTGCCACAAAGTACTTGCCCGGAGAAAGATGGCTAAAGTGATAGACTCCTTCGTCATTCGTGTTGGCGCGAGCGCGCAAAACGAGTTGCCCATTCGACGTTCCCTGTTGAAATAGCGTGATCTCCGCGTTGCGCACCGCTTCATTCTGTTCGTCGGTCACTGTTCCCGATATGGAAGCATCGCGATGCAGACGAAAGAGCAAGTTTTCAGATTGCAGCTTGGGACCCACTACGATGGAAGTTGAATGCTGGCCATGCTGGTCGAATGCCTCCCTGAGATATCCTTTGCGCTCGGCGGTCAATGTGTATTTGCCGGGATCCAGATTGTCAAAAAGAAACCGCCCGTCCTCACCGGCGACCATGGTATGAAATTCATTTTGCCTGGTGACAGGCGTAATGGTTACTTGGGCCCGCGCCAGGGGGGTGCTGCTGGTGGCATCCACCACCACGCCGCTGATTTTCCATTTTCCTGTGGCTGGGGCAGCGGAAGTGTCCTTTTGCTGGGCGAACACTGCAAGCGCAAGCAGGTTAATAGCAGCAATTTGAAAGATGCGCGCCATCACGGGATCATTCTCCTGTCCGTATCAAATCAACCGTTACATTGGACTTGCCATTCGCGGAAAGCGTCACAGTAGCAGCCTGGGAAGCGTAATGATCCAGGACTTCGGGGCTCGTGTATTCAACCCGGTCGAGAGAATCAAACGCAAAGATTTTGTAGTCTCCGGGAGCCAGTCCTGACGTTTGAAATTCGCTCGGACCATAAACGTTCACGACTCGCGACGGCTGGGCTGGAGCAAATTGCGGCACAATGAGCAGGTTCGTAAAATAATCGGCGTTGACGTTGAGCACCTTGCCGGTCAGCACAGCGCTATCGTCACGCACCACTACCTCAATGGGCGGTAACTGCACTCCGGGCGGGACCACCAGTTCTTCCCGCAGCAGATCCACCGTTCCGCACTTTGCTGATTGTACGTATCTGTCACTCCTCAGGGCATTAACTGCAACCGAGTATTTCCCCGGCACGATATTCCCCACTTTGAAAGAACTGGGATTTTCCGGGTCCAAGTTGGCCCACGCTGGTCGGTTCAAAGGGTTGGCGGGCGATAAATGAACGTTCACTTCCTGGCGGTATCCGTGAGGGTTGACATCCACATCGTGGGTTTCTTTGGTAATTTCCGTTCGAACAATAACCGGCAAAGATACCGAAGGAGCCAGAGAAAGACGAAGGTCGGGAAGATCAGAGCCAACCGTGATCGTCTGTTCGGCCAGCATTTCATTCCGGTTGGCGTCAGGCGCAGTCACGCGCAAAACATAAGTGCCTGCAGGGACCATGGTTTTGAATGTGCCGTTTTGCGGATCGAATTGCGTGGTGAAAGCAAGCGAACTGCTGGCCAAATCGAAAAACTGGAGGTTGGCATACGTTCCCGAAGGCACGCCGGCAACTTTGCCGGAGAGGCGAAACAGCGGTTCTTGTTTGAGAGAGAATTGCAGTTGTATTTTTTGGCCGGGCGTCAAGTTTATGGGCTGCGCAAAGGAGAGATCCGTGCTCGTCGGATAATAAACAACAGCCGGATATCCCTCTCGGTTCTTTTTGGATTGCTCGATCGGATTTCGGAGAAGTAACGAATTTGCCTCTACGCCGATGTAGTACGTTCCTTGGGCCAGATCGGCAATCCGAAAATCTCCCTGCTCATCAGTCTGTCCCCCCGACACCTGCTGTCGTTTTTTGCGGCCTTCCTCGATCCGAACCTGGATGACTTGGATCTGCGCATTCTCAATCGGTTCTCCATTGCCATCTTCAACGTGACCATAGATGACGCTTTCCGGGACAAGCATCAATGTGATGGGTCCGGTCTGTGGGCCGATTGTGATGCCAAAACGCGGCCAGGTTCGGGGTTTGCCTGGGTCTTTTTCAAAGAATCCCGGTTTGCGCGCAGTGACTGCGATTTGCCCCTCCGGAACTGCTTCGAAATGAAAACGGCCATCCGGGCCGGTGAGAACCGTTTCTGCGGCCACCCCGTTCAGTTGGACAAGAGCGCGGGGGATAGGCTCTCCAGTCACGGAATTGATCACCGTGCCTTCTAATTTGTACTTCTCGGGAGGATGGTCCGCGCTTGGAGGCCCAATCGGCCGGTACACCTGGCTGGAAGCAGTTTGGATAAAAAGGCAGATACAGCCAGCCAACACTAGAGCGGCGCAGGCGAAAGAGAGAAACGGGAAACAAAACTTTCGACGCATTTCAGATTAACGGTATTGAAAATTGCTGCAGGTTGCAACTGCTCAATTGTGTTTGTTAATTAATTTTAATAATTGTCTTCTCCAAAATTGTCGCGCCTGAATTTTTTCCTTCTCTAAACTCCAAAATCGTCTATAGTTCCTCGCTCCTGATGTTTCTTGATTTCGAATTTGGAAAGAAAGGATTCGGTAGTTGTTGATCGGGTTACTTTGTCCCTTTGCATTAACGGGACATGCAACTGTTCACAAGTTTTAAGAGACAAGGAGAATCTCATGTTTGCGCGTAACTATAGATTGCTTTCAGCTTGTATGGCTTTGCTGGTTTTGTCGAGCTATGCTTGTGCTGCACCTAACTTTGGCAATAACGCAATCGGCTTTACAGCCATTCCCGGCGTTGCAGGGAAATACCGGGTTACCGATAATTTCGCAACACTGGTAAAAACACAGCTCGTAAACGGTTTTTCAGTCAATTACACTTATACGATCACTTCCATTGACGGCGTGACCGCAGTGGACACGACTTGGACGGCTACGCGGCGATTCTGCCTGGCCGTGGCCGAGAACCTGGCCGTTACCATCACTGGCAACACTACTGTTTCCTCGAATAACGCCGCCACCTTAGCCGGGGCCGATCTTGTTGTAAACGGCACGATCCTTGGACAAGCGCCGGACGTTGATTTCTTCCAGGGACCGCCCCTCGCGAATAATATGGCGATCAATTGGAACAAGACGAGTAAGGCGGCCAATGTGCCCGGCGGAAATGCTTGTTATACCTTGCAGATGTTTTCCGGGCCGACTTGGACTCCGCGCGCGGTGGGTGACACCATATCTTTTCAATCGGAATACGTAATCACGGTAGATTCGCAGCCTAATCCCCCACCTACACCTACGCCCACACCTTTACCCACACCTCCCCCGATGCCTTCACCTACACCTTCCCCTTCCCCTATCCCTTCACCCACGCCTGTTCCCTCCCCAGTGCCTTCCCCCACGGCGGGTGCCCACTCTTCTGCCTTGATCCAGCCTGTTGGGGTCGGTACTTTCAACATCGCCTTTGTCAACAGCAGCAGTACGGCTCTGGACCAGATTCTTCCTGACTCAAGTTCGAACTTAATTCCCAGTGCCTTTCAATGCACAAATGGCGACGGCGATTTGGCACAACAAACACGAGCAGCCTATCGTCGTCGTGATTTGGGTCATTCAGAAGGGCCTCCAATAACGGATCGATATGCATGAATTTTTGTCTCGCAGAGTCCCTGTCAGTTGCCTAAGGGGCTCTGCTTCTTCGACTCTGGTACCATGATCAGAATATATTGAGAATATATGTGGTCTTGGCGCTTCGACGGGCCGGCAACCTTCTTAGGCTGCGAAATTATGTTCAGATTATTAGCAGTGTTAACCCTTGTGGCCGTGATTGGCTGCGCTCTGGTATCCGCTCAAGACCCCGCTGCGGTTAAGTGGGATGCATACAAGCTTTGCCTTACTGCAACAAGGCAGACCCCTCAAAGCGCATACGAGCCATGCAAAGCCTACTTGGAGAAATACTCCTCGGACGGCTCAAGGCAGAGAGAGTTTGTCCAAAACTGGGTTGCGGCCTATGAAAAGATGCAACCTTATGTACAGTTCCTCCAAAACTTGGTGTCTGAAGATCCGAAGGCTTCCTGGCTTGTTTACGAGCCTGACCTTCACATAGAGATCCCTCAGACATCGCAAAATGAAGGCGCGATCCAAGTGGAGATATCTCGATCCTTTGGCGATGCAAACGAAGAGTCCATGCTGAAGAAGGCCGAAGCTGTGTATTCCAGCCCCAGCAAAATGATTGAAGAAGTTCTCAAGCACGTGACTTACCTGGCACAGGATGCTCCTCCGAAAGAAATGGCCCCGCTCTGGGGAATGCGAGGGAATGACTCCATTCAAGAGACGAGTGTCTTAACTACGAGAGCGGTCCGCTATTATTATGATCTCGCGATGGCTGCGAAAATAAATCCACATTTGCCGACGGGATTCACCGCCCTCCATATAGGTCTTAAATATGATGCAACCATAAAGCATCAGGACCAGTACTCGCATAACAAAGAGACCTTCACGAATGTCTATCTCGTTGACCTGACGCTCAAATGGAGTTTTACCTGTGGCGGGCTGTGTGGAATGGGGTTCACACGAAACAAACTGGTCGTGCTCGATAACAATGGCAATATCGTAGCCATGTATTTGGATGCACCGGTGAATTCTGAATCCTGGGTAAGCTAAAGACGGTCGTAGAGATCAACGCTGATACCGGATGAGCAAATCAGCGGCCACAAAAACAAAGAAGACCACAGCGATTACACCGTTCATGATGAAGAAGGCTGCATCAAGCCGGCTGAGATCATCGGCAGAGACCAGCGAATGCTCGTAAATTAGCAGCAAGGCCACTGCAATCACGCCCAGGAATGCAAGCTTCCCCAAGCCAAACGCCACGATAAATCCAAGCAGCAGAAACAGCATGAGCAGATGGAGCGTGCGGGCAAAATTAAGCGCGCTTTGAATGCCATAAGCCTGGGGCACAGAATAGAGGCCGTGGGAGCGGTCGAAATGGATGTCCTGGCAGGCGTAGAGGACGTCGAAACCGCCAACCCAAAAAGTGACCGCCGCAGTCAGGATCAAAATGCGGGAGTCGAGCGATCCGCGAACCGCAATCCAGGCAGCCGCAGGGGCCACCCCCAACGCCAAACCTAAGACCAAATGCGACCAGCGAGTAAAGCGCTTGGTGTAGGAATACAAAAGCACAATGCCCAGGGCCACGGGCGAAAGCGATAACGCCAGCCGATTCAGTTGCGCGGCGGCCAACACGAAGACTCCACAAGACACCATCACGAATACGGTCACGAATTTTTGCGAGAGCGATCCGGCTGGGATGGCCCGGGTGGTGGTTCGGGGGTTAGCGGCATCGATTTGGGCGTCGGCCAGACGATTAAACGCCATAGCAGCCGAGCGTGCCGAAATCATGCACAGGATGATCCACCCAAGCTGCGCCATGGTCGGAAGACCTCCGGCGGCCAGCATGGCGCCACACATAGCAAATGGGAGAGCAAACACCGAGTGCTCCCACTTGATCATCTCCAAGGTGGTCTTGATGTTGGAAAACATTCGCACCCAATATTGTACCGTGCTATTCTGGCCTTGGTCCCCCGCGCTGCAATGAAGTTTCTATATTCAGATCTCCCCGCTGTGCATGTGGGTGGGCGAAAGTTGGTCGGCCGGGTCGTGTTCAGCCTGCTGTTGCTGGCCTCTGCCCTGGTGGGAACCCTGGCCGGTCTCTTGATTGTCTATTCCACTGACCTGCCACAGATCAGCGAACTGGAGCACTACCGTCCCAGCACTATCACCGAGTTGTATGACGACCATGGCAAAGTGATCGGCTCTTTCGCGCTGCAGCGACGCGTCCTGGCTTCTTACGATGATTTTCCTAAAGTCCTGCGGGACGCAATCATCTCCATTGAAGACAAAAACTTCGAGCAGCACTGGGGCATCGATCTGTGGCGCGTGATGGGAGCTACCTATCGGGATGTGGCGTCGGGATCGCGTTCGCAAGGCGCTTCCACGCTCACGATGCAGCTTTCCCGAAACCTGTTTCTCTCGCCAGAGAGGCATTTCAGCCGCAAAATCCAGGAGGCCATGCTGGCCATCCAGATCGAACGCCATTTCACCAAGCCGCAGATCTTTGCCTTGTACTGCAACCAGATTTCGCTGGGTCATGGCGTGTATGGATTTGAAGCTGGTGCTCAATACTATTTCGACAAGCATGCCAAAGATTTGAAGCTGGAAGAGGCGGCGTTGCTGGCGGGGATACCCAAGTCTCCTGTCCACTACTCTCCCATCTCGAATCCGGAGCGCGCGATGCGACGCCGTAACCTGGTCATCAACAACATGCTGGAAGATGGCAAGATCACAGCCGATGAAGCCATCCGCGCCAAGGCCGCTCCGCTGGTACTGAATGTTCAGCCGGCTGAAGGATCGCTGGCTCCTTATTTTGTCGAAGAGGTCCGCAGGTACCTGGAAAAGAAATACGGCTCCAGCGAGGTGCACGAGGGCGGGCTGCGGGTCTATACCTCCCTCGATTTGGATTTGCAAAAAGCCGCAAACCAAGCCGTATTGGATGGGCTGGCAGCTTATGAGCGCCGCCACGGCTGGAAGGGACATCTGAAAAATGTAGTTCAAACCGGCCTCTCTCTGGAGAAGTACCAGCATCCGGACTGGGACCAGCCGATCGCAAACGGTAGTTACGTTCATGCGTTGGTAACCGAGGTCACTCCTCAGAGCGCGCAAGTCAAATTCGGCCGCTACACAGCCATGCTCAATGGGGCAGAAATCTCCTGGACCAAGCACAAGTTGCCTCAGGAGATCCTTGTTCCCGGAGACATCGCTTATATAAGGATCATCTCTCTTAATCCGGACCAGACTGCGAGAGTGCTTCTTGAGCAGGATTCAGGTGCGCAAGGAGCGTTGCTGGCGCTCGACAACGCTACCGGAGATATCAAGGCCATGGTTGGCGGGCGCGATTTTCAAGAGTCTAAATTCAACCGGGCCACGCAAGCCCAGCGCCAAGTGGGTTCTTCCTTTAAGCCGTTCGTCTATACTGCCGCAGTCGATCAGGGCGCTGAGCCGGACGACATGATTCTGGACGCTCCTACAACCTTCTTTAGCGGCGGCGTTCCCTACAAGCCCCACAACTTCGATTACAAATTTCAAGGCAATATTACGCTGCGACATGCTCTGGCCGATTCACGCAACATTCCCGCTTTGAAACTCGCGCAGAAAGTAGGAATGCCCACGGTCATTGAATATGCGCGGCGTTTCGGCATTACCTCTCCTCTCCCGGCTTACCTGCCGGTGGCGCTGGGGGCCGCCGACCTTACGTTGTACGAACAAACCTCGGCCTACTCGGTCTTTCCCAATGACGGTGTGCGCATTGAGCCTCACTCTATTCGCAAGGTAACCGATTATGAGGGCCGCGTGCTGGAGGAGAATTTTCCCGACGCCAAAGATGCCGTCAGCCCGCATACTGCGCGGACCATGGTCTCGCTGCTGCAAGAAGTCGTGCTGCACGGTACGGCCGCGGCCGCAGCCAGGCTAAAACATCCGCTGGCTGGAAAGACGGGCACGACCAACGACTATACCGATGCCTGGTTTGTCGGCTTCTCTCCCTCAATTACCTGCGGTGTGTGGACCGGCTTTGATGAAAAGAAAACTCTAGGCAGCAAAGAGACAGGATCAGAAGCAGCCTTGCCGATCTGGATCGACTTTATGCGTGTGGCTATCCTGAATCCTGCCTTCAAGGACGAATCCTTTGCCCCGGCCAGCGACGACAAACCGGCGGCCATATTCAAAAAGGCGCAGGCTGTTCCTCCCAGACATCCCGATGGGATGGAGGCCCGTTAGCTTGTGCGGCGACTCTTTCGCTATTTCCTTCTGGGACTCATCCTTCTTCTCGTCTGCCTGGCCTCCGCATTGCTCTCCATGCGCTTTGCAATTCATGGACGAGAAGTCCGCGTTCCCCGCTTGCAGGGCCTGCCTTCGGCGGACGCCGAGCGCCTGGCAAATTCCCAAGGGTTAGTCCTCTTCGTAGAGAATCGATTTTATAGTGCAGACGTTCTGGAGGGATACATCGTTTCCCAGTCGCCCCCTCCGGACACCAAAGTGAGGCGCGGCTGGCGGATCCGCGTGGCGCAGAGCCTGGGGCCGCAACGCTCCGGAGTTCCAAATGTAATCGGCCAGAGCGAACGAGTAGCAGAAATCAATATCAGCCGCAGAGGACTGGAAATTGGAACCGTGGCCACCATTCGAATGCCGGGCGCAGCTCCACAAACTGTGGTCGCCCAGAGTCCCCCTCCCGACGCCAAGAATGCCGTGTCTCCCAAGATCGCGTTGATCGTGGCGTCCAATGACTCCAGCCAGAGCTACGTAATGCCGAACTTCGTGGAACACTCCGCCACCGAAGCAACTACAGCAGTCGAGCAAGCAGGGTTCACGTTGGGAAAAATTGAGTTGGTGGAAGACTCCAATGGTCCATCAGGAAAGGTGTTGCGCCAGTACCCGCCAGCCGGCCAAAAAATTGCTGCTGGGACTACGATTAGCTTTGT